>NZ_JBFAXQ010000004.1:0-443751 GCF_040680855.1 Kribbella sp. NPDC051952
GCCGTGGATACCGACGCCCATCTCCATCTCGTCGGCACCGAGCTCGAACAGCGGCGACCCCTTGGCATCGTCCCAGGGCGATGCGCGCGGCCGTTCTTGGCGGGCAGCGGCGGCCAGGCGTCGAGCGGTTCCGGTCGTCGGGGACAATGGGTGGTGATGACGCTGACCGAGTTGCTGCCGGGGACCACTGAGCCTGACGACCTGTACGACGCCTTTGCGCGGTGGGTGGGGGAGCAGGGGATCTCGTTGTACCCGGCGCAGGAAGAGGCGTTGATCGAGGTGATGACGGGATCGAACGTGATCCTGTCCACCCCGACCGGGTCGGGCAAGAGCCTCGTCGCCACCGGAGCCCACTTCGCCGCGCTCGCCGACGGGCGGCGGACGTTCTACACCGCGCCGATCAAGGCACTGGTGTCGGAGAAGTTCTTCGCCCTCTGCGACGTGTTCGGCGCGGACAAGGTCGGCATGCTGACCGGCGACGCCTCGGTGAACGCCGGCGCCCCGATCATCTGCTGTACGGCGGAAGTCCTGGCCAATGTCGCCCTCCGGGAGGGCTCGGCCGCCGACGTCGGCCAGGTGGTGATGGACGAGTTCCACTTCTACTCCGAGCCCGACCGCGGCTGGGCCTGGCAGGTTCCGCTGCTGGAGCTCCCGAACGCGCAGTTCGTGCTGATGTCCGCGACCCTCGGCGACGTCGAGCGGTTCAAGATCGACCTGTCCCGGCGGACCGGGCGTCCGACCTCGATCGTGGCCTCCGGCGAACGCCCGGTGCCGCTGGTCTACAAGTACGTCACTACACCGCTGCACGAAACGCTCGCCGAGCTCCTGGTGACGCACCAGGCCCCGGTGTACGTCGTCCACTTCACGCAGGCCTCTGCCCTGGAACGCGCGCAGGCGCTGACCAGCATCAACGTCTGCACGAAGGAGGAGAAGGACAAGATCAAGGAGCTGATCGGGCACTTCCGCTTCGGCTCGGGTTTCGGCAAGACCCTGCAGCGGCTGATCATGCACGGGATCGGGGTCCATCACGCCGGCATGCTGCCGAAGTACCGGCGACTGGTCGAGCAGCTCGCGCAGGCGGGATTGCTCAAGGTCATCTGCGGCACCGACACCCTCGGCGTCGGGATCAACGTACCGATCCGCACCGTGCTGCTGACGGCCCTGAGCAAGTACGACGGACGCCGGCAGCGCATCCTCAAGGCCCGGGAGTTCCACCAGATCGCGGGCCGGGCCGGCCGCGCCGGGTACGACACCTCCGGCACGGTTGTCGTACAGGCGCCGGACCACGTCGTGGAGAACGTCCGGTTGCTCGCGAAGGCCGGTGACGACCCGAAGAAGCAGCGCCGGGTCCAGCGGAAGAAGCCGCCGGAGGGGTTCGTCACCTGGGGTGAGGACACCTTCGACCGGCTCGTCGCCGCCGACCCCGAGCCGCTGCAGTCGCGGATGCGGGTCAGCCACGCGATGCTGCTGAACGTGATCGCCCGCGACGGCGACGCGTTCGCGAGTATGCGGCACCTGCTGCAGGACAACCACGAGGACTCCCGGGCGCAGATCCGACTGATCCGCCGCGCAATCCAGATCTACCGCACCCTGTTGACCGCGGGCGTTGTCGAGCGCCTGGACGAGCCCGACGAGAACGGCCGGTCCCTGCGGCTAACAGTCGACCTGCAGAAGGATTTCTCGCTGAACCAGCCGCTGTCCACCTTCGCGCTGGCCGCACTGGATCTGCTCGACCCCGAGGACCCGGTGTACGCGCTGGACGTGGTGTCGGTGGTCGAGGCCACGCTGGAGGATCCGCGCGCGATCCTGATGGCGCAGCTGCACCACGCCAAGGGTGAGGCCGTGCAGGGGATGAAGGCCGACGGGATCGAGTACGAGGAGCGGATGGAGCTGCTCGACGAGATCAGCTGGCCGAAGCCGCTCGAAGAGTTGCTCGAGGCAACCTTGGAGATGTACCGGCAGACGCACCCGTGGGTCGCCGAGGCCGGGCTGTCGCCGAAGTCGGTGGTCCGGGACATGTTCGAGCGGGCGATGACGTTCGGCGAGTACATCCAGTACTACGGTCTCGCGCGCTCGGAGGGCATCGTCCTGCGCTACCTGAGCGACGCGTACAAGGCGCTTCGGCAGACCGTGCCACCGGACAAGGTGAACGAGGATCTCACCGACCTGATCGAGTGGCTCGGTGAAGTGGTCCGGCAGACCGACTCCAGCCTGCTCGACGAGTGGGAGGAGCTGACCAACCCCACCGACGTGCCGCAGGCCGAGGTCGTCCCGGCCGGCCCACGCCGGATCACCCTGAATACCAGGGCTTTCCGCGTTCTGGTCCGCAACGCCATGTTCCGCCGGGTCGAGCTGCTCGCCCTGCACCGCTGGGCCGAGCTGGGGCAACTGGACACCGATGCGGGCTGGGACGCCGGCCGCTGGGCCGAAGCCGGTACGGCGTACTACGCCGAGCACGACGTGGTCGGCACCGGCCCGGCCGCCCGCGGGCCCGCGCTCTTCATGGTCGAGGAACACCCCGGCTACTGGGAGGTCCAGCAGATCATCGACGACCCCGAAGGCAACCACGACTGGCGCATCACCGCGTCCGTCGACCTGGCCGCCTCCGACGAAGCCGGCGACCTCGTCCTCGAACTGGCGTCGTTCAAACCGCTGTAGTCACAGGTGTCTCGAGGTTCCGGACCTCGCGCACGAACATGGGCAGGGCCGACAGCGCGATGCCGATGGTGCCGACGGCAACGGCCGTCGTGGTGCTGAACGTGCTGCCCAGCACGCCGCCAACCGCAGCGCCGATCGGCAACACTCCGAAGGTGAACGTCCGGTAGGCGCCGTTGCTCCGGGCCAGGGCGGTGCGTGGGATGAGCAGCTGGCGGATCGTCACCGACAACACGTTCGCGCTGCCGAGTCCGATCCCGGCCAGGAACTGGACCGCTCCGAGGAGTACGCCGTACTCGAGCCCGCGGCCCGGGAGAAGCGCCAGCAGGAGGGGGAGTCCGGTCGACAGGACAAGCGAGGTGCCGAAGGCGCGCCCGTAGCCGAGTCGCCGGGCGAGCCGGAGGCCGAGCATTGCGCCGACGAAGGCACCGGCGCCGCCTGCGCTGAGGGCGATGCCGTAGCCGCCGGCGGAGAGTCCGCGTTCTTTGACCGCGAGCACGACCAGGTTGACGACCAGGATCTGGGCGGAGGCGTTGTAGAGCGCGGCATGTGCTGTCAGTGATCTGAGGAACGGGCTGACCCTGATCTGTCGCACGCCTTCCCACAGACCGGGTCGTTCGTCGGTCACGTGGGGTGCGGCCTCGGCGCGTCGTGCGGAGCCGATGCCGGTCGCGCTGACCAGGTAGGAGACGGCGTCGACGAGCAGCGCGATGGCCGGACCGAGGAGCTGGACGAGCAGACCGGACAGGCCGGGACCGCCGACCTGGGCCGCGGTGGACGAGCCCTGCAATGCACGGTTCGCCGCCGGAAGCTCCTCCTCCGGCACGAAGTCCGGCAGGTACGCGAACGACGCGATGTCGAACACCACACTGGCCGCACCGACGACGAAGGCGACCACGACCAGCAACGGCAGCGTGAGCTGATCGAACGCCCACGCGAGCGGAACCACTGCCACCGCGGCGGCCCGGACCACATCGGTCGCGATCATCACGCCACGCTTGCGCCGGCCTTCCAGCCAATGCCCGGCTAGCAGCGGAAGCGCCGCACTGGGCAGATAGGTCGCGGTGGCGATCGCACTGACTCCGGCCGCGCCCGCGTCCAAGGTGAGCGCCGCGGTCAGCGGCAGCGCGACTGCGGTCACCTGGGTGCCTACCGCCGACACCGTCTGACCTGCCCAGAACCGCTTGAAGTCCCCGTCCATCGTTACCACTACCTCCGCCTCATCCAGTAACGGTTACCGGATCATGCCTTATCGGCGGTAACGTGGCAAGCGTGATTCAGCCAGGTGAGCGCAGTCCGGCCCCGAAGCCGCTGGCGCTCGTCCAGGATCTGGTCAACACCGTCGACCTGGAGATGGAGCAGGACGCGCTGACCAAGCCCGCCGACCTGAGCACGTTCTGTGCCGACCACGGTTTGCCCGGGCTACGGTTCGACTGGACTGATCTCGAGCAGGCCCTGGTCCTGCGTGAGGCGGTGCGCGACGTCTGTCAGGCCCATGCCGGCGTCGACGTACCGGCGACCTCCCTGGAGGCGCTGGATCGCCTGCTCGCGGAGGCGCCGCTCAGGCTGACGCTGGCGGCGAACGGAGACGCGACGGTCCGCCCGGCTGACGGGCTGCGCAATATCCAGGCCCTGGTCGCGCAACTGGCCGCGGACATCACCGCATCCGTGGCCGACGGCACCTGGCCGCGGCTCAAGGCCTGCGCCGCCGACAGTTGCCGCTGGGTGTACTACGACCGCAGCCCCGCCGGCCGCAGTCGCTGGTGCACGATGTCTCTCTGCGGCGCCCGCAACAAGATGCGCAAGTACCGCGCCCGAGGCTAGGGCCAGACGACGTCGACCTCGGTCGCCGCCTCATAGTCCACACCCGGTACGTCGAAGCCGTACAACCGGCGTACTTCGGCCAGGAACCACTCGGTGTCCGCGACCTCGGCGATGTTGTCCTGCGTCGCCGACTCCCACTGCGCGCGTACGGCGGCCTGGACGTCGTCGGCCAGCTCCCAGCGGTCGAGCCGGATCCGGCCCTCGTCGTCGAGGTCCAGCGGCGCCTCACCGGTCAGCTGGTCCCACAGCGTGATCGACTGCTGCACCGGAGTCCGCAGGCCGTCGCCAAGCACCTTGTGCAGCAGGCTGACGTACAGACCGATCCCCGGGATCGCCGACGACGCCTGCGTGACGGCCGCGCCGTTCACCGACGTCATCGCGTGTACGCCGTCCTTGCTCAACGTCAGCGCGGTCTGCTCGAGGTCCGCCTTCGCGGCGCCGATCGAGCCCTGCCGGTACAGCGGACCGGTCAGCTCGGACCCGATGTAGGTCAGTGCGACCGTGTTGAAGCCGTCCTTGAGCAACCCTCGCTCGGACAGGGCCGAAACCCAGCGAGCCCAGTCCTCGCCGCCCATCACCTTCACGGTCTGGGCGATCTCGTCCTCGGACGCGACCTCGATCCCGACCTCCTGCAGCACCGGCGCACCGTCCTCGAACGCAAGGCTCTTCGTGGTGTGCGGGCTTCCGATCGCCTTGAGCGCGGACTGGTACGTCTCGCCGTTGCGCGGGTCCACCCGACGCGGTGCTGCCACGCTGTAGATCAGGTGGTCGATCCCACCCCAGCGCTCCGCGATCAGGTCGAGCACCTCGGTCTTCGTGGTGTCCGCGAAGGCGTCCGCGTTGATCCAGCGGAAGTCGCGGCCGAACTCCTTGGCCAGCTTGTCGGTCTCGGCAGTGCGGTACCAACCGGCTGTCGCCGTACGACGTCCCGGGCCTTTCTCGAACGACACTCCGATCCCGTCGATCCCGTACCGCGCGAGCCCCGCGATCGTGGTGGCCAGCCCGTAACCGGAGCTCGAGCCGATCACCAGCGCCGTACGACGTTCTGGTGCACGTCGCTCGACCTGGCTCGCCATGTCTCGCACCACCTGGGCGCAACCGGCTGGATGCGAGTCCAGGAAGAGGAATCCACGGCCCAGGGGCTTGATCACGCGTTCAGTCATGGCCTCAGTTCCAGTACATCTCGGCGTCGTCGGGCTCGACGGTCACGTCCGCGCCGAGGCGGCGGAGGTTGCCGGCGAAGTCGGTGTACCCGCGGTGCACGTGGTGAGCCGCGGAAACCAGCGTCTCGCCCTCGGCCGCGAGACCGGCGAGCACCAAGGCGGCGCCCGCGCGGATGTCGGACGCGACCACGGGTGCACCAGAAAGCCGCGGTACGCCGCGAACGACCGCGTGATGTCCGTCGGTCTGGATCTGCGCCCCGAGCCGGGTCAGCTCCTGCGCGAAGGTGAAACGGCCCTCGAAGAGGTTCTCCGTCACCATCGCGGCACCGTCGCTCAGTGCGTTCAGCGCGATCACGAAGGCCTGCAGGTCGGTCGCGAAACCGGGGTAGGGGAGCGTCACCACATCCACCGGCTTCGGCCGGTCGTGCATCCGGACCCGGAAGCCACCGGTCTTCAGCACGCTGATCTCGGCGCCGGCCTTGTGCAGCTTGTCCAGCGGCAGTTCGAGATGCTCGGCATGGCCGTTGGAGATCGTCACGTCGCCCTTGGTGATCGCGGCCGCGAAGGCCCAGCTCCCGGAGACGATCCGGTCCGGAACCACCACGTGGTCGACCGGCTTGAGCAGTCCGCTCACCCCGGTCACCTCGATCCGCGGTGAACCGGCGCCGTCGATCTGCGCGCCCATCTCGACCAGCATCTGGGCGATGTCCTGGATCTCCGGCTCACGGGCCGCGTTCTCGATGATCGTCGTACCGCGGGCCAGCACCGCGGCCATCATGATCGTCTCGGTCGCACCGACGCTCGGGAAGTCCAGCCAGACCTCCGCGCCGTGCAGGCCCTGCGGTGCCTCGGCAATCACGAAACCGTGCTCGATATGGACTTTCGCGCCCATCGCCTCGAGTCCGGCGACGTGCATGTTCAGCCCGCGGGAACCGATGTTGTCGCCGCCGGGCAGCGCCACCTCGGCCTGTCCACAACGGGCCAGCAGCGGTCCGAGCACCGAGATCGAGGCCCGCAGCTTGCGCACCAGTTCGTAGTCACACTGGTGACCGATCTCACCGGGTACGGCGATGGTCGCGGTGTTGTCCGCCGCGGAGACGGTGACCGAGCAGCCGAGGGTGTCCAGCAACTGCGCCATGAACGTGACGTCCAGGATGCTCGGCACCTGCCGCAGCGTCGTCGTCCCTTCGGCCAGCAGGGCTGCCGCCATCAGCTTGAGCACACTGTTCTTCGCTCCGGCGACCTCCACGGCTCCATCGAGCCGTGCCTCACCTGCGATCCGAAACCGTTCCACCCGCCGACTGTAGCGAACGTGTGTGACCGCACCTGCGTAGAGTCCTCGCATGGCTGTGAACTTGACGCGGATCTACACGCGCACCGGTGACGCTGGCGAGACCCGCCTGGGTGACAACTCCACCACCTCGAAGACCGATCCGCGACTGGCGGCCTACGGCGAGGTGGACGAGGCGAACTCGGCGATCGGGGTCGCGATCGCGGCCGGCCATCTGAACAGCACGATCGTGGTCCTGCTGAACCGGATCCAGAACGATCTCTTCGATGTCGGCGCGGACCTGTGCAACCCGATCACGCCGAATCCGGAGTACCCGCCGCTGCGCATCACGCAGGAGTACATCGACCGGCTCGAAGGCTGGTGCGACGACTACAACGGTCGTTTGACCAAGCTGCGGTCGTTCATCCTGCCAGGCGGGACCGAGGGCGCCGCGTACCTGAACCTCGCCCGCACCGTCGTACGCCGGTCCGAGCGAGCCGGCTGGGCAGCCGTCGAAGCACACGGCCCGTCGATCAACCTGCTCGCCCTCACCTACCTGAACCGCCTGTCCGACCTGCTCTTCATCCTCGGCCGGGTAGCCAACCTGTCCTCCGGCGGCGACGTCCTCTGGGTACCCGGCGGCGAACGAGACGCCTAGGCAAGTTCCCAGTTGAGCGGCATTCGGAGCAGGCCGGCCGGCGGCAGACCCAGAGCGCTGTACAGCCCACTCGCCAGGCCGTCCAGGGTCAGTGGGGCGGCGCTCACGGCCAGGTCGTCGGTGGTGGTCGGGGGGCGGAGTTGGTCCAGCAGGCTGCGATGCGGGACGTTCGCCAGCGCGATCTCGTCGCGGTCCAGGCCGGCCCGGTTGCAGGCGAGGGTCAGCGCGTGCTGGAAACCGCCCAGCTCGTCGACCAGCTTGCGGGCATGCGCGTCCGCACCGGTCCAGACGCGACCGCGGGCGAGTGCTTCCAGCTCGGCCTCTGGTAGACCGCGGTCCTGAGCCGCCTTGGCGACGAAGTCCTGGTAGATGCGGTCGAGGGTCTCCTCCAGCCGCGCCCACTGCTCGTCGGTGAACTCCTCCTGCGCCGAGTACATCCGCGCGTTCTCACCCTCCGACACGGCCTGCTGCGAGATCCCGATCCGCGCCAGCGCATCGCGTACGACGCCCTTGCCGGTCAGCACCCCGATCGAGCCGGTGATCGTGCCTGGCTGCGCGACGATCACGTCCGCCGGCATAGCCACGAAGTACCCGCCAGATGCCGCCACCGTGCCCATCGAAGCGATCACAGGCCGACCGGTCGACCGCAGCCGCAGGACCTCGTTCCGGATCGCGTCCGACGCGACGTACGAACCACCCGGGCTGTCCACTCGCAGTACGACGGCCTTGACCTTCTCGTTCTCCGCCACAGCCCGCAGCGCCGCACCGACGGTGTCAGAACCGGACCCCGGCCCACCGAGCGGGCTACTGGAGTTGCGGCCCACAGTGATACCGCCGGACACCCGCACCACGGCGACGAGCGGCTTGGCCGGCCACGGCAACTGCCTGCGCACGTCCTGGAGAGTCCGCGGACCACGCCGGATGTAGCGCTCGGCAAGCAACCGCTCGTCGTAGTCGAGGTGCTTCTGCAGATCGTCGTACACATCGGAGCGGTATCCGAGCCGGTCGACCAGTCCCGCCTCCAGTCCGGCCTCCGCGGCCAGCGGTGCGCTGTCCACGAGCTCCCGGACGCGCGCGGTGTCCAAGCGTCGTCGTACGGCGATCCCCTCAACGATCTGTTCGTACGCCGACTCCGCCAGCCGCGACGCCATCTCACGCGCCGGTCCGGTCATCTCCTTCTCGGTGAAGGTGTCAGCAGCCGTCTTGTACTCACGCCGCTTGCCGAACTGCGGGATCACACCGGCCTTGTCGAGCGCACCGCGGATGAAGACGGCTCGCACCGAGACGCCGGTGATGCCGAGCTCTCCGGACGGCTGGAGCCAGATTTCGTCGAACGCGGTGGCCAGGTAATACGGGACTGTGCCGAAGCCGCTCTCGCTGAACGACTCGGTCCACGCGACCGCAGGCTTGCCCGACGTACGGAAATCGGCGATCGCCTCACGCAGGTCCTGCACCTGGGCGAGCGAGAGCGCCTGACCGCCCAGATGGGCGACCAGACCGACGACCTTGTCGTCGCGGGCTCCCTTCCGCAGGGCCGCGACCAGCTCACGCAGCGTCGGCAGGTGACGCGCCCGGAACGCCGCCACCGGTGAAGCGGGCGGCGCCTCGAGAACGCCGCGGGTCAGGTCCAGCTCCAGCAGAGTGCCCATACCCCGACCCTAGACGCTGCACCAAAGAGCTGCCCCCACCCGGCAGAGCCGAGTGGGGGCAGGTCGGTACAGCTACTGGGATCAGTCGCCGACGCGCTGCGGACCGTACGCTCCGGTCAGCAGGAAGTTGACGTTCGCGCCGAAGCTCGCCTTGAAGCTGCCGTAGCTCTTGATCGCGGTGGTCGGACCGGTGGTGCGGCCGACCGCGAACACGGTGCCCAGCTTGGTGTCGTTGTCGAACGCGGTCAGCAGCGTGCTGCTCGCGCCGCAGCGCTGCGCCACCAGCGACTCGTACGCACCGAACCCGGTGGCACGGACCTGGGTGACGATCGGCTTCATCGGCGTCGTCACCGGGATCCGGACCGTGTACAGCGACCCGCCGCGGGTCGTGACGAGCAGCGTGTCGTACGCCGGGGTCTCGGCGATCAACGTCATCGCCTTGACCGAGCCGAAGCCCGGTGCCGAGCCGAACGCCTTGGGCGCGGTCGAGACCTTGTAGCGGTAGATCGAGCCGTTGGCGTGCAGGCCGTACAGGAAGTAGTGCTGCTGGGCGCCGTACACGTAGTTGGAGTCGGCGATCTGGTTGAAGCCGCTCCAGCCGGTGCCCAGCTTGGTCGTGCGGACGGTCGGCGTGGTGGCCGCGCCCTTGTAGCTCGTGATCGCGCTGTACAGGTTCCCGCCCTGCAGGACCATGCCGTAGAACGAGTCGGTGGTCCGGTCGGACTCGAGGTACCAGCTGGCGCTGGCGCGGACGCCGAACAGCTTGTACTGCGCGAGGTTCGTCACAGTCGGCGGCTTGGTGGCGGTGACGTCGTACCCGCCGGCGGTGCCGGTCGCGTTCACTGCGCCGATCCCCAGACCACACGCGGCAGCCGCTGCCTGCGCCTTGGTCGTCGGTAGTTCGGCTGCGGCCTTGCCGGCGGTCCGGAAGCTCTCCGGGCCTGGCTGGGTCGCACCCGCGGTCACCGGAGCCGCTGCTGCCGCGGCCAGGCTCAGGCCGGCCATCGTCAGCGCAACACGTCGCTTGCTCATGTCTTGAATGTCCCTCTCGATACTGACTACCCCACACGGGCCGATCGCCCGTCCGAGCTTGAGATGACCGGGACTGGCCGTTTGGTTGAGTGCGATCAGCGAATTTCTTGAGCAGGCGGGTGGCGGCATTGCGCCGGAGTCGCATTGCCGCCCGTAAAAGACCTTCCGCGGGCATCCCGGGGCGTGTGATTTTCGACCAGGGCCGGCCGCCTGCCGGCCCCTTCGTGCTCAGTGAGGGGTATTCGATGGCTCGACGGAAACGATGGGCGACGGCAGTGTCCGTCGTCCTGGGACTGGGGGCGGCGTCGCTCGCGGGGCCCGCAGTAGGGTCCGCAGCGGGGTCCGCCACCCAGCCGGCCGTCACCACGGCCGACCGGGTGGCCGGGGCGGAGGACAGCAAGGGGGCGACCGTCACGCTTGTCACCGGCGATGTCGTCACGGTGGGATCCGGCAGCGTCGGGCAGGTGTCGGTGCACGCAGCACCGCGCAACGACGGTCGGAACCCGGCGTTCTCCATCCGCGGATCGTCGGCGACGGCGACCAAGCCCGCGCAACTGTTCGTCATTCCGCAGGATGCGCAGTCCCTGATCTCGGCCGGCAAGCTCGACCGGTCCCTGTTCGACGTCGACCTGCTGCGCCGCAACGGCTTCGGGACCACGAGCGGGTCCGTTCCGGTGATCTCGAGCTTCGGCAGCAGCGTCGCCAAGAAGTCGCTGGAGGCGACCGGTGACGCCCTGGCCGGGTCGACCCAGAGGCGAGTACTCGAGAGCATCAACGCGAGCGCGCTCACGGTCCCGAACTCCCAGGCTGCGTCGTTCTGGCGCGACGTGACGACCAGGTCCTCCACCGCGCGGGTCGCCAAGACCGACAACGGTGTGCAGAGGCTGAGCCTGGATCGTCCGGTCAAGGCCGCCCTGGACAAGAGCGTCCCGCAGGTCCACGCCCCCGAAGCCTGGGCCGAGGGGTACGACGGCACCGGCGTCAAGGTCGCCATCCTGGACACCGGTATCGACGCCACCCACCCGGACCTGGCCGGCAAGGTGATCGGTCAGCACAACTTCATCGACGGCTCGGACTCGGTGGTCGACGGATTCGGGCACGGCACCCACGTGGCCTCGATCATCACCGGCTCCGGCGCGGCGTCCGACGGCAGGTACCGCGGCGTCGCTCCGGGTGCGAAGCTGCTGATCGGCAAGGTCCTCGGCGACGACGGCAGCGGCTCGGTCTCCTACCTGATCGACGGTGCCGAATGGGCCGCCGACCAGGGCGCCCAGGTGGTCAACATGAGCATCGGCGGGATCCTGGCGCCGGAGGACGACAGCGGCTCCGACCCACTCGAGCAGGCGATCGACCTCATTTCGCGCTACTCCAAGACCCTGTTCGTGATTGCTGCCGGCAACTCCGGCCCCAACCCGAACACTGTGGAGTACCCGGGCGTCACGAAGTCGGCCCTGACCGTCGGCGCGGTGGACTCGACCGACAAGCTCGCTGACTTCTCCTCCCGCGGTCCGCTGCCCTCGACGTACACCCGGACGCTCAAGCCTGACCTGGTCGCGCCCGGCGTGGACATCACCGCGGCGCGGGCCGCCGGAACCACGATGGGTACGCCGGTCGACGACTACTACACGACGGCCTCCGGTACGTCGATGGCGACGCCGCACGTCGCCGGTGGCGCCGCGATCCTCGCCCAAGCACACCCGGACTGGACCGGCCAGCAAATCAAGCAGGCCCTGACCGCGTCGACCGACGAGACCACGGGATCGGTCTTCGAGCGCGGCACCGGCCGGCTCAACGTCGAGCGCGCCGTCCATGAAGACGTCACCACGACCGCCGCGCTCGACTTCGGCCGCAGCTCCGAGGACCAGAAGGCGCCGGTCGCGCGCGACGTCACCTACGCCAACGCCGCCACCACGGCGACGTCGCTCACCCTGTCCGCATCCCTGCACAACGTCGCGACCGGCACCGACGTCCCGGCCGCCGCCATCACCCTGCCGGCCACCCTCGCCGTCCCGGCCAAGGGAACGGCCACAGCCTCCACCCAGCTCGCGGTGGACGGTCTCGCCGTCGGCCAGTACTCCGGCACCCTCACCGCGACCGACAAGGCCGGCCACACCACCCGTACGGCGATCGGCTTCGTGCGAGACCCGTTCACGGCCTTCGTGAACGTCATCATCGATGCCCGCCAGCTGGGCGGGTGCCCGTGCACGACGGACGGGATCACCGCCACGAACCTCGATCACCCCGAGGAATCCGTCACGATCTTCAACCTCAGTGGCTATCTGCATCTCACGCCGGGCCGGTACATGTTCGACGCCAATGTGGAGTTCCTGGAGTCCGGCCGGGTCAACAATGCCGTGCTGGTGATCCCCGAGGTGGAGATCACCGGGACCGTTCCCGTCCAGTCCGTGCATCTGCAGCTGGCCCGGGCACAGCAGGTCAAGGTCCAGACGGATCGTCCGACCGAGGCCTACAGCGGCGCGCTGCTCTTCACCCGGCACTACGGCAACAATCAGTTCGTCTTCGGTGGCAGACTCACCGACTACTACGCCACGACGTTGTGGGCGCTGCCCACGCCGAAGGTCAGCACCGGGTCGTACCTCCTGTCGATTGCCGAGCAGCTCGGCGCCGTCCCGTTGACCGGAGCGGTCGTGGGCGGGGACCGGATGGCCATTCACCCCTGGTACATGTCGTACAACTCTGCGACGACCTTCCCCGCGACGGTTCGCGCCCGGCTGGTCGACGTCGGGGACAGTCTGGATCCGGCCGAAGCGAAAGCCGTCCGCGGCGCGATCGCCCTGGCGTCTCCTCCCGCGGTGCCCGGACAGGGCGAGGACCAGAACTTCCTCACCGAGGCACAAGCCCAGGAACTGGCGGCGGCCGGGGCGATCGGTGTTCTGGTCCGGAAGCCCGGAGAAGGTACGGACGCCAGTCCCTATCCGATCTCGCTCGAACCGCCGCTACCTGTCGCGGGCCTGTCGAACAGTGAGGGCAACGAGCTGGCCAACCGCCTGAAGGCCGGTCCGCTCAAGGTCGATCTGGTGAGCACCACACCGAGCCCCTACCTGTACAGCCTGAAGTTCTACGAGAAGGACAGCGTGCCGTCGTCGCTGACGTACCACGTCACCGACTCGCAACTCGCGAGCATCAAGACCGACTTCCGCAGCTTCGGGCCGGAGCCGACGCTGTACCGGTCGTACGACGAGGGGCTGTGGCCGGCCGGAGGTGAGGTGGTCGGGTACGCACCCGAGACCTTCGTGACGGCTCCGCGAACCGTCACGAAACTGGTCGGGCCGCTGCGTCCGGGGGTGCAATGGTTCCGCTGGACCGAGGACAGCGACACCGAGATTGCTCCGGCGTACCGGTACTCGGCGCTCACGGCCGGCAAACAGAAGCCCGAGGTGATGAACCCGGCGCTGCTGACGCCCGGTGCGGCGGTTGCCCAGCCGGCCGGCGACAGGCCGTGCTCGGTGTGCCGCAGCGGCGACACGTTGCTGGTGCGACCGACCGGCACGTACGGCGACCCCACGCTGATCGACGACGGCTACGTCTACCCTCCGCTCCTCGATGAGCAGGCGCCCTTGGTCCGCCCGTTGCGGGTCGCGGACGTCAAGCTCTACTCGGGTCAGAAGCAGATCCCGATGGCGGCGGCGCTGCCCCAGGAGACCGGGAAGTTCGACGTACCGGCGACGCCGGCCGACCTGCGTCTCGTGTACGACCGGACGGCGGCGGAGAACCCGCTGCCCTACGGCCAGGCACTCCACGCCGAGTGGAGCTTCCGGACCGAGCGCCCGACCTCGTCGACGACTGCGGGCACTGTCTGCCCGGCAGCGGTGCCGGGAGCGTGTGGGATCCAGCCGCTGTTGCAGGTCCGGCCCGACGTTGCGCTGGACAACCACAACCAGGCTCCGAGGGCCGGCGGGAAGCTGACGCTGACGGCGTACCACGAGAGCAGCACGGAGACGCCGGCGCAGCTGTCGTCGATGGCGGTGAAGGTGAGCTTCGACGACGGGAAGAGCTGGAGCACGGTCAAGGTGAGCGGCTCCGGCGACGTCCGCACGGTCACTGTGCCGCGGGCGCCGGCGAAGGCCACTGCGGTCTCCCTGCAGGTGCAGGCGACCGACAAGGCCGGCAGCAAGGTGTCCCTGGTGCTGCCGAGGGCCTACGGACTGGCCGGCTGATAGCAGGCAGCCTGGCCGGCCGATAGGCCGCGGCGACGGGCGCACACCCTTCCGTGCGCCCGTCGCCGTGTCATCATTCCGGCGTGGCGGACAACCTCCGGCTGGGCAAGCAGGTCGAGGAGGTCTACGAGACCGTCGTGGGGCGGGCATCGAGGACCTGGCGTGAGCTTGCGCTGGCTCATCCGGACATCGACGACGTGCGGCTGCGGCGCATCGTCGACCAGCTTCTCGCCGACGGACTGATCCGGTCGGTCGAGGGAGTGCCGGTCCGGTACGTCGCCGTGCCGCCGGATCTCGCCCTCGGCAGCCTGGTCGCCGAGCGTCAGCGCGAACTGGACCGGATGCTCCTGCGGGTCGAGGAGCTGCGACGCCGGCACACCGAAGCCAACCAGGACCACAGCCCGTCGATGCTCGAGCTGGTCCCCGGTGACAACGGCCAGGCGCTGGAACGGTTGATGCAGCTGCACCGCTCGGTGCAGACCCAGATCCGCTCGCTCGAGACGCCGCCGTACGTCGCGGCCGTGTCACCGATGGCCGACGACGAGCAGGCCGCGCTGGATCGCGGTGTGGTCTACCGCCTCGTGTACGACCGGGCCGCGGCCCAGGCACAGACGGCCGAATCGATCATGGCGTCGATCCGGGCCGGCGAGCAGGCCCGGGTGATCAACGAGGTGCCGATCCGGCTCGGTCTGCTCGACGACAGGTACGCCGTCCTGCCCAGCCGGCCCGGCTGCGGGATCACCGAAGGCATGATCGTGGTCCAGCCGGGCCCGTTGTTCACTGCTCTCGAGGCACTCTTCGAGTCGATCTGGCAGCAGGCGTTGCCGCTGACGCCCGAGGGCGTGCTCGATCCACCGAGCGAGTTCGGACCGGCACCCGAGGACGAGGTCCTGCTCGCGCTGCTGTCATCGGGGCTGGCCGACGCCGCCATCGCCAGACAGCTCGGAGTCGGGCTGCGGACCGTCCAGCGCCGGGTCAGCCGGTTGATGAGCGACGTCCACGCCGCCAGCAGGTTCCAGGCCGGTCTGGCCATCGGCCGACGACAGGGCGCCGAGCAGGCAGCCGGTCTCGCCCGGGAGACCGACTGAGACCGGAGCGGCCGGCGTGTCAGCGACGGACCAGCTGTCAGCGGACTGCTCTGGACGGCGGGGTCGGTTTGTCGTCGGTCCAGCCGGACTCGAGGACGATGGTCGAGCTGTTCTTGGGGCCGCCGAGGTGGGAGCTGAGCAAGCGGCCGGTGGCGGCGTCGATGATGAAGGAGGCGCCGCGGCCGAACAGGAACGTCTTTCCGCCGCTGGCCTTGGACAGGTCCGCGGTGATGGTGACCTCGGTGCCGACCCGGCCGATCGGGTCTTTCACGCCGGTCCTGATGCGGGTGCCGGGCAGGGTCGCGAGTACTCGCAGGGCGGCGCCCCGGAGCTTCGGCGGCGAGGGCGTCTCGAACAGCAGCCGGCCGGCCGCCGAGAAGATGGCGTAGTTCCTGACCTCCGCGGTCGCGTCCGGGAGGGTGCCCTGGGCAAGGACCTTGGTGAGCTTGGCGGGGTCGGTCGGGAGCGCCGCGATCTGCTGCGCGCTGAGCGGCTTGTCCCCGGTCAGGAAGTAGCCGGGTGGAACGTCGCGGAACGACATCTTGTTCACGACCGGCTCGCCGTCCGAGCTGGAGATCAGCTGGTCCGGGTAGGGCAGCCAGGTCCGTGGTGATCCTTGGGCCTTCCACATCGCCACGTCCGCCGGAGTCGCCGGCCGATAGCCGAGCTGCACCCAGCCGAACCAGGACTCGACGCCCGGCTTCATCGGCATCCAGCTCTCGGTGATCGACCGACGCTCGAGTGTGTATCGCGGCCGCCCCACCCGCGGACCTGTGGTCACCTGCAGACTCCGGACCCGGTAGTACCGCCCCGAGACCTTCTCGTCCACCTCCTGGCGCACCGCGGCCGCGAGCAGAACCTGAGCCGCCGTCACCAATCGAGGCGACATCGGCGTCACCACACTCGGCCCTGCCTCACTCCCACCGCGATTTCCCACCAACAGGGCACCACCCAGCCCCACCACGGCCACCATCGCGGTCGCCGCGGTGACGGCAGTCCCCACCCACCCGGCTCGCCACTTACTGACCGCCGGGGTCCTCGCCTCCCGAATCAACCCCTCAATCTGCTGGCGGGCGGCGCGGATCGCCTCGGGCGTCGGACCGTCCTGTTCCGGGAAGGCGCGGCGGAGCTTCTCGAACTCGTTCATCAGGCCTCCTCGGCGGTGGGGTCGGGAAGAGCGGCGCGGAGAGTACGGCGAGCGCGGGACAGGCGCGAGCAGACCGTCCCGTACGCAATCCCGAGCGCTGCGGCGACTTCGTCGTACGTGAGATCGCCGAGCGCCACCAGCAGCAGCACCTCGCGGTCCTTCGCGTTGAGTTTCGCCAGCGCCGCACCCAGCTCCCGGCTCGCGCCCTGCGCCGTGACCTGAGCGGCGATCCGGTCCTCCGGCGCGCTGGCCGGCACGGGCAGCGGCAGCTTCGCCAGCGCCCGCCACGCGCGCACCTCGTCCCGGCGGTGCCGCCGGATCAGGTTGGTCGCGATGCCGTACAGCCAGGCCCGTACGACGCCGTTGCGCCGGTCGAACCGCTCCCGCTGCCGGAACGCGATCAGGAACGTCTCGGCGGCCAGATCGTCCGCGATATCGGTCCCCAACCGGCGAGCGACGTACGCATGCACCTGACCGAAGTAGCGGTCGAAGATCGCCGTGAACCGATCCGGCTCGTGCACCGACGCCTCGAGCGTCCGCCCGTCCTCGTCCATCGTCTCGGGTACGGGGGCAGTCCGCGGCCGACCGGGAAAGGCAAGGGTCGCCAAGGCCAGGTCGGGCGTCATCGAGCTCCTCACGTCTGGTGCGCTGCCGGTCGACTCACCCTCTTCTTGTCCGATGTCCCCAGACCCCTTCTCGTTACCCCGAAATCGCCCAAGCTCCGGGGTAAGGACGCGCGAGAGCGCTCTCCGGATGACACGGGAGAGGTTGGGGAGCTTCAGACGTCGAGGAGGCCGCGGGCGGCGAGCTCGTCCTTCGGCCAGACGTAGACGCTCCAGCCGGCCTTGGTCCGGGCCGCGGTCGCCTTGATGCCGAAGTCCTTCAGTTTCGACACCGCCACCCGGGCCTCGTTGTAGGTGCGCACCGTCCGGATGTCGATCAGCAGCCCGAACGCGTCCTTCTCGGCCGGCCGGTCGTCGACGCGGCGCACCAGCGACCCGCCCTTGGCCTTCGAGAAAGCCCAGCGGCAGAGCAGTACCATCAATCCAGCCAGGGCGATGGCCACCACCGGAAAGACGAAGTACTCCTGTCCACCGATCACGGACACCATTGTCTCGCGAAAGAAAAGATCGTGAGACCTTGGCAACCTTCCGTGTCGCCAGGGAGTCTTTACCAACACAAACGCTGCCATGCGGCCGATGACTCGGGGGCCGCCGGAAGAGCGGAGGGCACGGACATGCTCGCACCGACCCCAGAATCAAGTCCCGCATCGATCGCTGACAACGTTGTACACCTGACCGGCATCCTGGACGTCCGCACCGTCGGCGACGTCAGACAGACCCTGAACACCGTGATCGACACGTGCGTCGGCGACGTCATCGTGGACCTGGAGACGGTCGATGCGGTCGATGCGACCGGCCTCGGCCTCCTGGTCGCCACCCACCGCCGGACCCAGTCCCTCGGCCGTCAGCTCGTGCTCTGGCACCCGATGCCCTCGGTCGTCCGGATCCTCGCGGTCACCCGGCTGCACCGCATCCTGCACGTCGAGCGCAGCAGCCTGCCGATCAGCGCCTGACTGTGATGTAGACCCCTGGTGACACCCGTCACGAGGTGAGGACTCACAACCGCACACAGTCCTACTCTCGGGTACATGGCGATCGGTGAGAGGGCGACCGAGAAGGACCGACCGTGGGTGATGCGGACGTACGCGGGCCACTCGTCCGCGGCGGAGTCGAACGCGTTGTTCCGGCGGAACCTGGCCAAGGGCCAGACCGGGCTGTCGGTCGCGTTCGATCTCCCGACCCAGACCGGGTACGACGCGGACCATCCGCTCGCCAAGGGTGAGGTCGGGAAGGTGGGCGTACCGGTCGCGCATCTCGGCGACGTACGGGCGCTGTTCGACCAGATCCCGCTCGCGCAGATGAACACCTCGATGACGATCAACGCGACCGCGATGTGGTTGCTCGCGCTCTACCAGGTCGCCGCGCAGGAGCAGGGCGCGTTGCCCGACGAGCTCACCGGTACGACGCAGAACGACATCGTCAAGGAGTACCTGTCCCGCGGCACCTACGCCTTCCCGCCGGACGCCTCGCTGCGGCTCACCACCGATGTGATCGCTTACACGGTCGCTCAGATGCCGAAGTGGAACCCGATCAACATCTGCAGCTACCACCTGCAGGAGGCGGGCGCGACGCCGGTGCAGGAGCTGGCGTTCGCGCTGTCGACGGCGATCGCCGTACTGGACCGCGTGCGTGACGCCGGGCAGGTACCGCCGGAGCGGTTCGCTGAGGTGGTCCAGCGGATCTCGTTCTTCGTGAACGCCGGGGTGCGGTTCATCGAGGAGACCTGCAAGATGCGCGCGTTCGTCCAGCTCTGGGACGAGCTGACGCTTCAGCGGTACGGCGTGACCGACGCGAAGGCCCGTCGGCTGCGCTACGGCGTACAGGTGAACTCGCTCGGACTGACCGAGGCGCAGCCGGAGAACAACGTCCAGCGGATCGTGCTCGAGATGCTCGGCGTCACGCTGTCCAAGAACGCCCGCGCCCGCGCGGTCCAGCTGCCGGCCTGGAACGAGGCGCTCGGCCTGCCTCGCCCCTGGGACCAGCAATGGTCGCTGCGGATGCAGCAGGTGTTGGCCTATGAATCGGACCTGCTCGAGTACGACGACATCTTCGACGGATCGCATGTGATCACGGCGAAAGTTGCCTCGTTGGTCGACGGAGCCCGGGAGGAGATCGACCGGGTACAGGCGATGGGCGGTGCGGTTGCGGCCGTTGAGAGTGGTTATCTGAAGCAGGCTTTGGTCGGATCGCATGCCGAACGGCGGCAGCGGATCGAGTCGGGTGAGCAGGTCGTTGTCGGAGTCAACAAGTTCGAGAACACCGAGCCGTCGCCGTTGACCGCTGACCTGGACACCGCGATCCAGACCGTCGATCCGGCGGCCGAGAGTGCGGCCTTGTCTTCCTTGCTGGAGTGGCGTGCTTCTCGCTCCGCGGAGGCGGTCGAGGCTGCGTTGGGTAAGTTGCGCGTGGCTGCGAAGGGTACGGACAACCTGATGCCGGTCACGCTGGAATGCGCTCGCGCTGGCGTGACGACGGGGGAGTGGGCCGGGGTCCTGCGGGAGACGTACGGCGAGTACCGCGCACCGACCGGTGTGTCCGGATCAGTTGGCATCTCGGCGGGCGGCGGCTCGGAGATCGCCGCCGTACGTGCGAAGGTCGCCGCCACGTCCGACGAACTCGGCGGTCGGTTGCGCTTCCTGGTCGGCAAACCCGGTCTGGACGGCCACTCGAACGGCGCGGAGCAGGTCGCCGTACGCGCCCGCGACGTCGGCTTCGAGGTCATCTACCAAGGCATCCGCCT
This sequence comes from Kribbella sp. NPDC051952, assembly GCF_040680855.1. Classification (NCBI taxonomy): domain Bacteria; kingdom Bacillati; phylum Actinomycetota; class Actinomycetes; order Propionibacteriales; family Kribbellaceae; genus Kribbella; species Kribbella sp. NPDC051952. Next base: position 20,028 of record NZ_JBFAXQ010000004.1, read on the forward strand.
GACCCCCGAGCAGATCGTGGCAGCCGCCGTGGCCGAGGACGTCCACTGCGTCGGTCTCTCCATCCTCTCCGGCTCCCACATGGAACTGGTCCCCCAGGTAGTCGAAGGCCTCAACGCCGCCGGCCTGGAAGACGTCCCCGTAGTAGTGGGCGGCATAGTCCCCGACGCCGATGCCAAGTGCTTGTTGGCCGCCGGAGTATCCGCCGTCTATACGCCCAAGGACTACGACCTGACCAGCATGATGGCCAACGTAGTAGACGTGATCCGCCACGCCCACAAGCTGTCCTAGCGGTCGCGTCTCAGGCACTGACCGGCTGGCTGTCGGGATTCGGCGTCGGCAGGAGCAGGAACCCGAGGGCCATGCCGAGTAGGCAGGGGAGGCCGTGGTTGTCGTGGATCGCTGTGTCGACTACGGCTAGGACCGGGACGGCCAGGGCCATGATGCGGAGCTGAAGTGGCGGCGTGACGGCGTACCGGTATGGGGCCAGCAGGATCAGCGTGGCGAGGCCGCCGATCAGGCCGGCGACGCACATCGAGTTGCCGGCTCCGACCGGGTGCAGCCAGAGGTAGCTCATGAGCTGGCCGAACCAGCCGCAGCCGAAGTAGAGCACCGCCCACCGCCACCGGCCGAACACGCGCTCGGCGATCGCGCCGAACACCGCCAGCAAGATCAGATTCGACACGAGCCCGGACGCCCAGCCGTCCTGGAAGAACATGCCCGTGATCAGCCGGTACCACTGGCCGTGGTCGATGCGGGCGGCGTCCCGTACGACGTAGTCATAGAGCGGCCGGTGCACCAGTTGCGCGACCCCACAAGCCAGCGTCACCAGGAAAACGGCAGCAGTCAGCAACGGCCGCGGCGGGCCGAAAGTGAGTGCGGCGAGCGGGGAACGAGCTGCGGTACGAGTGGACACACCAGAAATCTAGCCTTTCGATCCCGCCGCACCTCCGACGTTTGTCACGATCATCTCGGCCGTTTGTCATGATCCCCGGTCGGTAGGTGGGCAGGGCAAGCAGTTGCGCAAAGGGTTGTTGGCGGTGGGGCTGCTGGAAAGGATCTGCGGTGACTGGCGACCACCGACGTGAGGAGTGGGGATGAGGCGACGAGTGTTTCTCGGGACGGGCGTTGGGGTGGGGGCCTCGATAGGGTTTGGTGGGTCCGGGGTCGCTGAGGCTGGAGGCGTTGTGGAGTCGGTCGTGGGTAGGCGGGATGACCTGGTAGTGGCTGATTTCGAGGCGGGGGACTGGGGCGGGTGGACGGTTGAGGGCGCCGCGTTCGGCGCCGGACCGGTGCGGGGTGCTGCGGAGCTGGCCCGGATGGATGTCCGGGGGTTTCGTGGGGACGCGGTGGCGAGTAGTGAGCGCAAGGGTGACGGGCCGGTTGGGGTGATTACCTCGCCGGAGTTCAAGGTCGACCGGGATTTCATTGCCTACGGCATCGGTGGCGGGGACTACGAGTTCGTTTGTTGCTTGAACCTGCTGGTCGGTGGGGAAGTGGTGCGCAGCGCGACGGGGCAGAACAGCGACACGCTCAGACCAGGCAGTTGGGACGTGAAGGAGTTCGCCGGCCAGAAGGCCCGGTTGCAGGTGGTGGATCAGGCCACGGGCGACTGGGGTCACGTCGTCGTCGATTATGTGGTGCAGACGGACCATCCCGACGTACGGCCTGTTGCCACTGAGCCTTTGTACGGCGAGAAGTGGCGGCCGCGGCAGCACTTCACGGCGCGGCAGTTCGTGATGGACCGTCTGAATCCGGGGATGCGCCAGGAAGGCTGGCTCAACGACCTCAACGGACTGGTGTACTACGAAGGCGAGTATCACCTCTTCGCGCAGCGCTGGAACAAGTGCTGGATCCATGCCGTGAGCAACGATCTGGTGCATTGGACCGAACTGGCACCCGCGTTCTTCGAGGAATCGCTGGACACCGGGGTGCAGTCCGGGTCGGTGGTGATCGACTACGGCAACACGTCCGGACTGTCGCCCGACCCGGCCAAGCCGCCGATGGTCGCGTTCTGGTCGCGCAACGACAACCGGAGCCAGTGCCTCTCGTTCAGCCTGGACAGGGGTCGCACCTGGCAGCACTACGCCGGCAACCCGATCATGACGATGCCTGAACGCGACCCGAAGGTGTTCCGCTATCACCCCGGCAACCACTGGGTGATGATGCTGTACGGCGATCAGCAGTACCACCTGCTCACCTCGACCGACCTGCTGCACTGGACCGACACGGGCAACGTCGTACCGAACAGCTTCGAATGCCCCGACTTCTTCGAACTCCCGCTGGACGGCGGCGCGAGCAAGTGGGTGCTGGTCCGAGGCGACGGCAAGTACTCGATCGGCGACTTCGACGGGACGCGCTTCACCGAGGAGTCCGAGCAGATCCTCTCCGACGCCGGCCTGAACTTCTACGCTACCCAGACCTGGAACAACACCGAGACCGGCGACGGCCGCCGCATCCAGGCCGCGTGGATGCGCGACGGCGTCTATCCGGACATGCCGTTCAACCAGCAGGTCACCTTCCCCTGTGAACTCACCCTGCGCACGGTCGGCGGACGCCCCCACCTCTTCCGTACTCCGGTACGCGAGCTGACGAAACTGCACTCCGGCACCAAGCACTGGTCCGGCGTGGTCAAGCCAGGCGACGCCAAGCTCCTCACCACCGCCCCACTCGAGGCCGACCTTCACCTTGAAGCGCAGATCCCACCCGTCGCCACCCTTACGCTGACGATCTCCGGCGCCCCCATCCACCTCACCAGCAACACGGTCACCTCAGCGTCGTCCCCCCAAACCCTCTCCGGCCCACTACGCCGGATCCAGCTCCTCATCGACCGCACTTCCCTGGAACTCTTCGCCAACGACGGCGAAGTCTCCATCTCCCGCTGCTACCTCCCCACCAGCCAAGGAATAACCCTCACCTCCACCACCCCTGTCCACGTGACCACAACCCTCCACCCCCTCACCTCGATCTGGTGAGACAGGAGGCTGGGGACTGTCAGGGTGGCGTGGTAGAAGGTGTGTATGACGGCTAACAATTCTCAGGCGACTCGTGAGCTTTCGAACGGTACGGCGATTCCGGTGTTCGGGCTGGGGGTCTGGCAGGCGGCGGACGGGCCGGAGACCGAGCAGTCGGTGGAGTGGGCGCTCGAGCTCGGGTACCGGCTGATCGACACGGCTCAGGCGTACCAGAACGAGGCCAGTGTCGGGCGGGCGATTCGCAACAGCGGCGTACCGCGGGAGGAAATCTTCCTCACCACGAAGTTCTACCCGGGCAACGAGGACCCGCGGGCCGAGGCGGAGAAGAGCCTGGAGCGGCTCGGCACCGACTACCTCGACCTCTACCTGATCCACTGGCCACAGAGTGGGCCGACGTGGGCGTGGCCCGGCATGGAGGCCGCCGTCGAGGCCGGCCTGACCAAGGGCATCGGCATCTCGAACTTCAGCGCCGCGGAGATCCAGGAGCTGTCGAAGATCAGCCAGATCCAGCCGGCCGTCAACCAGATCCAGTTCAGCCCGTTCGAGTACCGCGCCGGGCTGGTCGAGGCGTGCGAGGCGGCCGGCATCGTCGCCCAGGCGTACAGCCCGCTCGGAACCGGCCGCCACCTCGACGACCCCGTCGTCGCCCGGATCGCGTCCGCCACCGACCACACCCCCGCGCAGGTCCTGATCCGCTGGGCGATCCAGAAGGGTCTGTCGGTCATCCCGAAGTCGGTCCACCGCGAGCGCATCGTGGAGAACTTCGCCGTCTTCGACTTCGAGCTCGACGCCGAGGCAGTTGCTGCCCTGGACGCGCTCGACACCACCAACCAAACCGCTGAGGCCCTCGCCAACAAGTGGTGGTCCTGACCCACCGACAGACGACCCCCGCCGCGACCCGAGGAGTCAGCCGTGAAGGTGTTCTTGTCCACTGACATGGAGGGTACGGCGGGAGTCGTCGACTGGGGCCAGGTCCGCGGACCGGCCCAAGAGTACGAGTACTACCGCGGGCAGCTGCAGGCCGAGGTCAACGCGGCGATCGACGGTGCGGTCGCCGCGGGTGCTACCGAGTTCCTGGTCAACGACTCGCACTCGACGATGCAGAACCTCCGCCCCGACGAGCTCCACGGCCGGGCGAGCTACCTGTCCGGCCGGCACAAGCCGATGTACATGATGGAAGGCCTCGACGACTCGTACGACGCGGCCTTCTTCATCTCGTACCACGGTTCGGCGGGCTCGACCGGGTCGGTGCTTCACCACACGTACAACCCGCGCGCCATCGCCGAGGTACGGCTCAACGGCGCGATCGCGGGCGAGGCCGGGGTGAACGCACTGGTGGCGCTGGCCTATGGGGTTCCCGTCGTACTCATCTCGGGTGATCGGGTCACGATCGACGAGGCCCAGCCGTTCTGCCCCGATATCGAGTCGGTCGTCGTCAAGGAATCGGTCTCGCACAACGCCGCGCTGTCCGTCCACCCCGAGACGGCCCGCAAGCTGATCCGCCAGGGCGCACAACGCGCGGTCGCCCGGCTGACAGACTTCCAACGTCCCTCGATCACGCTGCCTGCCGAGCTGACCGTCCGCTTCCACAACCGCGCCTTCGCAGACCTCTCCTGCGCCCTCCGAGGCGTCGAACGCCAGGACGAGAAGGTTGTTGCCATCCGCAACGAAGACCCGCTGCAACTCTTCCGTACCTTCATCGCCGCCGTCTTCCTCAGCCGAGGCGTCAGCGAGTAGGACAGCGGTCAGGCCGACTTCTCCTTGATCAGGTCTTCGACGGCCTTCGGGATGGTGGTTTCGAAGTCGAGGAGCTTGGCCCAGGTGAGGGTGATCCTGATGACGGCCATCTCGTCGTACAGGGCCTTCACGCCGGCTGCCCAGTCCGGGTACTGCTCGTCGGTCGTCACCTTGTGACCGGCCTCCAGGTAGCCCTCCGGGACGCCCGGTACGACCTCGACCTCGGCGGCCCCGCGCAGTAGCAGGACCTTGGGCGGGAAGGCGCCGGTGTCGATCGTGATGGCGACCTTGGGGTTCTTCCGCAGCGCCGCGACCTTGGCGGCCTTGGGCACCGTGGCCATCACGACCTGTTCGCCCTCGAGCCAGAAGCCGATCGGGATGACGCGGGGGTCGCCGTCGAGGCCGTCGTACGCGAACCGGGCCGGCTCGGAGCCGTTGAGCAGGGCCTGGGCGTACGGCTTGGCGAGGATCTCCGCGATCTGTTCCTTCGTCATGATGATTCCCTTCAGTGACATTCTGTGGAGGTGTTCTCATCAGGGGGACGAAGCCGCTACACGTTCCTCGACATCGATAGGTTGAGGAATCGTGGAGATTTTTCGAGCCGGTGCAGGCACGGTCCAGGTCGGTGACGACGGCGCGGTCGAACAGGTCGTCCACCCGGACGGCCGGCGGGTGCTGCTGGATACCGACGGCCCGGTGCACGACAGTCTGCACGCCTGGGGCAAGGGTTTCGTCATCACCGACCGCGGCTCCCACCGCTTCGACGCGCCGGCGATGACCCGCTGGCGAAGCACCGGGATCGACCTGCTGTACCAGTTCGGCGACCTGGAGCTACGCGTCGGCCGCCGGTTCGGCGACCAGTGGACCGAGACGTACGAGCTCCGCAACACCGCTTCGGACCCCGTCGACATCGGGTCCCTGGCGATCAGTACGCCGTACCGCGACGTCTACACCTCGAGCCGCGAGAGCCTGACCGGCGCCGTCCACGCGCACGTCTGGACGGGTGGCGCCGACGCCTGGGTCTGGGCGGTCCCGATGGACGGCAGCGGCCCGGGTCTCGGGCTGCAGTTGAAGGAGGGCGAGCTCTGGGCGTACTCGATCGAGTCCCGCGAACCAGGCACCAGCAGCAACGTCCGCGGCCACATCTACCTCCATCCCACCGACCACACCCGCGCCCCGCACGCGATGGGCGGCCAACCGAGGATCACACTGGAGCCTGGCGCCTCCTACCGCTGGACCTGGCAGCTCGCCTGGTACGACGACCTCCGCGCCTTCCACGCTGACCGTGACCCAGTGATCGACGCGGACCGCCTGGCCTTGGCCGCCGAGGTAGGCGAGACGATCGAGCTCAACACAGGCCCCTTCACCAGCAACGAGCCAGGCCTGAAGTACGTCGACGCAACCAACGGCAACCGAAGCGCGCGAATCGCCGTACTGTTCCACGAACCGCTCCAACTGATCGCCGAACGCCGAGTCAGGTTCATCCTCGACAATCAGCGGCGACCGGAGCTCGCGGACAGCCGCCAGTACGCGTTCGTGCCGTACGACACCGACACTGGACTCACCGTCCTCTCGGGCGCCTGGCGAGACTGGTCCGACGCACGCGAACGGATCGGCATGGCGCTCCTCCTCCAGAAGGTCCGCGCACGCGGCTGGGGCGACCGCGCCGAGCTGGACGAGGCCCTCGCCGGGTACGAGCAGTTCGTCCGCGACCATCTCCTCGACGCGGACGGCACGATCCAGGACGACAGCATCCACCAGGGCCACGTCCGGCTCTACAACTTCCCGTGGTTCGCGCGCTTCCTGCTCGGCCAGGGCGACCGCGCCGGCGCGACCCGCATCCTCGACCGGTACTACGAACTCGGGGGAGACCACTTCCTCGCCTTCGATCTCGGCCCGCTCCTCAGCGAACTCGGCCTCCGCGACCACCTCATCCGGCACGCCAAGACCTTCATCGCGTACGGCGATGAGCTGCCGCCGCACGAGGTCAACTACGAGCAGTCGATGGTCGCGCCCCTGCTCGAACTCCTCGTGGCGGCCTATCGAGCAGCGCCGGACGAGATCGACGGCGCCGAGCTGACCCGCCGGCTGCCCTGGCTGACCGCGTTCGCCGCCGACCAACCCGACGTACGCCTGCGGCACGTGCCGATCCGGCACTGGGACGGGTATTGGTTCGGCAAGCTGAGGCTGTGGGGCGACGTCTTCCCGCACTACTGGTCGGTCCTGAGTGCAGTCGTGTACGCCGCTTGGCCGCGCGAACTCGTGGATGCGGACCAAGCCGCCTGGCTGGACACGGCCGCCGAGGCCATCCTTCGCTCGAATCTGGTGAGTTTCGCAAAGGATGGCTCGGCGACCTGTGCGTTCGTCTACCCCAGCTGTGTGAACGGGCAGCCGGCCCACGTGGCCGATCCGCTCGCCAACGACCAGGACTGGGCGCTCGTCTACGCGTTGAGCTGAGGGAGCAGCTCGGCCAGGTGGTCCATCACGTACTTGTGCAGGCTGGTGCCGTACGAGATCCGGGTGGCTCCCACTCCGACCAGGTCGGCGACGGTCGGGCCGCCCGGCGCCGCGTGGGCGTTGATCGGTCCGCCGACGCCTTCCACCACCTCGGCCAGTTGCTCGGTCGGCGCGAGGATCGGGTAGACGCAGTCCGCACCCGCCCGGCGGTATGCGCGCCCTCGGCTGATCGCGTCCGCCGGCGTACCGCCGTACAGGAACACGTCGACGCGGGCGTTGATCACCAGGTCGGCTCCGGCCGCGGCCCTGACCTCGGCCAGGTAATCGGCCTGTTGCGCCGGGTCGGTGAGTTGGCTGCCGACGGAGTCTTCCAGGTTGCAGCCGACCGCGCCGGTCTCGAGGAGGCGGTCGACGAACTCCTTAGCCGGCAGGCCGTACCCGGCCTCCATGTCCGCGGTGACCGGTACGTCGACCGCCCGCGCGATCCGCTCGACCGCGGCGAACATCTCCGCGACCGGTGTCAGTTGTCCGTCGTCGTACCCGAGGACACGGGCGACTGCCCCGCTGCTGGTAGCAACAGCGGGGGAGCCGGCTTCGGCGATGATGCGGGCGCTCACCGGGTCCCAGGCGTTCGGGAGGACCAGGGGAGTGCCGCCGTGGTGGAGGGCCCGGAAGCTCTCAGCAGTTGAGGTCATGGGTTCAGCTCGGCTTGTAGTGGCCGGGCTCCATCCGGCCGGTGACGCCGACCCGGGTCCACATGTTGATCGTGATGATCAGGGCGATCAGCCGGGCTAGGTCCTTCTCGTCGAAGGCGTTCGCGGCGATCTCGTACACGTCGTCCGGTACGTGGTCGACGCTGATCAGCGTGATCGACTCGGTCAGCTCGAGCGCGGCCTGCTCCTGCTCGGTGTAGAAGTTCCGCGCCTCGCGCCAGACCGGCAGCAGGGTGATGCGCTGCTGCTGGTCGTCGCCGTACTGCCGCAGGTCGAGGGAGTGCATATCGGTGCAGTACGCGCAGCCGTTGATCTGGGAGGCGCGGATCCGGATCAGGTGCGCCAACTTCGGGTCCAGCCCGTCGTCGGAGACCCGATCCAGGTCGATCATCGCCTTGTAGAAGTCAGGTGCCAGAGTGGCGAGCTTGACCCGCCGCTTCGTCGGTGTGCTCATACCCTCACGCTAGAACTCGACCGGCCCAGAACCGTGGTCCACTTCCGGCCGAGATCCAAGGGCCAATCCGGCCCTGTCAGCGTCTTGCGGGTGTCAGCTCTTGCCGCGCCCGAAGAGCTTGCGCAGCGTGCTCATCGGTGTCCGCGGTGCTCGCTTGGTGAGCGGCTTCATGAGCTCGTCGACAGGCGACGACGCCACTGGCGGCTGCGGGTCGGACGTCGGCGTGACCGGGGCAGGGGTTTCGGGCGTGCTGTTCGGTGCGGACATGGTCGTTCCCTAACGGGAGGGCCGGTGCGGTCGGCACCTCACGTGGCATGTCGTCGATTCCGGAGCTGCCTTCACAGTACGCCTGTCCAGACCGGAAAGCGCCTTCACCGGAAGATCGCCGGGCCCGTGACCGAACTTCTGGCCCCGCGACTGCATCTAGCAGGTGTCTGAGGGGGCATTTCGATGAAGACGACCGTCACCACCACCAGCCGGGCCGAATGGAGTTCCTTGCCTGAGGCAAGCGAGTACGCCGGGCCGGGGGTGCTGACGAACGTCCGGACCGGTCGGCACGCCAGCTTCGACCGGATCATGTTCGAGGTCGACGGCGTACCGTCCTGGTACCTCGTCCACTACGTGCGGAACGTCAGTACGGCGGGAAACGGCGAGCTCGTGCCGTTACGCGGCGGCGCCAAGCTCGAGATCGTCTTGTCGGTTCCGTCGTACGACGACGCCGGCCGGAGCAGGTACCGCCCGGCGAACCGTGGTGAGCTGGCAACCGTGCGCCGCTACCTGACCTTCCGCCAGGTCGCAGCCGCGGGCGGTTCCGAGGGACAGACCACCTTCGGCCTCGGCCTCCGCGCCCACCTTCCGTTCCGGGTCTTCACCCGCACCGGCCGCCACTCGACCAGCCAAGTGGTCATCGACGTCGCCCACACCTGGTAGCGAAGGTCATCCGCCGGAGCCGGCTGCCGGCGGGATGGTTGCGCTGCTCAGGTTGTCCTCGATACGGCGGAGGACCTCGAGCGCGTCGGTCTGCTGAGCTGCGGTGAGGTCACCGGTGGCGCTCTCCTCGAGGAGGGCCCAGATGCGTTCGACCTCGCGACGGACGGACTGACTGGCGGGCGTGGCCTCGACGACCGTGGCGCGCTTGTCGGTCGCGCTGGGCCGGATCCGCACGAACCCGCCACTCTCCAGCCGGCGGACGGTACGGGTCATCGTCGCGGAGTCGGAGTCGAGCACGCGGACCAGCTCGGTCTGGCTCTGCGGCCCCCGGTCCCACAGTTGCATCATCACCAACTCCTGGCCGAGATGCAGGCCGAGCGGCCGCAGCAGTTGCGCCGCGATCATCCGGTGCAGGCGGGCGACCCGGACGATCGCGTTCGTGAGTGGCTCGGGCGGCATCGAGGCCGCCTTCTCGGAGGGAGTCATCGTCCTTCTTGTCGAGAGAATAGCTGTCCGAACAGTCGCACCCTAGCATGCTCTGTTCCAGCAGCCGCAGTGAGCAAAATCCCTGACCTGTAAGCCGATTGTGATCCACATCATAGTCATACCTGGAATCCGTCATGATGATTACCTGTTCGAACAGGTAATCGCCTGCCGCACCAAGCGGCAGGCTCATCGAGGACGGGATTCCGACCATGCCAACCGCATTCGACTCGTACCCGCTGGGTGCGAAGCGCCTCGCCAACCGCATCGTGATGTCGCCGATGACTCGCAGCCGGGCCTATGGCTCCGGAGCGAGTCCGACGGTGATGACCGCCGAGTACTACGCCCAGCGAGCGGGCGCCGGCCTGATCGTCACCGAGGGAACCCAGCCGTCCGTCGTGGGTCAGGGGTATCCGGACACGCCGGGGCTGCACTCGGCCGAGCAGGTCGCGGCCTGGCGACCGGTGACCGACGCCGTACACCGTGCGGGTGGCGTGATCTACGCGCAGCTCCTGCACACCGGCCGGATCGGCCACCCGAGCCTGTTGCCGTCGGGGCTGCATCCAGTTGCGCCGTCCGCGGTGCCGGCCGACGGACAGGTGTTCACGCATGACGGTCCGAAGGACTTCGTCACGCCGAGGGAGCTCACCGAGTCCGAGATCGCCCGGACCGTCGACGACTTCGCCGCCGCCGCGCGCAACGCGATCGCCGCCGGGTTCGACGGGGTCGAGGTGCACGGTGCGAACGGGTACCTGATCCACCAGTTCCTCGCGCCGAACAGCAATCGGCGTACCGACTCCTGGGGTGGATCGGCCGAGGCGCGGATCCGGTTCGGCGTCGACGTGGTGACGGCGGTGGCCGATGCGATCGGTGCCGGCAACGTCGGGCTCCGGATCTCGCCCGGCAAGGCGGTCAACAGCGTCGTCGAGGACGATCCCCAGGAGACCTATCTCGCGCTGCTCGCCCGACTGGCTCCGCTCGGGCTCAGCTACCTGCACCTGATGGAGGGGCCGGACCGCGACCTGACACATCGGCTCCGCAAGGAGTGGCCGGGGACGTTCATCCTCAATCCCCACACCGAGCCGGAGTCCACCGGCCCGGCCGCGCTGGCACTGGTCGAAGACGGTACGGCGGACCTGATCGCGTTCGGAGCGCTGTTCCTGGCCAACCCCGATCTGCCCGCGCGTCTGGCCGCGGGCGGCCCGTACAACGCGCCCGACCCGACGACGTTCTTCGGCGGCGACCACCGCGGCTACACCGACTACCCGACGCTCCACTGACCAACGCCCGTACTGAGAAAGGTCATGTCCATGCACCCCGTCGTAGCCACCAAGCCGGCGACCCGGATGATCCTCGCGCTGGTGTGTGTCAGCCAGTTCATGGTGATCCTGGACGCGTCGATCGTGAATGTCGCGCTGCCGTCGATCCAGCGAGAACTCGGATTCAGCGCCACCAGCCTCGCCTGGGTGGTGAACGGCTACCTGCTCACCTTCGCCGGCCTGATGTTGCTGGGTGGTCGCGCGGCCGACCTCTTCGGTCACCGCCGGATGCTGGTCTCCGGGCTGTTCGTGTTCTCGGTCGCGAGTCTGGTCGCCGGCCTCGCGACCGAGCCGGCGGTCCTGGTCGCGGCCCGGGTCGCCCAAGGCGTGGGCGCCGCCATGCTGGCCCCCGCGACCCTTGCTGTGATCAACACGAGCTTCGTCCAGTCGCGCGAACGGGCCAGGGCCTTCGGTGCCTGGTCCGCCTCCGGCGGCCTGGGTGGGATGGCCGGAGCGGTCGTGGGAGGTGCCCTCACCACCGGCCTGTCCTGGCGCTGGGTCTTCCTCCTCAACGTGCCGATCGGTGCGGGTTTGGTCGTACTGGCGTTGCTGTCACTGGCTCGCCCGCGACCTGGCCGGCGGGCGTCGCTCGACCTCACCGGAGCGGTCACCGCGACGGCGGGGCTGGGCGCGGTCATCTATGGAGTCATGCGCAGCGCCGACCACGGCTGGACCAAGCTGCCGGTCGCCGGACCGGTCGTGGTGGGGCTCCTCCTGCTCCTGGCCTTCGTTGTGGTGGAGGCGCGCTTCGCCACCGAGCCGATGATGCCGTTGCGGCTGTTCGGGATCCGCCGGGTTGCCGTCGGCACGGCCATGCTGCTGCTCTTCGGTGGGATCGCCATCGCGATGTGGTACTTCACCTCGCTGTTCCTGCAGAACGTGCTCAACTACAGCGCGCTGCGGGCTGGCCTCGGCCAGACACCCGCGGCGGTGATGTTCGTAGTGGTCGCGCGAATCGCGGCAGCGTTGTTGTCGCGCACTGGCGTCCGCCCGCTGATGGTCGTGGGCTGCGGCGGATTCGTCGCCGGCTTCGGCTGGCTCTCCCAGGCTGCCGCCGGCAGCGGCTACGTCACCAGCGTGCTCGGGCCGACCTTGCTGATCGCAGCCGGAATCGGACTGACCTTCCCTACGCTGATGGCCACCGTGACCTCGGACGTCCCCGAGGGCGACGCGGGCATCATCGGCGGTTTGTCGACCACGGCCAGTCAGGTGGGTGGCTCCGTGGGGCTCGCCGCACTGACGACCGTTGCCGGCGGCAGGATCGGGACCCGCTCCTCGGCGGAGGCGCTCGCGGCCGGGTACGACCTCGTCTTCGTGGTGGCAGCCGCCCTCGGTCTGGCGTTGGCCGTCGTCAGCACACTGCTGCCGAAGCCGGATCGCGGCTGACGGAGCGCGTTGTAGGGTCCCGTTTCATGGAGGATTCAGGGGCGGACCTGCATCTGGACCTCGCCGCGGCGCGGGGGCGGAACGACTTGGTGCAGGCGTTGCACGAGTCGATTCGGACCGGGCGGCTGCCGGCGGGGACCCGGTTGCCGTCGTCGCGGTCGTTGGCGAAGGATCTCGGGATCGCCCGGAACACGGTCGCGGACGCGTACGGGCAGCTCGTCGCCGAAGGGTGGCTGACGGCGCGTCAGGGATCCGGGACCGTCGTCGCGAGCCGGGCGAACACCCCGCCGACCGTGGTCGCGCCCTTGCCGGAGGCAAGGAACTTCCGGTACGACCTGACGCCAGGCGCCCCGGATGTGGCGACGTTCCCGCGGAGTGAGTGGCTGGCCGCGGCGCGGAAGGCGCTGACCGCGGCGCCGAACGAGGCGTTCGGGCTGGGCGATCCACGGGGTCGGATCGAGTTACGCCGTACGCTCGCCGACTATCTCGCCCGGGCCCGTGGGGTGCGGGCGGACCCGGAGCGGATCCTGATCTGCTCCGGGTATGTGCAGGCGGTGAGCCTGCTCAGCGAGGTGGTCAAGGCGCTGGGTGGTACGACGATGGCCGTCGAGGAGTTCGGGTATTCGCTGCACCGGGACGTGATCCGGGCGCGTGGTCTTGAGGTTGCCGCCGTACCCGTTGACGAGTTGGGCGCGCAGGCCGCGCAGCTGACCGGGGAGGGGGTGCTGCTCACCCCGGCGCACCAGATGCCCACGGGCGTGCCGCTGGCGCCAGACCGTCGTACGGCGGCAGTCGAATGGGCTCGGGAGACCGGGGCGGTGCTGATCGAGGACGACTACGACGGTGAGTTCCGGTACGACCGGCAGGCGGTCGGCGCGCTGCAGGCGCTGGATCCGGAGCGGATCGTGTACACGGGGACCGCGAGCAAGAGCCTCGCGCCGGGTCTCCGGCTGGCCTGGATGGTGTTGCCGCAGCGGCTGATCGAGCCGACGATCGCGGCCAAGCGGACCGCGGACTTCCAGACCGCGACGCTCGACCAGCTCACCCTCGCGGAGTTCATTGCCTCCGGCCACTATGACCGGCATGTCCGCCGCTCCCGCCTGCACTACCGCCGGCGCCGCGACCGCCTGGTCGAACTCCTCGCCGTCCGCGCCCCCGACGTCAAGGTCGCCGGCATCTCCGCCGGCCTGCACGTCCTCCTCGACGTACCCGGCGACGCCGAAGACATCGTCACCCGAGCCGCCCGCCAAGGCCTCGGCCTCACTACCCTCTCCAACTACCACTTCAACCCCACCCCAGCCACCCGGCAAGCAGTAATCGTCGGCTACGGCACCCCACCCGACCACGCCTACCCAGGCTCCCTGGACCTCCTCTGCCAGGTCCTAGGCGTGTAGCACGCGGGTCAGGAAAGTGATTGGCCCGCGAGTTCGAAGACCTCGTCGGCGCAGCCCCAGGACAGTGTCACGCCGGAGCCGCCGTGGCCGTAGCAGTGGATAACCGGCTCGCCGGTCCGGGTGCGGACGAGTTCGCAGCGGATCGTGGGCCGAGCCGGGCGGAGGCCGACACGTTGCCGGATGATCTTCGCCTTGCGGAGTTGGGGCACGAGCTCGGCGGCGCGCGCCAGGATCTGCTCGCTGGTCTCCGGATCAACCGCCATCGTCCAGTCACCCGGCTGGCTCGTTCCGCCGACAACGACGTCGTTATCGCGCGGGACCACATAGGTGAGCTCCTCCGGCGACCGGTCCGCGATCAGCCACTCGGTCAGCCCGCACTGCTCCACCGTCATCACCTGCCCGCGAACCGGCGTCACGGTCGGATCGCCGGCCGTCAGCCGAGCACCGAGACCCGAGCAGTTCACCACCAGGTCCGCGCTCGTCGGTAGCGCGGACAGCGCCGACCGCGTCAACGTCCCGCCGGCCTGCTCCAGCCGCTTCACCAGCGCCGGCAGATACACCGGCATCTCGATCACCGGCGCCGTGAACGACCACCCGTCCACGAACCCGGCCGGCGGCGACGGCACCCGGGCCAGATCGGGGAGTACGTCGGCCCATCGCGGATCCGGCGTACGCTCCACCAGGAACTCGCGCCCGTGCCGCATCCGCACCGACGGCTCGAGCTCCGCCAGCTTCGCGAACTCTTCGTACGTCGACCTGGACCAAGCGGCCACCCGGTCCTCAGGCGCCGACAGGTACGGGTACCAGACCGCGGCCGCCACCGAAGACGTCGTCTCCAGCGGCAGATCGCGAGCGAACACCGCCACCTCGTACCCGCCCTCGGCGAGCCGGACCGCACAGCTCAGCCCGATCACGCCGGCACCCACCACGATCACGCGCATTCACAGATTGTTGCCTGCCTACCGCCATTGCGCCACTGGCATCAGTGCAGATCGACGGCCAGCGAGTAGAGCCGGGTGATCTGGGTCGCGCCGTTGTTGTCGTCCGACATCAGGTACAGCTGCCGCCGTCCACCCGGCAGATACCCGCCGAGCGCGAGCCCTTCGACGTTGTCCAGCAGCGGGTTCGGCTGCGGCTGCTTGGCGACCGCACCCGACGGCGGGCAGTTCACCAGGTCGAACAGCTGCTTCTTCTGCAGGAACACCCCGGCCGGGGCGTTCGCGAGCGAAGCCCGCCCTGTCACATCGGCCGCGCGTCGCAGCGAGACGGTGAAGATTCGGATCGTGTTCCCGACACCCGGCGTGAACGTGCGCTCCATCGACACCAGTTCGGTTGGGCTGACCCACGCGAGCTCAACCAGCGCGAGCCCCGGGTCCGGCTTGTACGCGTACTGCGCCACCGGCCGGTAGCCGTGCCCCGGCAGACCGAGGTACCGGATGATGCGGTTCCGGGTCCGGCCGTCGGCGTCCGTACCGTCGGACGCCAGCGGACCCTCCATCCCGGCGAACAGCGACAGCCCGTCACCGCTCACCGCGAGCGACTCGAAGGTCGCGTTGCTGGTCGCCTCACCGGCCGGCGCGACCTGGAACCGCGACGGCACCGGCAGCGACGCGATCTCCTTGCCGTCCGACAGCCGGAAGCGACGGATCGACGGCTCCCGCTCGGACGTCGCGAGGATGGTCCGGCCACCGCGCTCGACGACCAGTCCCTCGCCGTCGAAGTCGGCACCGTTGTACGGCGTCCCGTCCGGGCGCCGCAGGATCGTCATCCCGTCGACGCCGGCCGACGTCGGCTTGCTGTTGATCCGCAGGTTGAACACCCGCGCCGGCGTGGTCGCCACGTTGTCCACCAACGCCACCGCACTGTGCCGGCCGGTGACATTCAGAGCCGACAGCCCGGCCACCGGCTGTCCGTCGAAGGTCGTCTTGTCCAGCGCGTCACTGAAGCCGAGGAACGTCGCATCCTTCGAGCAGGCACCCCCGCCACCATGTGATGGCATCGCCGACGCGGTCAGCGTGCCGGTGAGGGCGGTCAGGACAACTGCAGCGGCGAGCGGCTTCTGCCAACGCATTTCAGGCTCCTCGATCGAGACGACAACACCCGATCGAAACCTATCCCGGACAACGCCAGGTGAACGTCACCGCACCAGACAGGGCCGCTTCGGATCGAACGTCCACCCCTCGATCAGGTACTGCATCGCGACCGCATCATCCCGCCCGCCGAGCCCCTGCCGCAGATACAACTCGTGCGCGGCCGCCAATGCGTCGCGATCGAGTTCGACCCCCAACCCAGGACGCGTCGGTACGGCGATCTCGCCGCCCACGATCTGCAGTGGGTCCTTGGTCAGGGCCTGGCCGTCCTGCCAGATCCAATGTGTGTCGAGCGCCGTGATCTCACCCGGCGCGGCCGCACCGACCTGCGTGAACATCGCCAGCGAGATGTCGAAATGGTTGTTCGAATGCGAACCCCAGGTCAGCCCGAAGTCGTTGCACAACTGCGCGACCCGCACCGATCCCGCCATCGTCCAGAAGTGCGGATCCGCCAGCGGGATGTCCACCGCGTCCATCCGGATCGCATGCGCGAGTTCACGCCAGTCGGTCGCGATCATGTTGGTCGCCGTCCGCAGCCCGGTCGCCCGTTTGAACTCCGCCATCGTCTCCCGCCCGGAGAACCCAGGCTCGGCACCACAGGGGTCCTCGACATACGCGAGTACGTCGTCCAGCCCGGAGCACACCGCGATTGCCTCGCGCACCGACCAGGCGCCGTTCGGATCGACCGTGATCCGGGCGGACGGGAATCGCGCCGACAACGCTCGTACGGCGTCGATCTCCACGGACGCCTCGAAGACGCCGCCCTTCAGCTTGAAGTCCGCGAACCCGTACCGCTCCTGCGCCGCCTCGGCCGACGCCACCACCGCGTCCGCCGTCATCACGGGCTGCCGCCGCAGCTTCGACCAGCGATCGTCGCCATCGTCGGTCAGATAAGGCAGATCCGTTCGCGCCACATCGCCGACGTAGAAGAGGTAACCGAGGACGGGGACGGTCGATCGTTGCTGACCATCGCCCAGCAGCTCAGCCACTGGTACGCCGAGATGCTGACCCAGCAGATCGAGCAACGCCGACTCAAGCCCGGTCACCGCATGCACGGTGGTGCGCAGATCGAAAGTCTGCAGCCCACGGCCACCGGAGTCCCGGTTCGCGAAGGCCTCAGCAACAGCGCGCAGGAGCCCGCGATGGAAGGCGATCTCTTTGTGCATGAGCAGTTCCGCAGCCTCGCGGATGGTGGACGCGATCTTCTCGCCACCTGGGACCTCGCCGAGCCCGGTGTTGCCCGAGCTGTCGGTCACGATCACGACGTTGCGGGTGAAGAACGGCCCGTGCGCGCCACTCAGATTCAGCAGCATGCTGTCGTACCCGGCGACGGGCACGATCTCGACGGACGTGATGGTCGGCGTCACTTGACCGTCCCGATCAGCTCTGTCAGCGCCGCCAGTTCGTCGGACGTCAGATCCTGCAGCGGCGGCCGGACCGGACCCGCCGAGCGACCGATCGCCGTCACGCCGGCCTTGACGATCGAGACGGCGTACCCCTTCTGCCGGTCGCGGATATCCAGATAGGGCAGGACGAAGTCGTTCAGTTTCTGGTAAACCGCCGAGCGGTTCTGCGCGAGTACGTCGGCGTAGAAGCCGAGCGCGAACTCGGGGACGAAGTTGAAGATCGCCGACGAGTACGTGTTCACGCCGAGCTGTAGCAGCGGCAGTGCGAACGTCTCGGCCGTCGGCAGCCCGCCGATGTACGTGAGCCGGTCGCCGACCCGCGCGTACGTCCGCGTCATCATCTCGATGTTGCCGACGCCGTCCTTCAGACAGACCAGGTTCGCGTTGCGGTCGGCGAGCGTGGCGATGCTGACATCGGTCAGGATCGCGTTCGCGCGGCTGTAGACCGTGACTCCAAGACTCGTGGACCGGCAGACCGCCGACACGTGCTCGATCAACCCACCCTGACCCGCTTCGGTCAGGTACGGCGGCATCAGCAGGACCCCGTCCGCACCAGCGGCCTCCGCGGCCTGGGCCTGCGAGACTGCGAGCGCGGTGCCGCCGGTGGCGGGCGCGATCACCGGCACCCGGCCGCCGATCTCGGACACCGCCGTACGCACGACGGTGTCGACCTCGGCGGGCGTCAGGCTGAACCCCTCACCGGTCCCGCCCGCGGCGAACAGGCCGGCCACGTCGTACTGACTCAGCCAGGACAGGTGCTCGCGGTAGCCGGCCTCGTGGAAGCTCAGGTCCGGGTTGAAGTGCGTGACCGGGAACGACAGCAGTCCGGTCTTGAGCTGGGCGGCCAGTTCGCCGGGGGAGTAGTGGGTCACGTCAGCCAGCCTAGGAAGGCCCGCCGATACCTGTCCAAGATCATTTTTGGATCTGGTGATGCTCTGGGAGCATCGCGAGCACGCGCTGCAGGACCGGGCTGGTGGCGTCACGGTTCCAGATCGCGTGCAGTTCGACCGGCTCGCCCGGTACGCCGACCTCGCGGTACGCGACGCCCTCGACGCCGAGACTGCGGGCCGAGGACGGTACGAGCGCGACCCCGCGACCGGCCGCGACCAGCAGGACGACGGTGAGGATCTGCTGGACCCGCTGCTCGATGCGCGGATGGGCATCGGCGAGGAACCGCACGGTGAGCTCGTGGAAGTACCGCGCCTGCGTCGGGGAGTAGCTGATCACCGGCTCGTCCGCGAAGTCGGCCGGAGTCAACGGCCGATCGACCGCCGCGAGCCGATGGTTGCTCGGGACAACGGCACACAACGGCTCCCGGAAAACGACCCGCGAGTCGAACAGCCGGGAGTCGAACGGCGGCCGGCCGAGGGCAAGATCGAGCTCGCCCCGGAGCAGCCCGTCGAGTTGGGCAGGCGTGACCCGCTCGTGCAGGATCACGTCGACGCCCGGCAGTTCCTCGGAGATCCGTCGCAGCAACGGGCCGAGCGTCCGGATCGCCGACGTGGCGGTGAACCCGAGCCGCAGCGTCCCCGCCGCGCCCTGATCGACCCGGCGCGCCAGATCACCCGCGGTCTCGACCAGCGCCAGCACCCGACGAGCCTCGGTCAGGAACGCCTTCCCGGCCTCGGTGAGTGCCACCCGCCGGTTGTCCCGCTCGAGCAGCCGGACGCCGACCGTACGTTCCAGCTTCTGCACCTGCCGGCTCAACGGCGGCTGGGTCATGTTCAGCCGGTCGGCCGCGCGGCCGAAGTGCAGTTCCTCGGCAACGGCGACGAAGGCGCTCAGCTGGTCGAGCGAGAACATGATGCCCGAAAGGTATCACTCCAGCCCTCGCGAGCCGTGGATGAGTATCAAGCCCGCAGCCGGGCGCGAGTGTTCGTCAAGTGCACCCGCGCCGCGGCCCGGGACGCCTCAGGATCGGACCGCTCGATAGCGGCGTAGATGTTCTCGTGCTCATGGACCACCCGGGTGAGGTGGGCAGCGTCGGAGACCTCGTACGCCGCGTTCAGCCGGGTCCGGGGCAGCATGATCATCATCGGCCCGAACGACTCGATCAGCTCGCGGTAGAACCGGTTGCCCGAGGCAACCGCCACCTTGAGGTGGAACGAGAAGTCAGCCTCCACCGACCGCCCCGGATCGTCCCCGACCCGGCGGAACTCGTCCAGTGCCCGCTCGATCCCCTTCAACTGATGCGCCGACCGCCGCCCCGCCGCCAGCGCGGCCGCCTCACTCTCCACGCCGATCCGGAAGTCCATCAACTCCAGTACGTCGTGATGCGACCGCACCGCACGCAGTCCCGACGCCCGGTCCGGAATCTCCAGTACGAACGATCCCCGGCCCTGGAACGTCTCCACCAGCCCCGCCGCCTGCAACCGGGAAACGGCCTCGCGCACCACCGTCCGGCTGACCCCGAACTCCTCGACCAGACTGTTCTCGGCCGGCAGTTTGTCCCCGGGCGCGACCTCCCCACTGAGGATCCGCCGCTTCAGCTCCTCGACCAGGTCGTACGCCAGCCCTCGCCCACTCACGGCGTACCGAACTCGCACGAGTCGACCGTCCAGGCGGCGCACTGGTCGGACGTGGTGAAGCCGAGACCCGGGCGGTCGGGCACCAGCATCCGGCCGTCCACTGTCTCCAAACGCTCGTTGAACAAGGGATTCAGCCACTCGAAGTGCTCGACCCACGGCTCGCGCGGGTAGGCCGCCGCGAGGTGCAGGTGGATCTCCATCGCGAAATGCGGAGCGAGTTGCAGGCCGGCGTGATCGGCCAAGGTGGCGAGCCGCAAGAAGGGCGTGATCCCGCCGATCCGCGGTGCGTCGGGTTGGATGATGTCCGCGGCACGGGCCTCGATCAGCCGGACGTGTTCGCCGACGCTCGACAGCATCTCGCCGGTCGCGATCGGCGTATCCAGGGCCGCAGCCAGCTCCGCGTGTCCCTCAGCGTCGTACGCATCGAGCGGCTCCTCGATCCACACCAGGTCGAACTGCTCCAGCACCCGTCCGAACCGCAGCGCGGTCGGCCGGTCCCACTGCTGGTTCGCATCCACCATCAGCGGTACTCCGTCACCGAGGTGCTCACGGACTGCGCGGACCCGTTCGAGGTCGACCCGGGTATCCGGCTGGCCGACCTTGATCTTGATCCCGCCGATCCCGTCCGCCAGCGACTTCGACGCGCGCTCCTTCACCTCCTCGATCGGTGCGTGCAGGAACCCGCCGGAGGTGTTGTACGCCCGAACCGAGTCGCGATACGACCCGAGCAACTTTGCCAGCGGCAACGACGCCCGCTTCGCCTTCAGATCCCACAGCGCGATGTCGATCGCCGCGATCGCCTGCGTCGCGACCCCGGACCGCCCGACCGAGGCGCCCGCCCACAACAGCTTGTCGTAGACCTTCCCGATGTCCGACGGATCCTCGCCGACCAGCCCGGCCGCGACCTCCTTGGCATGTGCGTACTGCGCCGGCCCACCCGCCCGCTTCGAGTAGCTGAACCCGATCCCGCGCTGATCGTCCGTCGTCGCGATCTCCGCGAACAGGAACACGATCTCGGTCATCGGCCGCTGCCGCCCGGTCAGCACCTTCGCATCGCTGATCGGCTGATCCAGCGGAAGGATGACGGACGACAGCTTCACGTGGCGGATGCGATCCATCGACTGATCGTACAAGTAGCAAACTTGTCCTACAACATCGATCGTTTGACGTCGCTGTAACACCAGAAGACAGCCGGGGAAACACGAGCCATACAGGCTCGTCACATGGCCGAATTCGACGTGGAGAGTGTGTTCCGCTCGTTCGACACCGATCGGACGAACGTGGTCTGGAAGTGGAAGCTTCTGGCCGAGCTCGAGCGATCGGGGCTGCGCGCCGACGATCCGCGCATCGACCACGCACTGACCTGGGTGATGAAGAACGTCGGTGCCGGAGCCGACGCGCGGATCGCGCCGTTCGACCGCGGCCAGCCGGAGTGGCTCGACCGCGAGCAGTTCCAGTACCTCGTCCGCGAGCCGGTGATCCGGAAGGCGCTGACCGACGACCTGGCGATGCCGACCGCCGAGTTCGCCGACTTCACCGCGGGGATCGAGGAGATCTACGCCGACCTGCTGGACGAGCGGTCCGGCGCGGTCGCGGACTACATCCCGACCCTGGCGAAGGCCGACCCGGAGCGGTTCGGGATCGCGATCTGTACGGCGGACGGCCAGGTGTTCCAGATCGGCGACGCCGGGACCGAGTTCAGCGTTCAGTCGACGTCGAAGCCGTTCAGCTACGCGATGGCGCTCGAGGAGCACGGCGCCGACTTCGTGCACCAGTGGGTCGGCCAGGAACAGAGCGGCGGTACGTTCAACGATCGGCTGCGCTCCCTGGACGCGAGCGTCAAGCCGCACAACCCGATGATCAACGCCGGCGCGATCGGGACGCTGGCCCTGGTCGACGCCGAGATGGGCGACTCCGAACGGCTCGCGAAGCTTCAGTACACCTGGGGCCAGATGGCCGGCGCCAAGGTGCCGGTCGACGAGCCGACGTTCCTGGCCGAGCAAGACACCGGCCACGGCAACCGTTCGCTGGCCAGCGCGATGGCCAACGCCGGCAACCTGTACAAGTCCTCGCAAGGGATAGCCGGCCCGATCCGGGCGACCGACTTCTATTTCAAGGTCTGCTCGCTGGAGGTCGACGCGCGGCGGCTCGCGGCTGCCGGCGCGACGCTCGCCAGCGGCGGAGTCACGCCGTACTCGGGTGAGCGGTTGTTCTCGCCGGAGAACTGCCGCCGGGTGCTCAAGGTGATGGAGCACAGCGGGATGTACGACGATTCCGGCAAGTTCTCCGGCAAGGTCGGACTGCCGACCAAGAGCGGCGTCTCGGGCAACGTGATGATGGTCATTCCGGACAAGCGGCTCGCGGTCGTCGTGTTCTCACCGCGGCTGGACCCGACCGGCAACTCGGTCCGCGGGGTTCAGGTCTGCGAGCGTCTGGTCGAGAAGTTCGACCTGCACCCGCTGCAGGACCTGGGTACGGACAAGGCCCGCGCGGCCGCCGCCGCGGCCCGCCAGGCGCTCGACGGTGTCGCCACCGCCGGCGCCCGGACGGACCTCCCGACCACTATGGATGCGGACTACTACGGCTCCTACCAAGGCGCCGCGAAGGCGCCGGGGCTCACTCGACAGTGACGGACTTGGCCAGGTTGCGGGGCTTGTCGACGTCGTGGCCGAGGGCAACGGCCGCGTAGTACGCGAGGATCTGCAGCGGGATCGTCAGCAGGATCGGGTCCAGCTCCGGCTCGTTCTTCGGTACGACGATCTTCGCGGCGACGCCGTCCGGTACCTCGACGCCCGGGTGGGTGACGACGTACAGCGGGCCGGACCGGGCGGCGATCTCGTGCAGCGCGCCGATGTTGCGGTCGAGCAGCTCGTCCTGCGGCACGATCGCGACACTCGGGACGTCCGGCGAGATCAGCGCGAGCGGGCCGTGCTTCAGCTCGGAGGTCTGGTACGCCTCGGCGTGCCGGTACGAGATCTCCTTCAGCTTCTGCGCACCCTCACGGGCGACGGGGTAGCCGCGGGTCCGGCCGACGAAGAACAGGCTCTCGTGCTGGGCCAGCCGGCCGGCGATCTTGGCCAGCTCCTCCTCCTGGGCGACGATCGCCTGGATGTGCTCGGGGAGCTTCTTCAGGCCCTCGATCAGCCGGCGGCCGTCGGCGGGGGAGACGTCGCGGATCCGGCCCAGGTGGATGCCGAGCATCGCGAACCCGACCGCCATGTTGGTCAGCGCCTTGGTCGAGGCCACCGAGACCTCCGGGCCGGCGTGCAGGTACACACCGCCGTCGACCTCACGGGCGATGCTCGAACCGACCGCGTTCACCAGGCCGATCACGCGGCCGCCCTTGCGCTTCAGCTCCTGGACGGCGACCAGGGTGTCCAGCGTCTCGCCCGACTGGCTGACGGCGACGTACAGCGTGTCCCGCTCGACCACGGGGTTGCGGTAGCGGAACTCCGAGGCCGGCTCGGCGTCGGCGGGGATCCGGGCAACCTCTTCGATGAACTGGGCGCCCATCTGGCCGGCGTAGTAGGCCGAACCGCAGCCGAGGATCTTGACCCGCTTGATCTCGCGGGCCTCGCGGGCGTCCATGTTCAGGCCACCCAGGTGGACGGTGTGGAAACGCTCGTCCAGACGGCCGCGGATGACCCGGCCGACTGCGTCCGGCTGCTCGTGGATCTCCTTCATCATGAAGTGTTCGTGCAGGCCGCGCTCGTACTCGTCGGCCTCCCACTCGACCGTCTTCGCGGTCTTGGTGGTGGGGGCGGCGTCCTGGGTGAAGGTGCGGTAGCCGTCGGCGCGGACGGTGGCGAGCTCGCCGTCGTCCAAGTACACGACCTGGCGGGTGTAGCGGATCAGCGCGGCCGCGTCGGAGGCGATGTGCATCTCGCCGTCGCCGATGCCGAGGATCAGCGGGCTGCCGTTGCGGGCGACCACGATCCGGTCCGGGAAGTCCAGGTCGACCACGGCGATGCCGTAGGTGCCCTCGATCCGGCGCAGGGCGGCCATCACCTTCTCCTCGAGCGTGTCGCCCTCGGCCTGCTCGATCAGGTGCGCGAGCACCTCGGTGTCGGTCTCCGAGCGCAGCTTGACGCCGGCGTCCTCGAGCTGGGCCCGGATCGCCGCGGCGTTGTCGAAGATGCCGTTGTGGACGACCGCGATCCGCTCGTTGCCGCTGGCGTGCGGGTGCGCGTTGTCCTTGCTCGGACCGCCGTGGGTGGCCCAGCGGGTGTGCCCGATGCCGAGCTTGCCGCCGAACCGCTTGGGC
This sequence comes from Kribbella sp. NPDC051952, assembly GCF_040680855.1. Taxonomy (NCBI): domain Bacteria; kingdom Bacillati; phylum Actinomycetota; class Actinomycetes; order Propionibacteriales; family Kribbellaceae; genus Kribbella; species Kribbella sp. NPDC051952. Next base: position 44,162 of record NZ_JBFAXQ010000004.1, read on the forward strand.
AGCGACGCCTCCAGCTCACGGACGCGGCCGGCGTCCTTGTGCACCTTCAGCTCGCTGGACCCCAGCACGGCGACACCCGCCGAGTCGTAGCCGCGGTACTCCAAGCGGGCCAGTCCGTCCACCAGGATGGGCGCGGCCGGCTTGGTGCCGACGTACCCGACGATTCCGCACATGTGTTCATGCCTTTCGGAGGTTGTCGTTCAACAGACCCGGTCAGCCGTAGACGATCCGTCGCAGCTGCCGGGCGGAGAGTTCGGGTGAGCGGACCGGCCAGTGCCGGAGCTCGGTGCCGAGCCGGGCGAAGATCTCGTCGTTGCGGGCACCGTAGGTCTGCAACTCCCGGTGCCGGCGCCGGACGTACTCTTCGGTCGTCTCGGTGAAATAGGCCAGTACGTCGGCGACCACGCGCCGAGCATCGTCCCCGGACAGTCCGGTCGTCCGGCTGACCTGCTCGGCCAGCTCGTCCACCGGCCCCACCGCCGCCTCACTGATCACCCGTTCACTGTGCAGTGTTTCCAGGGCCAAGACAAAGGATCTGCCCGAAATCGGGCAAAAATCCTGACCTGTCAGTCGTTGAATCGGCGCAGCCAGTCGACGCCGACGTCCGACAGCGGCCCGCGGTCCAGGCGGTACACATGCTCGCGCCCACGCTGGGTGACATGCACCAGCCCGGCCTGCTCGAGAATACGCAGATGCCGGGTGATCGTCGGCCAGGAGTGATCGAACCGGCCGGCGATCTCACCCGAGGTCATCTCGCCGCCGCGCAGATGCAGGACCAGCAGGATGGTCCGGCGCGAGTGATGCGCGAGCGCGCTGAAGACCCGGTCGAGCTCGTCCAGCTCCCGCCCGCCGCGAGCGGTCACAACTCCTGAGGCAGGTAATGCGGGAACTCCCACTTCGGCCGCCCGTCCCGCTCCTCCAGCAGCGGATCCATCCGCTCCCACAGCGTCAGTACGTCGGGATGCTCGTGCGCCCGCCCGAACCCGCCGTCCACCCAGGTGAAGATCTCGACGTACGTCGGCTCCTCCACATCCCGCAACACGGTCGACCGCTCGTCCGTGACGAACCCGAGCCCGCGCAACGTCGACCAGTGCTCGCCGAGCAACTCCCGGAACTCGGCCTCCGCCGCGGCGAGCACGCGATAAGTGCAGATCACCGTTTCCTTAGCCATATTGCTAAGTAACCTCCGACGGTGAAGAGCTGTCAACAGGTCGGTGGGTCAGAAGAGGCGGAGGACGTCGGATTCCATGCCGCGGAGGGCGTCATAGTCGACGGTGACGCATTCGAGGCCGCGGTCGGTGGCGAGGAACTGGGCCTGGGGCTTGATGAGCTGGGCGGCGAAGATGCCGCGGACCGGGGCGAGGAGGGGGTCGCGGTTGAGGAGTTCGACGTACCTGGTGAGTTGTTCGACGCCGTCGATCTCGCCGCGGCGCTTGATCTCGACCGCGACGTGTTTGCCGTCGGCGTCGCGGCAGAGCAGGTCGACCGGGCCGATCGCGGTCGGGTACTCCCGGCGTACCAGGGTCCAGCCCTCGCCGAAGGTGTGGACGTGCTCGGCCAGCAGTTCCTGCAGGTGTGCCTCGACGCCGTCCTTGATCAGGCCGGGGTCGGTCCCGAGCTCGTACGCGGTGTCGCTGTGGACCTCCTCGATGGTGATCCGCAGCTCCTCGCCCGCCTTGTTGGTGACGCTCCAGATGTCATCCTCGACGGTCAGCTTGCACGGCGGCGACATCCAGTTGAGCGGCTTGTACGAACCGCCGTCGGCGTGGATCAGCACCGACCCGTCCGCCTTCACCATCAGCAACCGCGGTGCCATCGGCAGATGAGCCGTCAGCCGTCCGGAGTAGTCCACAGAACACGTAGCAATCACCAAGCGCACGAGAAAGCACCGTAGTCCACAACCGCTCCGAAACCCATGTCGCCTGGCCGGGAGGAGTGGGAGGGTGGAGGGCATGATGCCGAAGGTCAGCGAACAGGCGCTCGCCGCGTACGACGCGGTCGCGGCCGGACTGGAGTCGGCCGGCGTGGTCCGGGGCAAGATGTTCGGCATGCCGTGTCTCAAGCTCGGCCGCACGGTCGTCGCCGGGATGTACGGCGACGCGATGACCTTCAAGCTCCCGCCGGAGCCCCGGGAGAAGGCGCTCACGCTGCCCGGCGCAGAGCCCTTCGACCCGAGCGGTGGACGGCCGATGAAGGAGTGGGTGGTGATCCCGCTCGCCGAGTCGGCGGCCTGGCCGGACTACGCCGCCGAGGCGCTGGAGTACGTCGCCCGATGAACCTCATGTGTCCCGCCCGGATTCTGCTCCTGCCTGGGGATGTGCAGGACGCTGCGGTGGGGGAGCGGATCGCCCAGGTGTACGCCGGTCCGTTCGAGGCGGCGGCCGGGGCACGGTTGGCGGATCGCCTGGGCGTGCAACTCACCGTCGTACCCGAGCTGGTACGGCGTCCCGACGACGAACTGCAGTCGATCGCTGACCTGCATCGGGGCGAGACCGTCGTCGTACTCGGGCTGGATCTCGGGCTCCGGTTGCCGGCGCTCGTGGAGCACACCGGCGACGGGTGGACGCGGGTGCCGTCGGACAACGAGGTGACGTTGGCGGCGTACGAACAGGCCGCCGAGGCGTTCCGGGAGTCGATCCCGAAGGAGCCCAACCACGTACTGATCGACCTGCTCGCGGACCGAATCGCGCCGGGCGCGCGGGTGCTCGAGATCGGCAGCGGCACCGGCCGGGATGCGATCGAGCTCGAGCGCCGGGGTTTCGTCGTACGCCGGACCGACGCGACGCAGGCGTTCATCGACATGATGCGGACCGACGGGTACGAGGCTGCTCGGCTCGACGCACTCCGGGACGACTTCGGCGGACCGTACGACGCCGTCTTCGCCGATGCCGTGGTCCTGCACTTCGACCGGGCGCAGTTGGCCGACGTACTACGGAAGGCGGGGCGGGCCGCGGGCGTGCTGGCGATCAGCACCCGGGAGGGCAAGGGCGAGGAGTGGTCGAACCGCCACCTCAATCTGCCGCGGCACTTCGTCATGTGGGAGGAAGACCCGTTGCGTGAGCTGCTGACATCGACCGGGTGGGTTCTCCAGGAGCTACGCCGGACGGCCGGTCAGATCGGTGGCTGGTTCAACTTCGTGGCGACGCGCGCATGATCCGGGCCGGGATCGTCCTGCTGTCGCCGGACGGGATCGCCGCGATCGAGCGGGTCCGCGACGGGCGCACGTACCACGTGCTGCCCGGCGGTCAGGTCGAGGAGGGCGAGAGTCTGGCGGAGGCCGCCCGGCGGGAGACCCACGAGGAACTCGGTCTGCTGGTGAAGATCCGCGGGCTCGTCGCGGTCGTGAACTTTGGCGACAGTACGCAGCACTACTTCCTCGCCGACCTGATCGGCGGCGAGTTCGGGAGCGGGGACGGGCCGGAGATGGACAGTCCGCCGGAGTCCAAGCAGGGGAGTTACCGGGCTGTCTGGCTGCCGGTGCAGAACCTGGAAGCGCACAGTCTGAAGCCGAAGCCGATCGCAGCGGCGCTCGAGGGTGCTCCGGATCCTCACTGGCTGATGGACGGCTGGCTGACGACACCGGCCGTGTTCGAGGAGACGGTGTGACCCGGACGCGATGAGCTGTCCCGATGTGACTACGCGATGAGCTGTCCCGATGCGACTACGCGATGAGCTGTCCCAATGCGACTACGCGATGAGCTGTCCCGATGTGACACAGCCCTCGCGGGTGACTCAGCTCATGGGCGGACCAGTACGCGGACTGGCATAGTGCACGGCATGGCTCGGGAACTGACAACGGTGGGTGTGGTGGGTCTCGGCACGATGGGTGCCGGGATCGCTGAGGTGTTCGCGCGCAACGGCCTGACGGTGGTCGGCGTCGAGCGCGACGAGGAAGCCGCCGAGCGCGGCCGTGGGCACATCCAGCACTCGACCGATCGGGCCGTGAAGCGCGGCAAGCTGTCGGTCGAGGACCAGCAGGCCCTGTTCGACCGGGTCACGTTCGCGACCTCGATGGACGCGCTCGCCGACTGCGACCTGGTGATCGAGGCGGTGATCGAGCGGCTCGAGCTGAAGCGCGAGATCTTCGCCGAGCTGGACAAGGTCGTCCGCGACGACGCGATCCTCGCCACTAACACCTCTTCGCTCTCGGTCACCGAGATCTCCGTGGCGACCCAGCGTCCACGCCGCGTCGTCGGCATGCACTTCTTCAACCCGGCGCCGGTGCAGGAGTTCGTCGAGGTGATCAAGACCGTCGTGACCGAGCCCGACGTGGTCGACGACGTACTCGCGCTGGCCCGCCGCCTCGACAAGGTCCCGGTGGTCGCGGCCGACCGGGCCGGCTTCATCGCGAACGCACTCCTCTTCGGCTATCTCAACCACGCCGTCTCGATGGTCGAGTCCCGCTACGCCACCCGGGAAGACGTGGACGCGGCGATGCGGCTCGGCTGCGGTTACCCGATGGGCCCGCTGGCGCTGCTCGACCTGATCGGGCTCGACACGACGTACGAGATCCTCGACACGATGTACAAGCAGGGCCGCAACCGGCTGCACGCGCCGGCGCCGATCCTGAAGCAGATGGTCACCGCCGGTCTGCTCGGCCGCAAGACCGGCCGTGGTTTCTACACCTACGAGTCGCCGGACTCGCCGGTCGTGGTCGACGACGAGCTCACCCCGTCGACCTCAGGTGAGCCGCCGGCGGTCCGCCCGATCAAGCAGGTCGGCGTGGTCGGCTCGGGCACGATGGCGGTCGGGATCATCGAGGTCTGCGCCAAGGCCGGGTACGACGTTCTCTATGTTGCCCGCGGCACCGAGAAGGTCGACCGGGTTCGCGCGACCCTGGAACGCTCGCTGGAGAAGGGCGTCCAGCGCGGCAAGCTGTCCTCCGACGAGCGTGACGCGGCGCTGCGCCGGATCTCCGGTACGGCGAAGCTCGACGACCTCGCCCGGGTCGACCTGGTGGTCGAGGCCGTGGTCGAGGAGCTGAGCGTCAAGCAGGCCCTGTTCGAGACCTTCGACGAGATCTGCAAGCCGGGCGCGATCCTGGCGACCACGACCTCGTCGCTGCCGGTGATCGACCTGGCGATGGCGACGAAGCGGCCGGCCGACGTGGTCGGGCTGCACTTCTTCAACCCGGCTCCGGTGATGAAGCTGGTCGAGATCGTCAGCACCGTCAGCACGTCGCCCGACGTCGCCGACACGGTCGCGGGGCTGGCTGTTGCCGCTGGCAAGCATCCGGTCCGCTGCGGTGACCGGGCCGGCTTCATCGTCAACGCGCTGCTGTTCCCGTACCTGAACGATGCCGTCCGGATGCTCGAGGCGCACTACTCCAACGTCGACGACATCGACGCGGCGATGAAGCTCGGCTGCCGCCTCCCGATGGGCCCGTTCGAACTGCTCGACGTGGTCGGGCTGGACGTCTCGCTCGCGATCCAGCGGACCTTGTACCTCGAGTTCCGCGAGCCCGGCTTCGCCCCGGCCCCGCTGCTCGAGCACCTCGTCACCGCCGGCTACCTCGGCCGCAAGACCGGCCGAGGCTTCCGCGACTACAGCAACTGACGACTCAGGTCTCGGCGGCGTAGTCGCCGCAGGGGCCGCCGCCGATGGCTTCGGGCAGGACTGCGGGCCGGCGGTCCGGACGGACCAGCGGGTTGTAGAAGGCGGCGATCACAGTGCTGTCTTCGGGGATGTAGTGGAAGATCAGCGCACGGCGGAAGCGGTCCGCGGTGGTGTTGGGCCGCGATCCGTGGACGACGCTGCCGTGGAAGAACAGGGCGTCACCGGCCCGCATCTTGGTCTGCACCTTGCTGAGACCCTCCGGCACCGGGACCTCCGCGCCGGTGAAGGACTGGGTCAGGTCAGCCGGTTCGGGACAGAGAAGATCGACCTGGTGGGATCCGGGGACGACCGCGAGCCCGCCGTTGTCCGCGTCCACGTCGTCGACCGCGATCCAGGCGGCCAGACAGGTCTCCGGATCGGCGCGCAGCGACATGTTGTCCTGGTGCAGCGCCTGGCCGCGCGCGCCCGGCGGCTTGAAGTAGAACATCGACTGGGCGCCGAGCGCCGGCCCGATCAGCACGGTCACGACATCGAGGATCCGGCTGTCCAGCATCAGCTCCAGGGAGAGCTTGCCGACCGGGAGATCGGCCCGGCGATGCGGGTGCACGAACCGCGGGTACCGGGCCAGCGGGTCGTCGTCGGGGACGCCGTCGTCGATCGCCAGCGAGAGGTCCGCGGCGACCTGGTCCATGAAGGTGGTCTTGATCTGCTCGATCTCGGCAGGTTCCAGCAGTTGCGGGATCTGCACGATCCCGTCCCGCCGGTAGATGTCGGCGACTGTTTCCGTCATACCTCCAGGATCCGCGCCCGCAGCCTGGACCGGCGATAGCCTATTGAGCTGTGAACCTTCGAGATCCTGCTGATTCGCCGACTCCGGAAGTACGCCGGTTGCTGACCGGCGAGTTCGACGAGGGTCCGGAGTACACGACTTATCGCCGCCGCGGGACCACCGACTGGCTACTCGTGCAGACCCTCGACGGCCGCGGGAGATTTGGCATTGTCGGCGCCGATCCGGGCAGCCTCACCCTGGTCCGCCCCGGCACCCTGCACGACTACGCGACGGTGGGGGAGCGCTGGCACTTCCTCTACGCTCATCTCCACCCGAAGCCCGACTGGCTGCCATTGCTCGACTGGCCAGAATCCGCTCCCGGCATCCTCCAGCTCCGGCCTGCCGCGGCTGCTTTCGAGCGGATCGCCAATCAACTCCGGGACGCCATCCGGCATCAGCGCAGCGTTCTCACCCAGGGCGAGCAGCTCAGCGCGAACGCCCTCGAGGCCGCCCTGCTCTGGTGCGATACCCAGAACCCGAAAGCGGTCCGGATCGACGACCGCCTGCTCCGCGTGATCGAGCTGATCGACCAGGACCTCAAGGCCCAGTTCGACCTGCCGAAGCTCGCGCGGGCGGCCAGCCTCTCGGTGTCCCGGTTCGCTCATCTGTTCCGCGCGCAGCTCGGCGTCAGCCCCCAACAGTTCTTCGAACGCCGCCGGCTGGACGCAGCTTGCCGGTTGCTGGAGCTCACCACCCGCTCGGTGGCGTCGGTCGCAGCCGAGGTCGGCTATGCGGATCCGCTGTACTTCTCGACCCGATTCCGTCTGCACACCGGATCAAGCCCTACTACCTACCGCCGGAGGTCTTAGGCTCTGCGCATGAGATCGCGTGCAGTGGTGGTTGCGGCGGCCCTGGTCCTCGGTGTCGTGGCGTGCGCTCCGGAGGACACCTCCAGCGGTACGTCGACACCGTCCGGGGCGGATGCGTGTGCCAAGGACAAGCTGGCCCTGAAGACGGCCGGCACCTTGACGGTCGGGACGGACAAACCGGCGTACGAGCCGTGGTTCAGCAAGGACGACCCGAGCAACGGCAAGGGGTACGAATCGGCCGTCACCTATGCCGTGGCCAAGAAGCTCGGCTTCGAGAACGCCTCGGTGAAGTGGCAGACGGTCCAGTTCAACAGTGCGTTCGCGCCGGGGCCGAAGGCGTTCGACCTGGACGTCAACCAGGTCTCGATCTCGGACGAGCGACGCAAGGCCGTCGACTTCTCCTCCGGGTACTACGACGTCCGGCAGACCGTGATCACCACCGCGGGCAGCAAGATCGCGAACGCCACCTCGGTCGCTGACCTCGCCGACGCCAAACTCGGCGCCCAGGTCGGTACGACGAGTTACACCGCGCTGCGGGACGTGGTGAAACCGAAGCAGACCCCGGGCGTCTTCGACACCAACGACCTGGCCGTGCAGGCGCTGAAGAACAAGCAGCTCGACGGGATCGTGGTGGACCTGCCGACCGCGTTCTACATGACCGCGGCGCAGCTCGACAACGGCAAGATCGTCGGTCAGCTGCCCGCGTCCGGGCAGGCCGAGCAGTTCGGCTTCGTGCTGGCGAAGGGTTCCGGGCTGACCGCGTGCGTCTCCCAGGCCGTCGACGCGCTGAAGGCGGACGGCACCCTGGCCAACCTGCAGAAGGAGTTCCTGACCACGCAGGGCGCGCCGGAACTGTCGTGACGGACTGGCAACCCTCGGCACTGCAGCTGGAACGGATCGCGTACCGGCGACGGCGGGCCCGGCGGTCGATCCTGATCGCCGTGGTCAGTTCGCTGGTCCTGCTCGCACTGGTTGTCGTCGGCATCGGTTCCACCCCCGGCTGGCCGCGGGTCCGGGAGACGTTCTTCGACGTCCATCGCGGCTGGGACGCGTTGCCGGTCGTTGCCCGGGGCCTCTGGTTGAACGTCCGGGTGATGCTGATCTGCGCCGTCCTGATCGTCGTCCTCGGGATGACGCTGGCGATCATGCGGACCTTGCGCGGGCCGATCTTCTTCCCGTTCCGCGTGTTCGCGGCCGCGTACACGGACGTGTTCCGCGGGTTGCCCTTGTTGCTGGTGATCTTTCTGCTCGGTTTCGGCGTACCCGCGTTGCAGTTGCGTGGGCTGCCGAACCAGGCGGTGGTCTGGGGCGGGGCCGCGCTGGTGCTGACGTATTCGTCGTACGTCGCCGAGGTCTTCCGGGCCGGGATCGAGTCGGTGCACCCGTCCCAACGGGCGGCCGCGCGATCGCTCGGGCTGTCGTACCGGCAGACGCTGCGCTTCGTCGTACTCCCGCAGGCGGTCCGCCGGGTGCTGCCGCCGTTGCTGAACGACTTCGTCAGCCTGCAGAAAGACTCCGGCCTGATCGCGGTCCTCGGCGTGATCGACGCGATCCGCGCGGCCCAGCTGGAGACGGCCGAGGACTTCAACTTCACCCCGTACGTCGTGGCCGGGCTGCTGTTCGTCGCGCTGACGATCCCGCTGACCCGGCTGACCGATTACGTCGCCCGCCGGCAAGGCTGGTACGGCGGCGGAGGTGGTCCGGTATGAGCCTGTTGACGCTGCGCGGAGTGCGCAAGTCGTACGGCGACAACGTCGTACTCGACGATTTCGGCCTGGACGTCGAGCCGGGGGAGTGCGTCGTACTGATCGGCGCGTCCGGATCCGGGAAGTCGACGCTGCTGCGCTGCGTCAACCTGCTGGAGGTCGTGGACGACGGTGTGATCCAGTTGGCCGGCGTGGACATCACCGACCCGCGGATCGACCAGGACAAGGTGCGTTCGGGGATCGGGATCGTCTTCCAGGCCTACAACCTGTTCCCGCACCTGACCGTGCTGGACAACATCACGCTCGCGCCGATCCGCGTGCACGGGGTGCCGCGGGACGTCGCGCGGACCCGGGCGCTGGAGATGCTCGAGCGGGTCGGCCTCGCGGACAAGGCGTCGGCCCGACCCGACGAGCTGTCCGGCGGTCAGCAGCAGCGGGCCGCGATCGCGCGGGCCCTGGTGAACGAGCCGCAGCTGATGCTGCTGGACGAGGTCACCTCGGCACTCGATCCGGAGCTGGTCGGCGAGGTCCTGAACCTGCTGCGCGAACTCAAGTCCGACGGTATGACCATGCTCATCTGCACCCACGAGATGAGCTTCGCCCGGGACGTGGCCGACCAGGTCTGCTTCCTGCACGAGGGCCGCCCACTGGAGGTCGGCCCGCCGGCGGAGGTGCTGGACGACCCCCGCGAGGCCCGCACCCGCGAGTTCCTGAGCCGGGTCAGCGGGACGACAGGTAGGTAAGTACGGCCATCACGCGGCGGTTGTCGTCCTCCGACGGCGGCAGGTCGAGCTTCGAGAAGATGTTGTTGGTGTGCTTGCTGACGGCCTTCTCCGTGACGAAGAGCGCGCTCGCGATGGCGGCGTTCGACCGACCTTCGGCCATCAGGCCGAGCACCTCGGCCTCGCGGGGGGTGAGCCGGCCGATCGGCTCGTCCCGGGTGTTGCGAGCCAGTAGCTGACCGATCACATCCGGGTCCATCGCGGTGCCTCCGGCGGCGACCCGGCGTACGGAGTCGAGGAACTCGGCCACGTTCGAGACGCGGTCCTTGAGCAGGTAGCCGACCGCGCCACCGCCTCCGGTCAGCAACTCCCGTGCGTAAAGCTGCTCGACGTACTGCGACAGCACCAGGATCGGCAGGCCGGGGACCTGGCGACGCGCCTCGATCGCGGCCTTCAGGCCCTCGTCGGTGAACGTCGGTGGCAGCCGGACGTCGACAACGGCCACATCCGGCCGGTGCTCCACCAGGGCGGGCACCAGCCGGGGACCGTTGTCGACTGCCTCGACGACCTCGAAGTCGTGCGCCTCCAGGAGACGGATCAGTCCGTCCCGGAGGAGGGCGTGGTCTTCAGCGATGAGGACTCGCAAGGTAGCTCCATGATCACGGTGGTCGGCCCGGCGCTCGGGCTCACCACGGTCAACGTACCGTCGAAGGCGGCCAGCCGCCGCTCGATACCGTACAGACCGCCGCCGGGCCGGATCACCGCACCTCCGACGCCGTCGTCGCCGACGATCATGTGCAGCTTCTCCTCCTCGTGCGTGATCTGGATCCAGGCGGTCGTCGCGGCCGAGTACTTGACCGCGTTCGCGAGGCATTCGGCGATCGCGAAGTACGCCGCGGACTCCACCGGCGCGGGCGGACGACCGGGTACGTCGTAGGTGACGTCGACCTTGAACGGGCAGGACATCGCGAGGGCCTTGACCGCACCGTCCAGACCGCGATCCGCGAGCACCGGCGGGTGGATCCCGCGGACCAGGTCGCGCAGCTCGGACAGCGCCGTACTCGCGGACTGCCGGGCCTCGGTGAGCAGGGCCGCCGCCTGGGCCGGGTCGCGGGCGACCATCTCCTCGGCCATGCCCAGGTTCATGCTGAGCGCGGCCAGTCGGGCCTGGGCGCCGTCGTGCAGGTCCCGCTCGATCCGGCGCAGCTCGGCCGCCTGGGTGTCGACGGTCTCGGCGCGGGACTCGGCCAGCTCACGGACCCGCAGAGCCAGCTTCGCGCTCTCGGTCGGGCCGAGCAGCGAGCGGGCCATGAACGCGTTCGCCTTCAGCAGCCGCTCGCCGGCGGCATTCCAGATCAGGAACGCGATCAGCGCGACCGGGGTCAGCAGGAAGCTGGTCCAGAAGTTCACGGTGATCAGCCCGCCGAACGGCTCGGTGAAGACCCCCTCCGGGGTGACGCCGACGAGCAGCGGGTAGACCAGGTAGAACAGTGTGGCCAGGAAGAGTACGGCGCTCAGCAGGCACAGCGTGAATCCGAAGACCGCGTTCACGAGCAGCCAGATGATGTCTCGCCAGGTGGCCGGGTCGGTGAGCGTGGTCCGCAGCCACATCAGCACGCCGGGGATCGGCGGCTTCTTGTACGGGCGCGGGATCCGCTCGCCGGTGAACCCGGCCAGCATGGTGCGGTGACAGTTCGCGAACCAGCGGGTGGCCGGGACCACGCCGAGCAGTAGCGGGATGCCGACCCAGACCGCGATCAGCGGCACCGAGACGACGCTGAGCACGAAGAACGCGATACCGATCTCGGCCAGGACGGCCAGGAACAGCGCGATCCAAGGCTGCGCGAGCTTGGGGTACCGCATCGGCGGTGCCTGGGTGGCGATGGTGGTCATGGACCCATCATGACTGAGGGTGGGATTCGTCTCAGTGGTGTTAGGTCCACTCCTGCCTGGGCACTGTCACCCCACTGGGTTCGGGTAGTAACACTCATGTTTTCGGCCGTTAGGGCGACGAGGGTGGATGCCGTACCCTGGCCGTGGCTGTTCGCCTAGGCCCCCACCGCTGTCGAGATGAGGACCTAAATGGCTCAGCCAACTGTGCTTTCTGCTGCCCGGGGCAGCGAATTCTCGCCCTTGCTCCGCGAGGTCAAAGCTGCCGGCCTGCTGGAGCGCCGTACGGCGGCGTACGCGATGGCGATCGGGATCAACGTCGCGCTGATGGGCATCACCTGGGCCGGGATCGCCGTGATCGGCGCGTCCTGGTGGGTGCTGCTGCTCGCCATCCCGCTGGGCATCTTCACCACCCGAGCCGCGTTCTTCGGGCACGACGCCGGCCATCAGCAGATCGCCTCCTCCCGCAAGCTGCACGACTGGATCGGCATGCTGCACGGGAACCTGCTGCTCGGGATGAGCTACGCCTGGTGGAACGACAAGCACAACCGGCACCACGCGAACCCGAACCACACCGACAAGGACCCGGACGTCGGCGAGGGCATCCTGGTCTGGACGATGGAGCAGGCCGAGGGCCGCGAAGGCCTGTTCGGCTGGCTGACCCGCAACCAGGCCCGCATCTTCTTCCCGCTGCTCACCCTCGAGGGCTTCAACCTCAAGGTCTCCAGCATCCGCTTCCTGCTCGAGCGTCGCCGCACCCAGCGCACCGAGCTCGGCCTGATGGCCGCTCACCTCGGCCTGTACTTCGCGGCGCTGTTCATCATCATGTCGCCGGGCCAGGCGGTGCTGTTCGCACTGATCCACCACATGGTCTTCGGCCTGCACCTCGGCAGCGTGTTCGCCCCGAACCACAAGGGCATGGAGATGCCCGACGACGACACCAACTGGGGTCACCTGGAGAAGCAGGTCCTCACCTCGCGCAACGTCAACGGCGGGATCGTCACCGACTGGATGATGGGCGGGCTCAACTACCAGATCGAGCACCACCTCTTCCCGAGCATGCCGCGCGCCAACCTCCGCTTCGCCCAGCCGATCGTCCGGTCGTACTGCGAAAGCGTCGGAATGCCCTATGTCAGCACGACTCTGATTGATTCGTACCTGATGGGTTTGCGGCATATGCACGCGGTCGGCGCGGAACTTCGCAACCAGCGCTAGCCGAGCTCTAGGCGACTCAGTCGCAGATCGGTTAGGTTCTCACTCCTCGGGGCCGCCCACCTTTGAGGAGACCTTCATGACCGAAAGATCCGGTTTGAGTCGTCGCGGCCTGCTCGGCGCCGTTGCCGGGGTCACCGCCGCGACTGCTCTCCCCGCTGCCCCTGCCTGGGGTGCGGACGACCTGCGACCAGGTGCGGTCACCCGCCCGAAGCTGGACAAGTACGACCGGCAGATCGTGTCGGGACTGTCGTCCGACCGCGCGTTGCGTCACCTGCAGGTCCTGTCGGAACACATCGGTCCGCGGATCGGCGGGACCACGAGTGAGAAGCGTGCGGCCGACTACATCGCCGATCAGTTGGACAGGTTCGGCTACCGGACCCGGCTGGAGCCGTTCCCGGTCGCGGACAAGTTCCTTGCCCAGATCACCGACGTACGCGATGTGCTGCCGAACGACCTGTGCTGGCAGGCCGGCGCCGCTCCTGGCGGCAAGCTCGACGTCACAGTCGAAGGACCGGTCCGGGACGTCGGAGCCGCGACGGCACCGGTCTGGCCGGCTGACGTGGCCGGCTCGATCGTGATCGCGGATGACGTGGCAGCATCGCGCCCGGCCTTAGTCGCGGAGGCCGTGGCGCGGGGTGCTGTCGGAGTCATCCTGTTGCCCGCCGACCAGGTGTTCCCACGCCGGGCCTCGGCATTCTCGCCCGCCGGTCTGACCGACGCACCGATCCCGGTGATCGGTGTCGCCCAGGTGCAGAAGCGGCTGATCCGGGAGGCGCTCGCGGTGGTGACCTCACTGCCGCTGCGGATCAGTACGACGGCCCACCGCGGACTGATCTCGAACAACGTGATCGGCGAGCGTCGCGGCAAGTCCGGCACCAACGGGCCGATCGTGATGGTGAGTGGTCACTACGACTCGGTCATCGGTGCGCCGGGTGCGAACGACGACGGCTCGGGGACCGTGCTGACGATGGAACTGGCCCGGGTGATGAGCCGCCTCCCCACGAACGCCACCCTGCGGTTCGCGCTGTGGGGTTCGGAGGAGCAGGGGCTGATCGGATCCCGGTACCACGTCGCGCAGTTGGCCCAGGACCAACGCGATCGGTACAAGGCGGTCTTCCAGAACGACATGGTCGCCACCAGTTGGGACCCGGCCATCACGTACTGGCTGCTGTCGTTCACCGGACTCGCGAACACGGCGACCGATGCGGTCCGGGCGTCCGGCGTACGGCTCGGGTACGACCCGCAGATCGTCGGCCCGGTCCTGCGTGGTGCGTCGGACCACCAGTCGTTCCAGGAGGTCGGGATCGCGGCGGCGAACTTCTCGTGGCGTGGTGAGATCTCGCCGGCGTTCCTCGAGCCGCCGTACCACTCGCCCGAGGACACGATCGCGAAGAACGTCAGCCTGCAACGGTTGCAGGTGTCGATGGAGCTGATCGGCACCGCGGCGTACGCCGTCGCGCGCGAGTGAGCTAGCTCATACGGCTAGCCTGGAAGGGCTATGTCGCGCAGAAGACCTTCCAAGTGGCAGCGGCCGGTCGGCGACCGGCCCCGGCTCGGTGGTAACCAGTCGCGCGAGGAGCGGTCCGACGGCGAGTGGAACGTCCGCCGCGTGTCCGGCTCCGCGTCGTCGAAGCCGTACCGCTGCCCCGGCTGCGACCAGCAGATCCGGCCCGCGACGCCGCATGTCGTCGTCTGGCCGGACAACCCCAGCCTGCTCGCCGCGCTCGGCGGCGCCCAGTCCCTCGACGAGCGACGCCACTGGCACACCGCCTGCTGGCAACGCCGCCGCTGAAAGGTTTGCCTGATGAAGCTTCCGGTGACGTCGTACGGCGCGACTGGTACGCCGGTCGTGGTCATGCACGGGCTGTTCGGCTCCGGCCGCAACTGGATGACCGCGGCCCGGCGGCTCTCCGGCCAGCACCGGGTCTTCGCGTTCGACCTGCGCAACCACGGCACGTCGCCGCACACGGACACGATGAGCTACCCGGAGATGGCCGACGACGTCCGCGAGACGATCGAGTCGCTCGGGGTCGGGCCGGTCGCGCTGGTCGGTCACTCGATGGGCGGCAAGACCGCGATGCTGACCGCGCTGCAGTACCCGGCCGTGGTCGAGCGACTGGTGGTCGTCGATGCCGCGCCAGTTGCCTACCCGCCGGCCTTCGTCGAGTACGCGCAGGCAATGCGGACCGCTGATCTCTCCTCGATTGCCCGGCGTGCCGACGTCGACGCGCAGTTGGTTGCCGCCGTCCCCAATCCCGGCACCCGCGCCTTCCTCCTACAGAACCTCATCCTCGATGCCGACGGCGCCCGCTGGCGGCCGAACCTCCCGGTCATCGAGGCTGCTCTCCCGGCCATCTCCGGCTGGCCGTCCGGCCTCGAAGGCCGGCAGTACGACGGCCCGACGCTCTTCGTCTACGGCGGCAAGTCCGACTACGTCCAGCAGGACCATCGCGCGACGATCGCGACGTACTTCCCGCACGTCCAGTACGCCGAGGTCGCCGAAGCCGGCCACTGGGTCCACGCCGAGCGCCTCGACGACTTCCTCGCCGTGCTGACGCCGTTCCTGCCCTGAGCACTCGCCATTGTCTCATTCAGGAAAACGTTTGTCCGTAATCCATTGACCTTCATCGGAGCACGTCGGTAAGTTTTCCACCCATGGCGGTGCGGACTGGCGTGGAGCGATTGATCGCAGAGCCGGGGCTTGTGGGCGACGGCCGGCTCGGGTTGATCACTAATTTCACCGGCGTCCTGCCGGACCTCACGCCGGCCTCGGTCGGACTTCTCGACGCGGGTCTGCAGTTGACCGCGCTGTTCGGACCCGAGCACGGCCTTCGCGGTACTGCACAAGCCGGCGCGAGTGAGGCCGAGGGCGTCGACCCGGACACCGAGCTGCCGGTCTTCGACACGTATCGCCGTAAGGGCCGTGAGCTCGACGACCTGTTCTCCGGTGTCGACGCGCTGCTCTTCGACATCCAGGACATCGGGACGCGGTTCTACACCTACATCTGGACGATGTACGACTGCCAGCAGGCGGCTGCCCGCCTCGGCAAGCCGTTCATCGTCCTCGACCGGCCGAACCCACTGGGCGGCGTACGCGTCGAAGGGCCGGTGCTCGAGCCGGGCTTCGAGAGCTTCGTGGGTCGCGCGCCGATCCCGCTCCGGCATGGTCTGACCATCGGTGAGCTCGCACTTCAGTTGGGCACGGCAACGGTTGTCGAGATGGAGGGGTGGACCCGCGCCGGCGCGGTCGGGGTGCCCTGGGTGCCTCCGTCGCCGAACATGCCGACGCGCGACACCGCCCTCGTTTACCCGGGCACCGGCCTCTTCGAGGGCACCAATCTCAGCGAGGGCCGCGGTACGACGCGGCCGTTCGAGACGATCGGGGCGCCGTACGTCGACGACCGGTTCATCCCGGCGCTGGGGGAGTTGCCGGGCGTCGTGTTCCGGCGTACCTGGTTCGAGCCGGTCTTCAGCAAGTACGCGGGTCAGGCGGTGTCCGGCGTACAGCTGCACGTGGTTGACCAGTCGGTTTACGAGCCGGTCCGCACTGCCTTGGTGATGCTGCGGACACTGCGGGAGCTCTATCCGGACGACTTCGGTCTGCTCCCGTCGCTCGACAAGTTGTGGGGTTCGGACTCACTCCGCAAGGCGCTCGAGGCGGGCGACGATCCGCTGGATCTCTTGCCTGCGGCAACCACGCCGGCGGGCTGGGTGCGGCCCGGCGTACTGCTCTATGACGGGAGCTTGTGATGATTCGCTCGTTCGAGGTCGGCGATGGTCCCCGGCTGGCGGAGGTGTGGACCGCGGCGGCGCCGACGGATCCGATCGGCTATCAGCGCTTCCGGGACCTGTTCCTGCTCGACCGCAACTTCGACGCCGCCGGCCTCAAGGTCGCGATCGTCGACGATCAGATTGTCGGTGCCGCGTACGCCGTACGACGTCTGATCGCCGTCGACTCCGACGACCTGGAACCGGCGAGCGGCTGGATCCCGTTCTTCTTCGTGCACCCGGCCCACCGGGGTCGCGGACTCGGCCGGGAATTGTTGACCGCGGCAATGGATTGGCTGCGTTCGTGCGGACGGTCCGAGGTCTTCTTCTCGTCGTACACACCGAACTACTTCCTCCCCGGACTCGACACCGACCGGTATCCGGCGGCCGCGCGACTGCTCCCGGACCTCGGCTTCCAGCGCCAGTACGACGCGGTCGCGATGGACCGGAGCCTGGTCGGGTACGAGATCCCGGCCGAGGTGCGGGACCGGATCCAGGCTTTGACGGCCGAGGGCTACACCTTCGGCACACCGACCGGCGACGAGCTGACGTCGCTGATCACGATCGCCGGTGACGACTTCAACCCGGACTGGGCCCGCGCGATCCGCGAGGCCGTCGTCGCGGGGATGCCCGTGGATCGCATCGTGGTGGCCCGTGATCCGGGCCGCGGGATCCTCGGCTGGGCGATGCACGGCACCTACGAGGGTGTGATCGATCGCTTCGGGCCGTTCGGCGTCCTGCCCGCGTCGCGTGGCACCGGGCTCGGCAAGGTGCTGCTGCACCTGACGCTCGAGCGGATGGTTGCCCTCGGCGCGCACAGTGCCTGGTTCCTGTGGACCGGCGAGCAGTCGGCGGCCGGGCAGCTCTATCTCAAGACGGGGTTCAGCATCACCCGCACATTCACCATCCTCCGGGCGAAGGTAGGGGATTAAATGCGCATCTCACGTGGACTCCGACTGGCTGTGGTAGCGAGCTTGCTGGCGACCGCCGCGGCCTGCGGTGGCGGCAGCGGCTCGGGCAGTGGCTCGGGCAGTGGCGACGGCAAGGTCCAGCTCACGCTGCTGAGCCACTACAGCGACGGGCCGTCGAAGGACGGGCTCGACAAGATGATCACCGAGTGGAACAAGGACAACCCGAACATCCAGGTCAAGGCAGAGGTCGTCAAGTTCGACGACCTGCTGACGACGCTGACGGTCCGGCAGACCGGTGGCCGCGGTGCGGACATCGTCAGTGCGTACGGCCTGTGGGGCGGGCAGCTCCAGAAGGCCAACGTCGTGGCGAAGGTGCCGGACGACATCGCCAAGAAGATCAAGGCCGACTACAGCCCGGCTGCGCAGGGCGCGGTCACCACCGGCGACATGTTGCTCGGGTACCCGACCGAGCTGAACACCTACGTGCTCTTCTACAACAAGAAGATCCTCGCCGCGGCGGGCATCACCAAGCCGCCGACCACCTGGGCCGAGCTCGCGGACGCGGCTCGCAAGACGGTCAAGCGGGACAGTAAGGGCAACATCCAGGTCGAGGGCCTGAGCCTGATCCAGGACGGCGACAACAAGTCCGTACACCCGTTCCTGTCCCTGCTTGACTCGGCCGGTGGCACCTTCCTCGGTCCGGACGGCGCACCCCAGTTCGACACCCCGGAAGGCAAGGCGGCGCTGAAGTTCGAGGGCGATCTCGCGGCCGCGAAGGCGTCCAACACCTCGATCTCGCCGACCAAGCAGTTCCGCAGCGGTGGCGTCGCGATGGCGATCCAGGCCGGCTGGTGGATCGGCAGCCTGAAGACCCAGATGAAGGACAAGTACTCCTCCGACGTCGGGGTGACCGCGATCCCCGGACCGACCGCGGGGAGCAAGGGGTCGCTGGCGTACGGGTTCTTCATGGGCGTGAACCAGCGCAGCAAGCACGCCGACGAGGCCTGGAAGTTCCTCAGCTGGCTCAACGAGCACAAGACGGACGGCGGCGTCACCGCAACCGGCAAGTGGCTGGCCGACCAGGGACTGATCCCGCCCCGTACGGCGGACCAGGCGACGTACCGGAAGTCGTTGACCGACCCGAACCTGACCCCGATCTACGACGCGACGACGTACGCGATGCCGGAACCGAACCAGCCGGGGGCGTACGAGGCGAAGACCGCGCTGCACAACGCGATCATGACGGTCCTTGCTGATGGCAAGAATCCGGACGACGCGCTGGCGCAAGCGGCCAAGGCCGTCAAACCGCAATGACGACCCTCGTCAGCCGGGCAGGTGCCGTCGCGGCGCCGGCCCGGCAGACCGGTCGGCTGCATCGGGAGGGACGGGCGGCGTACCTGTTCCTCACGCCGGTGCTGCTGTTCTTCTGCGTGTTCCTGATCCTGCCGTTCATCTTCGCGATCGTGCTGGCGTTCTCGAACTGGGGCGGGTTCGACCTGGGCACGATCCAGTGGGCCGGGGTCGGGAACTTCCGCGAGGTACTGAGCTTCGACGGGTCCTTCGTCAAGCCGATCCTGGTGAACACGTTGCTGTTCGCCTTCGGGTCGGTGCTGCTGGCAACCTTCGGATCCGTGCTGGTTGCCTACTGCATCGATCGGCTGTCGTTCCAGGGCTTCTGGCGGGTGCTGTACTTCCTGCCGGTGGTCGCAACGGTGGTGGCTATCGGCAACGTCTGGAAGATGATGTACCAGCCGGCCGGGCTGATCAACGGCGTACTGAACAAGCTCGGCGTCAACAGTGTCGGGTTCCTGTCGGATGCGTCGTACGCCCTGCCTTCCGTGACAGTCGTCCACGCCTGGGCTTCGATCGGTGGTGCCGTACTGATCCTGACCGCTGGTTTGAAGGCGATCCCGGAGATGTACTACGAGGCCGCCGAGGTGGACGGGGCCGGGGCGTGGCACATGTTCTGGTCGATCACGTTGCCGTTGCTGCGGCCGGCGCTGTTGTTCGTGCTGATCACGCAGTTCATCGGTGGGCTGCAGTCCTTCGCGTTGATCATCGTGATGACCGGTGACGGCGGGCCGGTCAACGCGACGAACGTGGCGGCGTTCGAGATGTACCAGCGGGCGTTCAAGTTCGGCGCCTGGGGGACGGCGAGTGCGATGGCGATGGTGCTGTTCGTGATCATCCTGGTGATCACGTTGCTGCAGCTGTGGATCGCTCGCCGGCGCGGAGAGGAGACCTCGTGAAGCGTCGTCGTGGCGGGTTCCCCTGGTTCGCGTACCTGATCGTCATCATCGGCGGCGTCGCGATGGTGATGCCGTTCCTCGACATGGTGATGAGCTCGTTCAAGGGTCCGGGCGAGTACGGCGTGATTCCGTACAAGCTCTTCCCGAAGTCCTTCAGCTTCGACAACTATCGCTCGGCGTTCTCGCAGCTGGAGCTCGTGCGGTTGTTCCGGAACAGCGTGATCGTCACGATCAGCGTGACGGTGTCGGTGCTGGTGACGTCGTCGATGGCCGGGTACGCGCTGGCGAAGCTGCGGTTCCGCGGGCGGGCGGTGATCTTCCGGTTCATCCTGGCGACGATGATGTTGCCGCCGTTCCTGCTGCTGATCCCGACGTTCCTGATCATGCTGAACTGGCCGTTGGCCGGCGGCAACGACATCCTCGGCCGGGGCGGCGACGGTGGTCTCACCACCAGCCTGGTCGCGCTGATCCTGCCGTTCGCGGTCAGCGGGTTCGGGATCTTCCTGATGCGCCAGTTCATGGTCTCGCTGCCGGACGAGATGCTCGAGGCGGCCAAGATCGACGGCGCGAACCAGTGGCAGACGTGGCGGTTGATCGTGCTCCCGCAGACCAAGCCGGTGGCGATCACGCTCGGCCTGATCACGTTCATCGGGACGTGGAACGAGTACATCTGGACGCTGCTGATCTCGTCCTCGGATCCCGATCTGCAGACCCTTCCGGTCGGCATCCAGTTGCTGCAGAGCTTCCTCGATCCCGACCGCACCATGCCGATCGTGATGGCCGGCCTGGTGATCAGCACCTTGCCGGTGCTCGTCGTGTTCCTGCTGTTCCAGAAGTACTACGTCCGCGGCGTCGTACTGAGTGGCCTGAAGTGAGGAGACCGTTGTGACCAGAACAGTGCTCGCCGTCGGAGCGCACATCGGCGACATGGACCTGACCGCCGGTCCCACCCTGGCCAAGCTGGTGCTGGAGGGGGCCAGCGTGACGATCGTCGCGCTGACGCCGGGGGAGCGCGGTCACCCGCGGCTGACGCCGGCCGAGTACAAGAAGCAGAAGATCGCCGAGGGCGAGGCGTTCGCGACCGCGATCGGCGCCGACTTCATGGTCTTCGACCAGAGCGACGGCTTCCTCGCCGACACCGACGAGGTCGCGCTCGAGCTGGCCACGGTCATCCGCGAGAAGCAACCGGACACGCTCATCACCCACTGGAAGCACTCGATCCACAGCGACCACGAGAACGCCGCCCGGCTGACCGAACGCGCCCGCTTCCTGGCCGGCCTCCCGATGGACCACGAGCTGCCGAGACACGGCGTACGAACGTTCCTCCACGCCGAGAACTGGGAGGACATGGAAGGCTTCCAGCCCACCCAGTACGTCCCCATCCCCGACGAGGCCTTCTACCGCTGGATCTCCGCTATCCGCCACCAGGCCTTCGCCCGCGGCGAAACGTACGGCTTCCGCTACATCGACTACTACACAGCCCTCATGACCACCCGAGGCTGCCTAGCCGGCTACCCCCGAGCCTGCGCCTTCCACGCCAACCCAACCCCCGAAGTAACCAAACTCGCCGGACCCTAGCTCGCTTGCGTGCGGCGCGCGTAGCCTCGCATGAAGGGGGCGGGGTGATGCACGGATGACTGCGGTTCTGCTGTCTACGTTGACTCTTGTGGTCGGGGCGGTGGTGTCCGGGGTTCTTACGTATCTCGGCACCAGGAGCAAGATGGTGGTGGACTACGACGCCGACCTCCGGAGCAGACGCGTCACGGCGTACGCCGATCTCTGGGCGAGACTCGAACCGCTCGCGAAGTACGCCGCGGAGTCGTCGTTCTCCGAGACCGAGGCGAAGAACCTCGCCACCAGCCTTCGAGTCTGGTACTTCCAGAAGGGCGGGCTCTTCCTCTCCCAGGACACGCGAGCCGACTACTTCGCGCTGCAGAACCTGTTGATGCTCCTGGGCGGGGGTTGGGGTTGGTCGACGTCGGAGAGGGCCCAGCTGACCCCGGCCGCTCGGGAGCACGTTCGAACGTATGGCAGTCGGCTGCGTTCGAGCCTGACCCGCGACGTGGGCACGCGCTCCAGGCCGAGAGTGCGGGGCGATGCCGAGCCGGTAGACCGCGCGCTGGCCGGCGTGTATGAACGCGACGACGGGCAGCGACTAAAACTGGACTTTGCTCCGCGCATCCTCGGCGGTACGCGCCGGATCTCCCTCACCGCACTCGGCACAGACCCGAGACCGGTCAAAGTACAGGACTGGTCTCCGGCGCAGCTGACGATTCGGGCTGTTCTCACAGACCCGGCCGGACGTCGTCGCGACCGCGTACTGCTGATCGAAGCCGGACAGCTCGTCGAAGGACCCTCACCTGACGAGCACGCCCCGGCCCGAGCTGCACTGTGGAAGCGCGTCTAGCGCTGTTGCTAGAGCCAGCCGGCTTTGGTTAGGGCCTCTTGGGCTATGGCTGGGAGGGGACGGTTGGTGGTGTCGACTGTGAACGTGGTGGGAGAGTGTTCCAGGGATTTGGCCAGGTGGAGGGCTCGGGCGATTAGGGGCTCTTGGGAGGTGCCGTGTTCGCGTTGGGTGACTCGGTGGCGGAGGGTGCTGGGGGTGGCGGTCAGGCGGCAGATTTGGAAGGTGGCGTTGGGGATTGCTTGGCGGTACGGGGTTAGGTCTGCTTCGGTTTCGATGACTCGGGGGAGTACGGCGTGGGTTGCGCCGGCTGCGGCGAAGTTGGACCAGATGGCGGCGAGGTTGCGCATGGCCATCTGGTTGTTGAAGGGATCGCCGTTGCCGAACGGCCAACTGATGCCGAGGGCATCGATGTCGATGACCGCGTGCGGGATGTCCCGCTCACTCAGCTGATCGAACATCTCGTGCGCCACGGACGTCTTGCCCACGCCGACCGGCCCACTGATAATCAAGACCTGCACGGGCGGGGCATGTCCGTCAGCTGGGACTTCATCGGCCGCTTGGCCGTGATGATCCATAGGGTGCTCCTTCCGGGTCGTCCAGCCAGGCCACATAATCGGACGGGCCGATGCCGAGGTGGCTTGGTCCACGGCAGCCACTGCAGCCACGGCACGAGCTCGCCTGAACTCCCCTGAACTCGCGCGGACGGGGTAGCCGAGGTCGCGCCGGACGATCGCGCGCCGCTATCACCGGCTGTGGACTACGTATTTCCGCCCGAGCGCATGCTCCGTTCCGACCGTGAGCTTAGCGGCCCACACCCTCGATGGGCCTCCTGTTTCCGAGGAGCCTCCTGTTCCCAGGCGCCTCCTGGTTCCGATGGGTCTCCTGGCAGGGCGTGATCGTAGCCAGTGGGGTGGCGGGGTCGGTGGCTTGCATCAGGTTGGGCAGTCGGGGTGAGGGCTGGTGATTCGGTGGGTTCCGTTGGGGTCGACGTGGAAGGTGAATCCGTGGGGTGTGGTCCATTCGAGGGTTTTATGGTCGATTCGGTGGACTGACCAGCCGTGGGCGTGGGTCTTGACTCGGTGGCTGAGACGACCGAGGGGCGCGAGGTTGGCGGTGTTGGTTTGGCCAGGTGGGCCGAGGGGGTCGTACGGCTGGATGTGGTCGAGGTCGATGGCTTGGTGGGATTCTCGGGTGCCGTAGGGGAAGAGTTCGACTGGGTGGGTGAGCTTGGTGCGTTCGCGGATGCGGTCGGGGGTTTCGTAGGCGTCGACGCTGATGGCGTCGTTCAGGTCGATGATCGGCTTGACGGTGTAGGGGCCGTGGCCGATGAGTTCAGTGAGTTGGTCGGCGAGGAGGGGGCCGATGGCTTCGGCGCGGAGTACGCCGGTGCCGGTGGCAAGGGTGTGGTCGGTGAGGTGGATGTAGAGCTCGGTCTGCCCGGGGCGTAGTTGTCCGCCTGTGCCGCCCGCGCCGCCTGTGCGGATGGTGCCAGTGCCAGTGTTCGCGCGTTTGGTGTGTGCCGTGTGTTTGATATGGGCGAGGCGAGTGTGGAGAGCTCGTTGGGCGGCTGCATCCATGGGCTCGCCGTCGTCGGGTTCGAAGCACATGCCGGGATCGAATGACTCGGCTGGCGTCGGGCCGGGGTTGTCGAGTGGGTCGGGGAGGTCGACCTCGCTGGGGTGGGGCGCGTCGCGGTCAGCCTCATCGTACGGTCCAGACTCGTCGTACTGGCCAGGTTCGTCGTACGAGCTGGGCTCGACGTGCGGGGTCCGTGCGTCGTGATTCGTCCAGTCGGTGAGCAGCTCGTCGTCGTTCGAATGGATCGTTCGCGGTGCCCTGGTGATGGCACGACTGCGCGGGACCTCACGCGCAGCAGCATGATCGATGTCGGGGTTGACGGCCGGTGCGGGGTCTGGGGCGGGTGGGTTGGTGCGGAGGTGGTGTTGGGCTTGGGTTAGTAGTTCTTGGGTGTAGGGGGAGTCGGCGATGATGCCGACGGCGTCGGCGCGGCGGGATTGTGTTGAGCGGGTGTCGCCGAAGATTTTGAGGGCGTCGGCGATGCTGTTGATGGTGGCGTTGAAGCGGATGGCGTGGCCGGATCCGGTGCGGATGTAGATGGTTTTGTTGCCGTGTTCGTCGGAGCGGCCGAGGTGGACGCCGCGTTCGCGCTTCTTCTGCTCAGCTTTGGCGCGGGCTGTTTCGGGGTCGGCGTGGGCCTGGGCGGCGGTGACGATGTTCTCAAGGCGTTGTGGGGTGACGGTGTCGACGCAGCGGGCGAGGCGTTCGTCGATGGTGACGGCGGATTCTTCGCTGAGATCGTGGCAGGCGGTGGCGATCTTGCGGGCGCGCCAGGGTGTGGCGGTGCCGTCTTGGACCTTGGCCCAGATCCGGGGGAACCGATGTTGCAGTGCCTGGGCCTGGCCTATATAGGCGGCGGCCGCATACGTCGACATCCCGAGGACGGCGCCGAATTCGGCCGGGGCGAACTCGGCGATCTCGGGACAG
The DNA here is from genome assembly GCF_040680855.1 of Kribbella sp. NPDC051952. Taxonomy (NCBI): domain Bacteria; kingdom Bacillati; phylum Actinomycetota; class Actinomycetes; order Propionibacteriales; family Kribbellaceae; genus Kribbella; species Kribbella sp. NPDC051952. Next base: position 68,729 of record NZ_JBFAXQ010000004.1, read on the forward strand.
CCGTCACCACCGAGAACGACCCCACGCTCACGGCCATCGGCATCGCGACGGCCGGGGCAGCGTGGAGAGCTGTCGGGGTGGTTGCGGTCGGCAAATATCTGGGCATGAGCGAGGAGGCGGGCTTCGAGCCGGTTGATCTCGGCCCGGTGTTCGGCGGCCGACTCCAGTAGGTCGGTCGTCGACAGCGCGGTAAGTTCCTCTTCGAACATGTGTTCTATTCTAGGTCCCATCATGATCTTCGCCAAATCGGAACCCCACCGAAATCCCTTATCCACAAGGGGAAAGGTCACATCGAGCGGCCGCGCCTTTTGCTGTAAGAGTCCATCGCCATCGTGGTCCTGCGAGGGATGGGCCAAAGCTCAGCTGTCGAGCAGAAGCTGTGGCGAGCAGGACGCAAAACAGCGCCGCGTGGGGTAGTCCCACGCGGCGCTGCTGTGTGAAGAGAATTTAGGAAGCGTCGGCTTTGCGGACCCAGACTTCCCGGATGATGAGGAGGATGGCGGCGGCGGAGGGGATGGCTAGGAGGGCGCCGACCACGCCAAGGAGGGCACCGCCCAGGAGGGCGGCGATGACGGTGACGGCGCCGGGGATGTCCACGGCCCGGCGCATGATGCGGGGGGCTACGACGTAGTTCTCGATCTGCTGGTAGATGATGCCGTAGATCAGGCAGGCGACTCCGGTCCAGAGACCGGAGGTGAAGCCGATCAGGGCGACAACCACGACGCCGATCAGGCCGCCGACCATCGGGATGAAGTCGCAGAACATCACCACGATCGCCAGCGCCACGGCGTACTCCCGCAGGCCGATGATCTCCAGGAAGATGAACATCAGTACGCCGGCGCAGAGGGCGACCATGAACTGGCCGCTGACGTAACCGCCGACGCGGGTCAGGACCTCGTCGCCGAGGATCGAGACGCGGGTACGGCGGGTGCGCGGGACCAGGCTGTACGCCGCCCGCTTCACCGACGGCAGCGACGCCAGGAAGTACAGCGTCAGGATCAGGATCGTGAACGTGTTGAACAGGGCACCGGCCACCACCTTGCCGACGCCGAGGATGCCGCCGAACGCCCGCTGGGCCAGGGCCGGATCCTGGATGTACTCCTGGGCCTTCTGGATGTAGTGGTACCGGTTGTCGAGTTCCTTGAGCGACTTCGACTTCTGCAGCAGGTCGAGCCAGTCGGGCGCGTTCTTGATCAGGCTGTTGATCTGGTCGGAGACGACCGGGACGATCGCGAAGCCGACGCCGGCGACCGCCAGGATCATCAGCAGGAACACCACGCCGACCGACAGGCCGCGCTTCATGCCGCGGCGCATGAACCACTCGACCAGCGGGTTCAGGCCGACGGCGATGAACATCGAGACCAGCAGCAGGATGAGGACCGAGCGGGCCTGGCCGAGCGCGTTCCACAGTCCCCAGGCGACGAGTACGCCGAGAGCCGCGAAGAAACCGAACATGAACGGGCTCGACCGCCGCAGCGGCGCACCGGGTACGCCCATGCCGACGTCCGGGTGCCGCTCCTCGATCAGGAGTTCGTCGGCGATGTTGTCCTCGTCGGCGGCCGCCTTGTGGACAGCCGCCTTCGCGTCGTCCGCCGACTCCTCGGCTTCGTCGGCCGAGTCGTCGGCCTTGTGGGCAGCCGTCTTCGCCTCGTCGGCCGAGTCATCGGCCTCTTCGGCGGATTCACCGGCCTGTTCGGCGGCGTCTTCGCTCTTGTCGGCGGCTGCCTGAGCTTTCGCGGCGGCGGTTTTGGCTTCCTCTGCGGCTTCGGCGATCTCCTCGCCGGGCTCCGCTGTGGAGGTTTCGTCGCCGGGTGGTGTCACGTCGTTTTGTCCTTCGGGGATCGCGAGCCGGACTTCTTGGCCTCGTCGGTCTTCTTGTCCGTGGCCGAACCGTTCGATTCCGCCGAGACAGGAGTCTGCTCGTTCGCGAGGTCATCGAGGCGCAACTCGTCGATCCTGGTCGAGTCCACCGGGTCGTCGTCATCCTCGTCGGCGTCGGCGTCGGCGTCGGCGTCGGCGTCGGCGTCCGCGGAGTCGGAGTCGGTCGAGGCTGAGGGAGAGTCGGTGGGATCGGCGGGTCCGCCGGCGGTCTTGCTGGCGAGGTCGTCGGCGTCCTTAGGGTCGACCCGCAGGCCGGTGTCGATCCGGGTCTCGTCGACCCGCGCGTCGCCCGCGCCGAGCCCGACGAACGGGCTCGCACCGGTGAACGGACCGATCTCGTCGTCGTCCGACTCATCCTCCGCGAAGGACGAGGAACCCGCCGGGCTCGCAGGCGCGAAGGGGCTGCCGGACCGAGCTCCGGAGGGCGTCACACCCTCAGGCTCCGTGAACGGGTTGTCCGTGGCGGCCGTACCCCGCGGCTCCCCGAACGGACTCGGCGACTGCCCACCCGACCCGAAACCGCCCGATCCAGCACCACCCGATCCCGGACTTCCCGAGCCGAAACCACCCGAAGCAGGACCCCCTGAAGCAGCTCCACTCGAGGCAAAATCCGATCCAGGACCGTCGGAGACGAGACCACCGGAAGCGGCACTACTCGAGCCAGGTCCACCGGAGGCGAAACCGCCCGAGCCAGGTCCACCCGAGCCGAAGCCATCCGAAGCGGCACTGTCCGAAGCGAAACCGCCCGAAGCGGGACCACTCGAGGCAGGACCACCTGAGGCGGGGCCAGTCGACGTGGGGCCGGCGGGGGCCGGGGACTCCGGGGGTGTCGTGAGGGAGCCGCTGGACCAGCCGCCGCCGGAGGCTGCCCCGGAGTACGAGTCGTTGCCGGATGCACCGTGTGGCTCGGTGAACGAGCTGCCCGGCCCGTCCAACGAGCTGGGTGCCTGCGTGGCAGGAGCCTCGGACCGGGCGAACGGGCTCACGTACGGCGGTGCCGCCGTCTCGGAGTCCAGCTCCGCGGCCTGGCGGGCGATGTTGCTGGCGATCTCGTTCAGCCCGGCGATCTGGGTGAGGATGCCGTCGCGGCGTTTGGCCAGGCGCTCGGTCTCGCGGGCGACGATCGTCCGCGACCGCTCGGCCTCGTCGGCGGCGTTCGCGAGCTCGGAGTCGGAGCGCGTCCGGGCGGTGGTGAGCAACTGCTCTGCCTCCCGCCGCGCCCGCGAGATCGTCCGCTCAGCGGACTCCTCCGCCTCGGCGCGGATCTTCCGGGCCTGCTCGGTCGCCTCGGCGACCCGCCGCTCGGAGGCCTCCGCGGCCTCCTTCATCTGGGTGGTCAGGTTCTCGGTGTCGGCGGCGATCTGCTGGTGCTTGTCGGCCAGCTCCTTCGCCTGCTGCTCCCGCTCGTCCGCCAGCCGCGCCCGCAGTGCAGCGGACTCACGCTGGATCGCGGTCCGGATCTTCTCCGCCTCGTGCAGCGCGCCGTTCTTCAGCGTGCTCGCCTGCGACTCGGCGGTCAGCTGCAGCGTCTCCGCCTTGCGCCGGGCAGCGGCCAGCACCTCGGCCGACTCGGTCTCGGCAGTACGGCGAACCTCGGCCGCGTCACCCTCGGCCGTCCGACGCATGCTGTCCGCCTCGTTCAGCGCGACGGAGCGAATGTCCTCGGCCTCACGATCACCGGTCGCCCGCGCGGAGGCAGCCTCCTTGGCCGCGTTCGCGCGCAGCTCGTCGGCCTCCCGACGGGCCTCCTCGAGCGCCTCGGACGCCTGGTCCTGGGCGAGCCGGAGGATCTGTGCGGCCCGGTCGCCGAGTCCGGCGTACGACGGGTTCGCACTGGCCTCGAGCTGGCGCCGGGTCTCGTCGAGCTGGCGCTGCATCGGGGCCGTACTTGCTTGGAGCTGATCGGCGCGGCCGCGGGCCTCGACGAGTTGCATTTCCAGCGCGCGGACATAGTCGTCCACGGCCTGCTTGTCGTACCCGCGACGGCTGACCGGGAAGCCCCCGGCCGCGGTCGCCGTACGGTCGAAGAACGGCAGGCTCGACTCGTCAGGCATTCCCGAGATTCCCTTCTGGCGGCTCAGCGTGAATCCCCCACCTTAAGCCTGTCAGAACACGGGCGAAACCAGCCAATCGGGCCCTGGGGACAACTACCTGTTCCGGAAGCGATTAATCGCCTCCGCATGCTGTTCCCGCAGCTCGGTGTTCTTAACCCCGAGCCCCTCGGTGGGCGCGAGTGTCAGTACGCCGACCTTGCCCTGGTGCAGGTTGCGATGGACGTCGTACGCCGCCTGCGCGGTGTCCTCGAGTGGGTAGACCTTGCTGACGGTGGGATGAACCATGCCCTTGGCAATGAGCCGGTTCGCCTCCCAGGCCTCGCGGTAGTTGGCGAAGTGTGAGCCGATGATTCGCTTGAGGTTCATCCACAGGTAGCGGTTGTCGTACTCGTGCATGAACCCCGAGGTCGACGCGCACGTCACGATCGTCCCGCCACGCCGGGCCACGTACACCGACGCACCGAACGTCTCCCGGCCCGGATGCTCGAACACGATGTCCGGATCGTCGCCGCCGGTCAGCTCCCGGATCCGTGCCCCGAACCGCTTCCACTCCTTCTGATCCTGCGTCACCGGGTCCTTCCAGAACTTGTACCCCTCGGCCGACCGGTCGATGATCAGCGAGGCCCCCATCGCCCGGCAGATCTCCGCCTTCTCCGGCGACGACACCACGCAGACCGGGATCGCCCCGCCGTTCAGCGCGAACTGCGTCGCGTAGGAACCCAGCCCGCCGGACGCGCCCCAGACCAGTACGACGTCGCCCTGCTTCATGTTCGCGCCGTTCGCCGAGACCAGCTGCCGGTACGCCGTACTGTTCACCAACCCGGGCGAGGCAGCCTCCTCCCAGGTGAGGTGGGCCGGCTTCGGCATCAGCTGGTTCGACTTCACCAGCGCGAGCTCGGCGAGGCCGCCGAAGTTCGTCTCGAAACCCCAGATCCGCTGCTCGGAGTCGAGCATCGTGTCGTTGTGCCCGTCCGGGGACTCCAGCTCGACCGACAGACAGTGCGCGACCACCTCGTCGCCCGGCTTCCACGCGTTCACGCCGGGCCCGGTCCGCAGTACGACACCGGCCAGGTCGGAGCCGACCACGTGGTACGGCAGGTCGTGGCGGGCGGTCAGCGGCGACAACTTCCCGTACCGCTTCAGGAAGGAGAAGGTCGAGACCGGCTCGAAGATCGACGTCCAGACGGTGTTGTAGTTGATCGCGCTCGCCATCACCGCGACCAGCGCCTCACCCGGCCCGAGCTCGGGCGTCGGCACGTCGTCCAGGTGCAGACTCTTGCGCGGATCCTTCTCCTTGCTCTCCAGACCCTCGAACATGCCCGCGTCGTCGGCGTGCACGGTGATCCCGCGATAGTGCTCCGGTACGTCGAGCTCACCGACGGCCGCGGTGTCACCGGCGAGAATCGCATCGAGGATCTGCTTCACGTCATACCTCCTGCTACGGCGGTCAGTGTGAGCGGAACTTACCGTCGAGTATGCACGTGACGCTGTGCCCTGTAACACAGCGAGCGACCGGTGAGACCACCATCACTTTTCCAGTCCACCGTTGTCAGTGGTCTTATCGGGTCAGCTCAGCGCAGGCGGGTGTGCAACCGGACCTGGGTGACGTCGTCGCCGGATCGCAGCTGGACCAGATCGCACAGCTGGTTCGCCAGCCAGACGCCCCGGCCGCCGAATCCGTCCAGGGGTGGCAGCACGCGTCCGACCAGGAGGTCGTCGATCCGGCCGCGGTCGGCCACGTCGCAGATCAACGCGCCGTCCGCGACCCACACGGCCAGCGTCCCGCTGCCGCCGCCGAACCGGATGCTGTTCGTGCAGATCTCGTGCAGCGCGAGCGCCAGGTCGTCCAGCCGGTCCCGCGAAACGCCGTACGACGCAGCCTGTCCGTTCACCCAAACCCGCACGTGCCCGAGATCGGCCAGCCTGAACTCGAGTCGCTCGGCGCGATCCGGTACGTCGGGCAGCGGCGTACGGAATGTCTTGTCCGCAAGGGCTTCCGCGCCGGAGTGGGTTGCCGTCGGGTCGATGCCGACGGACGCCTCATAGGCGCACAGCAGCTGGAACGAGTGGTCGTCGGCGAACGCGATGCCGGTGAGCGCCTCGTGCAGTACGACCTCGTCGTACTCGGCGGAACTCCGGCCGGCGAACGCGGCTTCGGTGAGTCCGCGGACCGGGCCGTGTCCGAGCTGTTCGCGCCAGAGCGGGATCAGCCGCGCAGGGTTGCCCCCGGCAACAGACATATCGATAAAACGCACCTGGTCGTGGGCCGGACCGAGTCGCTCGCGGAGTACCGCGAGCCGGTCAGGTGGCAATACAGCCACGATCTTTTCCCCCGCCGCCAGACCCTCGTGCACAAATGAGGCCGCGCGTCGCACGAACCCTTCGTCCGACGTGTAGACGAAGGCATCGTGCTGGAACCCGGCCGGCACCCCGTGCAGAGAATCGGTGGCGCTGTCCTTCAGCACTCGATCAGAGTAGTCCGCCCGGACCAAGCCAGCAGTCCGATTACGCGCGCCGTCACACCCTGTCGGCGAGCCGTAACACTCAGGCCGTCGGAGCAGGCGGTTCGACGAGTTCGACGAGGACTCCGCCGGCCGATTTCGGGTGGATGAAGTTCACGCGCGATCCACCGGTGCCGCGCTTCGGGGTGTCGTACAGGAGTTGCGCGCCGCGCTCACTCAAGGTCGCGGAGACGGCTTCGATGTCGCGGACCCGGTAGGCGAGCTGCTGGATTCCCGGGCCGCGCTGGTCCAGGAACTTCGCGATCGGCGACGCGTCCGACAGCGGCGCGAGCAGCTGGATCGACGAGCCCGAGTCGCCCACCGAGAGCATCGCCTCGCGGACGCCCTGCTCCTCGTTGATCTCTTCGTGCGCGACCGTCATGCCGAACACCTCGGCGTAATGACGGACCGCCTCGTCGAAGTCGGCGACGGCGATGCCGACGTGGTCGATCGCCTCGAAAAGGTGCCCATCCATGCTGTCAGCCTAGGGGTCCGAGCCCGCGATCCGCGGCCCGTGTGACCCGATCAACAGCGCTCGACCCGGGTCGTACCAGTGTCCCCGCAGGTATCGTGACCACATGTCTGACACCCGGAACCAATCCGTCATCGTCGCCGGCGCACGCACCCCGATCGGGCGGCTGCTGGGCGGTCTCAAGGGCTTCACCGGCGCCGAGCTCGGTGGGTTCGCGATCAAGGGTGCGCTGGAGAAGGCCGGGGTCGCACCGGACCAGGTCGAGTACGTGATCATGGGCCAGGTGCTGCAGGCCGGCGGCGGTCAGATCACCGCCCGCCAGGCCGCGGCCAAGGGCGGCATCCCGATGAGCGTCCCGGCCATCACGATCAACAAGGTCTGCCTGTCCGGCCTGAACGCGATCGCGCTCGCCGACCAGCTGATCCGCGCCGGTGAGTACGACGTCGTCGTGGCCGGCGGGATGGAGTCGATGACGAACGCGCCGCACCTGCTGCCGAAGTCCCGCGAGGGCTTCAAGTACGGCGATGTGACGATGGTGGACTCGATGGCGTTCGACGGGTTGTGGGACGCGTTCACCGACCAGGCGATGGGTGCGCTGACCGACCAGGCCAACAACACCGGCCTCAAGCTGACCCGCGAGGAGCAGGACGAGTTCAGCGCCCGCTCGCACCAGAACGCCGCGGCTGCCTGGAAGAACGGCGTGTTCGCCGACGAGGTGATCCCGGTCGAGGTGCCGCAGCGCAAGGGCGACCCGATCGTGGTCGACAGCGACGAAGGCATCCGCGGTGACACGTCGGTCGAGTCGCTGGCGAAGCTGCGGCCGGCGTTCGGCAAGGACGGCACGATCACGGCCGGTTCGGCCTCGCAGATCTCCGACGGCGGTTGTGCGGTCGTCGTGATGAGCAAGGGGAAGGCCGAGGAGCTCGGGCTGACCTGGATCGCTGAGATCGGCGCGCACGGCTCGGTCGCCGGGCCGGACTCGACGCTGCAGAGCCAGCCGGCCAACGCGATCGTCAAGGCTTGTCAGAAGGAGGGCATCGAGCCGAGCGCCCTCGACCTGATCGAGATCAACGAGGCCTTTGCCACGGTCGGGATCGCGTCCACCCGTGAGCTCGGCGTCGACGCCGAGAAGGTCAACGTGAACGGCGGCGCGATCGCGCTCGGCCACCCGATCGGCATGTCCGGCGCCCGCCTGGTGCTGCACCTCGCGCTGGAGCTGAAGCGTCGCGGCGGCGGCGTCGGTGCCGCGGCTTTGTGTGGAGGCGGCGGTCAGGGTGACGCGCTGATCGTCCGCGTAGCCAACTAGATGCCACGTCGCACCGCACCTGTCGGTGAGCTGGTCGAGCGGGCCCGGGAGGGTGACTCCCGGGCGGTCGCTCGGCTGATCTCGCTGGTCGAGGACGAGTCCCCGCTGCTGCGTGAGGTGATGGCCGCGCTCTCGCCGCACGCCGGGCACGCGCACATCGTCGGCATCACGGGTTCGCCGGGCGTTGGCAAGTCCACGTCGACGTCGGCGCTGGTTTCGGCGTACCGGGAGACCGGGAAGCGGGTCGGCGTACTCGCGGTGGACCCGTCGTCGCCGTTCTCCGGTGGAGCGTTGCTGGGGGACCGGGTGCGGATGCAGGATCACGCCACCGATACCGGGGTGTTCATCCGGTCGATGGCGTCGCGCGGGCATCTCGGCGGGCTGGCGTGGACCACGCCGCAGGCGTTGCGGGTGCTGGATGCGGCCGGTTTCGACGTCGTGCTCGTGGAGACGGTCGGCGTCGGTCAGTCCGAGGTCGAGATCGCCGGTATGGCGGACACGACGCTCATCCTGCTCGCGCCCGGGATGGGGGACGGGATCCAGGCGGCCAAGGCCGGCATCCTCGAGGTCGGCGACATTTACGTTGTGAACAAGGCGGATCGCGACGGCGTCCAGAACGTCACCCGTGACCTGCGGGCGATGCTCGCGCTGGCCGAACGGTCCGAGGGCGCCTGGTCGCCGCCGATCCTGAAGACGGTTGCCTCACGCAATGAAGGGGTCGCCGAGGTGGTCGCGGCGATCGACGAACGACTGGACTGGATGCGGGCGAACGGCGTACTGACCGAGCGGCGGCGGAGCCGGGCCCGGGACGAGATCGAGGCGATCGCGATGACCGCGCTGCGGTCCCGGTTCGCGCACCTGCACGGTGACGCCCGGCTGGACGTGCTGGCGGCGAAGGTCGCCGACGGGGGCACCGATCCGTATTCGGCCGCGGACGAATTGATCGCCGCCTTGTGACACTCGACCACGTAGTGTCACATCGTGTCGTTGCTTTTCGTTCATCGAATGTTGTGCCGAATTCGGGCAAATGCGGGATGATTTACGGTCGGTGGCACGATCGGCGTCTCACGGCGGCGCGCCGATGGGTGCCATGCCCCCGAATCCGTTACAGAATGGACCTTGTAGCTGGTGACCATTGTGCGATGGGCTGTGTTCAGTCAGTGACAATTGGTGACAGTCCGTGATACAAATTCAAACACAGTCGACCGAGTGCAAGCGATACGAGGAGTGGTGACATGCCGAAGAAGCTGTTGATCTGGTCGGTCATCGCCTTTGCCGGCTTCTATCTGTTCACTCAGCCGACGAACGCGGCCGATGCGGTAGGCGGAGCGTTCTCCGCCGTCGGCGACGCGTTCGGGAGTGTGATCACGTTCCTGACCGCGCTGTTCAACTGATCTGCTGCCAAAGTGTCCCGTGACGAGCGATCGTGCGGGACACTTGGCTGTACGGGGTCACACAGCAGCGCGACAGGGCGTGACAGGGGAGTGAGTGGATGGCCGGAATAGGCCTGTTCCGGATCTTCGACCCGAAGGTCCGGCGCCATCTGATCTCGGACGAGGGCGAAGTCGTCATCGACGAGGTGCGGCACCACTGGGTGGTGTTCACCGTGCCCGTGCTCGAGGTCATCCTGGCCACCGCCCTGCTGTTCGCGCTCGTCACGACCAACATCGGCGGCGCCCAGGTGCTGCTGGTCATCGTGCTGGTGCTGCTCGCGCACGCCTTCTGGCAGTTCCTGACCCAGCATCGAGACCGATTCGTGGTCACGAACATGCGAGTCATGCGGATCCGGGGTGTCTTCTCCCAGACCGTGGCGACCACCCCGATCGCCCGAATCCTGGACATCACGCTGCAGAAACCGATCGTCGGTCGGCTCTTCGGCTACGGCCACTTCGTCTTCGAGTCGGCCGCGCAGGACCAGGGCTTCCGTGAGATCAAGTGGGTCAGCCGTCCGGACGACCGCGACCTGACCATCCAACGGGTCATCCAGCGCACCGGTCTGCGTGCGTCGGCGAGCGTTGACGTCGTGCAGGGCGACGACGACTCCGATGACGACGGCACCGGACCGATCGGGATGGACTCCGCCCAGGAGGTCGCCACGACCACCTCGGCGCCGAACACCAGCCATGCCCGTCCGGCCCCGACGTCCTCGGGTCCGCGGTCGATCTTCAACAGCGACCGCGGCAACTGGACCGAGGACCCCGACTAACCCTCGGCGTACTGCTGGAAGAGGGCGCGGCGGCGCTCCCGATAGGCACGCTCCGGGTGGTTCGCCGCAGCGGTTGTCAGGGCTTCGTCGAGTTCCGCGACCGCCTCGGCATAGCGGGACTGTCGGGCCAACAGCTCTGCACGGATGGCGTGCCAGCGAGGACTCCGGGGTACGGCGTCCAGCAACGCCACCGCCGACGTCAGGTCGCCGGTCTCGGCGGTCGCGACGACCTGGCCGAGCTGGGCTGCCGGACTGGGCGCGACGGCCAGGAGGAGGCCGTACAGGCGGACGATCTCCGTCCAGTCGGTCGTGGCGTAGCTCGATACGCGGGCGTGTTCGGCGGCGATGGCGGCCTGCAGCTGGTACGCGTCCGCCTGGCGCTGTGAGCGCTCGAGTGAGTCGTTGAGCAGGGCGATACCGCGGGCAATCAGCTCGGCGTCCCAGCGGGTCCGGTCCTGCTGGCCGAGCGTGACCACCTCGCCGGCCGCGTCGACCCGGGCGGGTCGGCGGGCTTCGGTCAGGAGCAGGAGGGCGAGGATCGCGGTCGGCGTCGGCTGATCGGGCAGCAGGCGGTGCAGCAGCTCGCCGAGCCGGATCCCCTCCGCGCAGAGATCCACGTCGTACGCCGTTTCGCCTTCAACGGGAGCGTGGCCCGCGGTGTAGAGGCTGTGGATCACCGCGCAGACCGCTGGGAGGCGGTCCGGGAGTTCGTCGTCGGGCGGTACGCGGTACGGAATCCGGGCGGCGGCGATCTTCTGCCGGGCGCGGGTCAGGCGTTTGGTGGTCGCGACCTCGGTGGTGAGGAGTACGCCGGCGATCTGGGCAGGGGAGAGGCCGCACAGCGTTCGCAGGGCGAGCGCGACCCGGGTCGGCGGTGAGAGGGTCGGGTGGCAGCAGGTGAATATGAGCCGGAGCAGGTCGGTCTCGACGGGCTGGGTGAGCTCGATCAGCTCGGACGCGTCCCGCTCCTTGCCGACCCGGGCCTGCTCCCGGCGGATGATGTCGATCGCCTTGCGGCGGGCGGTGACCGTGAGCCAGGCCCGGGGCTCGGGCGGTACGCCGGTGACCGGCCAGGCGCCGAGGGCCGCCAGGGCTGCCTCCTGGACGGCGTCCTCGGCCAGCTGGACGTCGCCGACGGTCCGGATCAGGGTCGCGAGGATGCGGGTCCCCTCGATCCGGATCGTCTCGGCGACCGCGTCGTACTGCTGAGCCACTACCTGGCCAGGATCACCGGGCGGACCTCGACCGCACCGTTCCACGCGGCCGGGAGCTGGGCCGCGATCTTGACGGCCTCCTCCAGGTCCTCGGCGTCGATCAGGTAATACCCGGTCAGCGCTTCCTTGGTCTCGGCGTACGGTCCGTCCGTCGTGACGACCGGTCCGCCGCGAGCGCCCTCGACCCGGACGACGGTCGCCGTCGAGGTCTGGTGCAGGACCGCGCTCGCCTTGATCTGCTCGGCGTTGTCGAGAGCGAACTGCCGGTACTCGGCGAGTTCGCCCGCCTGCTCAGGCGCAAACCAGTCCACGTCCGCGGTGTAGGTCAGTGCAAGGTACTGCGGCATCGGAGCCCTCCTTCTGCTGAGACCACTGTGGTCTCTCGGGAAGGGAACGAACAGCGAGACCCGCGAAAGGACATCAGGTCGTGCATTCGGCCAATCGCCCGCGGAACGCCCGTACGACGTCCTCGTCGCCGGCAATCTGGATCGCGTCGTCGGCGACCCGGCCCCAGAGCCACAGGAAAACCGGAGTGGGATCACCGAAGATCTCGGCCGCGGCGTCACCCTCGGCGCCCTGCGTGATCTCGACACTCGTGCCGTCCAAGCGGATCGTCCAGGACCGCCCGGCGGCGGTGATGCGGACAGTCGCGTCGACCGGGTGCTCGGTGTCGCCCTCTTCCCACCACGGCCCGCCGAGGGTCGGGTAGAGCAGCTCGTCGATCCCGTCGAGCGCCAGCTCGGCCTCGATCGGCGTGACGATGTCGTAGGCCTGCTCGACGTCGATCCGGTGGATGACACTCTCGTGAGCCATCCGCCGGTACCAGAACCCGGAGGTCGAGTCGCGCGGGCTGAACGTCCACGTCTCGGCTGCGGTCCCGACCTTCTCCAGCGCGGCCACGATCGCCGCCCGGGCCTCGTCGAACCACTCGAGCGTCTCCCGCCCGCTGAAGTCCGGCGGCCAGTCCGTGGGCCGCGCGCCGAGCCGCAACACCTCGATCTTGTGGTCATACACCTGGGCCACATGGCGCAGTACTGAATCCACTGTCCATCCCGGACAGCTCGGCACGGCGGGCTCCAGGCCCATCCGGCCGACCTCACCCAGTCGCGCGGCCTCAGCCTGCACGTGCGCCAGATAGAACCCGGCTTGCTCCGTCGACAACGTCATACCGGGACCCTCCCAGACGGCACGGACACTTTGGTACCGGTCGGCGGGCTAATCTTCGCGCATGGCGAGGAAGAGGGCGTTGCCGTTCGACCCCATCGAAGAGGCTTCGCGGCAGTGGGGCCGGCGGTGGGGTGCGGTCGAGCAGATGCGAGCCGTCACGTCGCTGATGCGCGCCCAGCAGATCGTCATCGGTGAACTGGACGACATCCTGCGCAAGCACGGGCTGACGTTCGCCCGCTTCGAGGCGCTGGTGCTGCTCACGTTCTCCCGCCGCGGCTCGCTGCCGCTGGGCAAGATGGGCGAGCGGCTGCAGGTCCATCCCACCTCGGTGACCTCGATCGTACGGCGGCTCGAGGCGGCCGGCCTGGTCACGCGGACCCCGCACCCCGACGACGGCCGAGCGATCCTGTGCGAGATCACGCCGGCGGGGCGGGAGCTGGTCGAGCGGGCCACGAACGACCTGGTCGCGGCCGATTTCGCGCTCAGCGGCCTGACCGACGAGCAGCTCAAGATGCTCTGGTCGGTGCTCGAACCGCTCCGGCACAACGCCGGCGACTTCAGCTGACGTCCACCCGAATCCGGCCCGGCCACGTGTTACGGCCACGCTAAAAGTTCATTTCGTACTGAAACTTCCGTAGCTTCCCTATTGCCAGACAGACTCGTGGGCCCGAACATCGAGAGATGCACCGGCCCACCCCTGCGGGCCGGGAAGTAGCTGGAGGGATCCCATGAAGCGTGCTGCTGCCCTTCTCGTCGCCGGCACCATCGCGTTGGCCGGCTGTTCCGGAGGTGGCTCCGGCGGTTCGGCCGACAGCGGGACGAAGTCGGTCTCGTACGCCGTCAGCGACCCGGTGACCCTGAACCCTGGCCGGCAGACGATCGCCTTCGCGCAGATCCTGGAGCTGTTCTCGAGCCTCACGTTCGTCAAGGCCGACGGAACGCTGACCTATCGCAACGCGGAGTCGGTGAAGTCCACCGACGCCCTGCACTGGACCATCAAGCTGCGCCCGGGCTGGACCTTCCACAACGGTGAGAAGGTCACGGCCGAGAGTTACGTGAAGGCGTGGAACACGGTCGCCTACGGCCCGAACGCCTGGGAGAACAGCGGCCAGCTGGTCAACATCGCCGGGTACGACGCCCTCAACCCGGCCAAGGGCAAGCCGACGACCACCCAGCTGTCCGGCCTCAAGGTCGTCGACGACCTGACGTTCACCGTCACGCTGAAGAGCCCCGACGGGCAGTTCCCGGTGCAGTTGTCGCAGGCGCAGAGCGGGTTCTTCCCGCTGCCCGAGGCGGCGTACAAGGATCTCGACGCGTTCGCGAAGAAGCCGATCGGCAACGGGCCGTTCGAGATGGAGGGCACCTACACCGAGAACGAGCCGATGGCGGTCAAGGCGTACGCCGACTACCAGGGCCCGAAGCCCAGCATCGACGAGATCGTCTTCAAGCCGTACACCGACATGACCACGGCCTACACCGACGTCCAGGCCGGTAACACCGACATCCTGTTCGTCCCGGCGAGCCGGATGACACAGGTGAAGAAGGACTTCGGCGACCGCGCGTACGTCTTCCAGGGCCTCGGGATGAACTACCTCGGGCTGCCGCTGTGGGACAAGCGCTACCAGGACGTCCGGGTCCGGCAGGCGATCTCGATGGCGATCGACCGCAAGGCCGTGAGCGACGTGATCTACGGCGGCATCTGGGAGCCTGCCACCGCGCTGACCCCGCCGGGTGAGCCGGGGACGCCGAAGGACCTCTGCGGTGAGCTGTGCACGTTCAACCCGACCAAGGCCAAGCAGTTGCTGGCCGAGGCCGGTGGCTTCAGCGGCAAGATGGAGATCAGGTACCCGGGTGGTTCCGGCCTCGACGACCTCTACAACGCCTACGCCAACCAGCTCCGGCAGAACCTCGGCCTCAAGGACGTCACCGCGACGCCGACCACCGACTTCCCCGAGTTCCAGAAGCTGCGCAATGACAAGAACCTGAGCGGCCCGTACTTCTCCCGCTGGGGTGCCCTGTACGCCAGCCAGCAGAACACGCTGCGCTCCTTCTACACCAAGGCCGGCGGCTGCGTGAACTGCATCCCGTACTACACCCCGCAGGTCGAGCAACTGCTCGCCAAGGCCGACGGACAGGTCGACCCGCAGAAGGCGATCGACGGGTACGTCGACGTGCAGAAGGCGATCATCAAGGACTTCCCGGCCCCGCCGATGTTCTTCGAGAAGTACACGTACGCGACCTCGGACCGCGTCGGCAAGCTGACCGAGGGCGCCGGCGGCCTCGAGCTCGAGAACACCACCCTGGCGGACAACTGATGACCTATCTGGACCGGGCTCACCGCGTCCCCGAGCTGGACCACTTCCCAGGTGTCGACGAGATCTCCCGGCGCCTCGACGTACTGACCGCGAAGCACCCGGACCTGATCACCCGGCGCAGGATCGGTACGTCGCGACTCGGCGACCCGATCACGATGTACTCGATCGGCGAGGGCCCTGACCAGGCCCTCGTGTACGCCGGGGTGCACCCGAACGAGCCGATCGGCTTCTGGACCGCGATCCGCCTGGTCGAGGATCTGTGTGCCGATCCCGGCCTCCGGGCCGGCTGCCGGTGGAACGTCATCGGCTGCATCGATCCCGACGGGACCCGGCTGAACGAGGGCTGGTTCGACGGCCCGTTCGACCGGGTCCACTACGCGGCCCATTTCTACCGGCCGGCGCCGGCCGAGCAGGTCGAGTGGTCGTTCCCGTTCCAGTACAAGGACGCGTACTTCGACCAGGTGATGCCCGAGACGCTCGCGCTGATGCGGGTGATCGACGACCTGAAGCCGACGATCGCGGTCTCGCTGCACAACACCGAGGTCGGCGGCGTCTACTACTACGTCAGCAAGAAGCTCAAGGGCTTCGTCGACGAACTGCACGCCATCGCCGCGTCCTTCGATCTTCCGCTCGATCTCGGTGAGCCCGAGACTCCGGTCGCCAAGGTGATCGGTCCGGCGGTCTTCGGGATGATTTCGCAGCAGGCGGTGTACGACTACGCCGAGGAGCGTGGGCTGCCGACTCCGAACGAGTCGGGCAGCTCGTCAGCGGCGTACGCCGAACGGCACGGCACGGTGAACCTGGTCGCCGAGTTGCCCTACTGGACGCATTCGTCGGCCGACGACCAGGCGGAGACCGAGCTGTCGTACCAGCAGGTGCTGCTCGACGTGGTGGACGAGCTCGAGGGCAACCTGCAGGTGATGGACGAGGTCTTCCAGGCGGCTCGCCCGCACCTGTCCGACGATTCCCAGCTGGTCCGTGGCATCGCGTCATTCCTGCCTCATCTGCTCAGGCGGCCGGGTCGGGAGCGAGCGCGGGCGACGGAGATCGATCCAGGCCGGCGCGCGACGGTCAGCGAGGTCTTCGGCCTGCGGGACAACAACCGCATGTACCGGCTCAGGTACGGCGGCATGCTCATGCGCGCGCTCGACGGCGAGATCGCGCGGGGCAGCGCCGCGGCCGCACTGCACCCACTGGCCCACCGGCTCCGCGAGATCTACGGCGAATGGCAGCAGGAGGCCGCGAGCCTCGACCAGGAGCTGCACGCCGTCCCGATCAAGGACCTGGTCGGAGTCCAGTACGCCGCCACTTTCGCGCTCCTCGACGCTGTCCGGCGAGAGGCGGGCTGATGCTGCGCTTCACTGTCAGGCGATTGATCGAGCTCGTGCTCGTGTTCTTCGGGGTCACGTTCGCGATCTACGCGGCCGTGTTCGCGCTGCCGGGCGATCCGATCTCGAGTCTTGGTGGAGATCAGCCGTTGTCGCCGGCCGTCGTCGAGCGGATCCGGGAGCTGTACCACCTCAACGATCCGCTCTGGTCGCAGTACCTGCGCTACCTCGGCCACCTGCTTACGGGCGACCTCGGCGTGGACTTCCGCGGGCGGTCGGTGGCTGAGCGGCTGGCGACGCGTTGGCCGGTGACGATCCGGCTGGCGCTGACCGCGTGGGTGATACAGGTGGTGATCGGGGTCGGCCTCGGCCTGATCGCCGGGTTGCGGAAGAACACCTGGATCGATCGCGGCGTACTGATTCTCACGATCCTGATCGCTTCGGTGCCGATCTTCGTGATGGCAGTGACGGCGCAGCTGGTCTTCGGTGTGAAGCTGTCGATGCTGCCGATCGCCGGCGTGACCGACGGTTGGCCGCTGTCTTACTTGCTGCCGGCAACGGTTCTGGCGATCTACGGGCTGGCGGCCGTGGCCCGGCTGACCCGGGGCAGCGTGGTCGACACGATGAGCTCGGACTTCGTCCGCGCGTTGTGGGCGAAGGGCCTGTCCCGGCGCCGCGTGATCGGCGTCCACGTGCTGCGGAACTCGTCGATCCCCGTGCTGACCTACCTCGCGATCGACCTAGGTGCCTTGCTCGGTGGCGCGGTCGTGACCGAGGGGATCTTCAACCTGCCGGGCGTCGGGCAGCTGTTGTTCGAGTCGATCCGGGTGCATGAGGGACCGACCGTGGTCGGGATCGCTACCGCTCTGATCTTGATCTTCTTGCTCACGAGCGTGATCGTCGACATCTTGAACTCGCTCCTCGACCCGAGGATTCGCCATGACTGACCAGGTACTCGCGCAAGCCGTCGAAGAGGATGCGCTGGGCGGTCGTGGCGTCTGGGCGACCGTCCGGCGCCGCGTGCTGTTCTGGCTGCCGCTCGGCGTTCTCGTCGTACTGGTCCTGCTGGCGGTGTTCCCGCAGTTGTTCGCCAGCACGGATCCGCGGGCCTGCGACATCTCGGCCAGCGCGCATCCGTCGTCGCCGGGGCACCCGTTCGGTCAGGATCTCCAGGGCTGTGACGTCTACGCGAACGTCGTCCACGGCGCCCGCGCGTCGCTGTCGGTCGGGCTGGTCTGCACGCTGATCGCGCTCGTGATCGCCGTACTGGTCGGCACGATCGCCGGGTACGTCGGTGGTTGGACGGACTCGGTGCTGGCCCGGCTGACCGACGTGTTCCTAGGCTTCCCGTTCCTGCTCGGGGCGATCGTCGTACTGAACGGCCTGGGCGATCGGTCCGTGCTGTCGGTCTCGCTCGTACTCGCGGTGTTCTCCTGGCCGGCGCTGGCCCGGATGGTTCGGACCACGGTTCGCGCCACGCGGGACGCGGAGTACGTCCAGGCTGCGAAGGCGATGGGATTCCCGACCCGGCGGATCCTCAGCCACTACGTGCTGCCGAACTCGATCGGCCCGGTCCTCGCGGTCGCGACGCTGACAGTCGGCGGCGTGATCGTGGCCGAGTCGACGCTGACCTTCCTCGGCCTCGGCCTGCGGGCGCCGTCGATCTCGTGGGGCCTGCAGCTCGCCACCGCGCAGTCGCGGTTCCAGCAGGCACCGCACACCCTGATCTATCCGGGCATCTTCCTCGCCGCGACCGTACTGAGCCTGATCACCCTCGGGGACGTACTTCGCGATGCGGTGAACCCGAAGGGACGCTCCTGAATGACATCCACCATCCATGGCCTCAACAGAACGGACCCCGCCTTGTCCTACGACCTGAACACCGCCCGCGAAGCCGCTCCCGCGATCGAGAGCTGGCTCGACTACCAACGCCGCTACCTCCGCACCCCTGGAGTGCAGGCGGCGATCCGGGTCGGTGATGAGCTCGTCCTGTCGACCGCGCTCGGCCACGGTGACGAGGTCGCCGGGACGCCGCTGGCGACGGACCACCTGTTCCGGATCGCGTCGCACAGCAAGACGTTCACCGCGACCTCGATCATGCAGCTCGTCGAGCAGGGCAAGGTCCGTCTCGACGACCCGGTCGCGCAGTACGTCGGTGAACTGGCCGGCACCGCACTGGCTCCGGTGACGGTCCGCGAACTGCTCGGCCACCAGGGCGGCGTGATCCGCGACGGCGTGGACAAGGACTACTGGCAGCTGATGGAGCCGTTCCCGGACCGGGCGTCGCTGATCGACCTGTGCCGCTCGGACGGCCAGGTCTTCGAGCGCAACGAGCACTTCAAGTACACGAACATCGGCTACTCCCTGCTCGGCCTGGTGATCGAGTCCGCGAGCGGATCGTCGTACGGCGACTATGTCGCGGCCAACATCGTGGAACCGTTGGGACTGACCAGGACCGGCGCCGAATGGGATCCGCAGCGGGCCGCCGAGTACGCCGCCGGGCACACCGGTCTGCTTGACGGCGCCGACGTACGCGAGGTCATCCCGCATGTGGACACCCGTGCGATGGCGGCGGCCACCGGGTTCTACTCGACCGCCGAGGAGCTGACGACGTACGGCGCCGCGCACTTCTTCGGCGCGGATGAGCTGATCTCCGACGCCAGCAAGCGACTGCTGCAGCGGGACGAGAGCCTGGTGAATGCCTTCGGCAAGGAAATCGGCCGGTACGGGCTGGGCATGGACATCGTCACGATCGGCGGACGGCGGCTGGTCGGGCACAGCGGCGGGTACCCGGGCCACATCACCCGGACCTTCATCGACCCGACGGACCAGATCGTCGTGTCCGTGCTCACCAACTGCGTCGGTGGACCGGCAGGCCCGCTCGCGACCGGCGTGGTCAAGCTGCTCAACCTGGCCGCCGAGCCGCCGGCCGACACCCAGGTGCCGAGCGACATCGACGCGAGCCGGTTCTGCGGCAGCTTCGCGAACATGATGGGCGTGCTCAACATCGCGCTGCTCGGTGGTCGCCTGATCGCGTTCTTCCCGGCCGCGGCGGACCCGGTCGACACCTTCGAGGAGCTCCAGGTCATCGACGAGAACACGCTGGCCGTCGTACCCACGGCAGGCTACGGCTCGATCGGCGAGAAGGTCGTCTACAGCTGGGACGCAGACGGGCAGCCGTCGCTGGTCCGGTACGGCGGCAGCACGCGCTGGCCGGTCGAGGTGTTCCGGGCCCGGCGTACGGCGCAGATCGCCGAGGCCGACGTGCATGCGTTGGCGAGGAGGCCCTGATGGACGACGAAGAGTGGGAGGAGGATTCCCGCCGCGCGGACTTCGTCGAACAGTTCGCCCTGCTCAGAGAGCTGGCAGGCTCGCCCCGGATGGAGGGGCGGGTGCTCGGCTATCTGATGGTGAGCAACAAACCGTACGTCTCCTCGGCCGAGCTCGCCCGGGCACTGTCCGCGAGTGCCGGATCGATCTCGAGTACGACGCGTCGCCTGATCGATCTCGGGTTCATCGCGCGGCACGCCGTACCGGGGGATCGCAGCCACTACTTCAAGGTCGAGGACGACGTCTGGGGGAGCTTCCTCGCGGGCGAGCGGCGGTCGCTGGGCAAGCAGCGGCAGGTGTTCGAGGACATGCTGGCCGAGCTGCCGGAAGGGATGCCCGGTCCGCGGAAGCGGCTGCGGAACGCGCGCAACTACTTCGAGTGGCTGGCGTCGTACCACAAGAAGATGCTGGTGGATTGGCAGGAATACAAGGACAAACTCGATGCTGCGTCGGATAAAGGGGAGGGCGAGTGAGCGACGAAGTCCTGACCTTCGAAGAGCTGACCGTCGACTTCAGCGTCGGCGGTACGACGCATCGCGCGGTGGACGGGGTCAGCTTCGGAGTCCGGCCGGGTGAGGTCCTTGCGGTCGTTGGCGAGTCGGGCTCGGGTAAGAGCGTGACCGCGTTGGCTGCGCTCGGGTTGTTGCCGTCGAACGCTGCCGTGGGCGGCCGGATCAGCTTCGGTGGCGATGATGTGCTGTCGATGTCGCGGGGTGAACTGACCGCGTTGCGTGGTGGGCGGATCGCGATGATCTTCCAGGATCCGGTCGGCGCGCTCGACCCGGTGTTCACGATCGGGTCGCAGCTGGTCGAGATGGTCCGGGCGCATCAGCCGTCGCTGTCCCGGGGCGAGGCGCGGGAGCGGGCGCTCGAGCTCCTGCGGATGGTCGAGATTCCCGAGTCGCGGTTCAAGTACTACCCGCATCAGTTGTCCGGCGGTCAGTGCCAGCGGGTGATGATCGCGATCGCGGTCGCCTGTGATCCGGAGCTGCTGATCGCGGACGAGCCGACGACCGCGCTCGATGTCACCGTGCAGCAGGAGGTTCTCGACGTACTGCTGGCGATGCGGTCGAAGATCTCCGGCGCGATCATGATCATCACGCACGACATGGGCGTGGTCGCCGACGTAGCCGACCGGGTCGTTGTCATGCGCAAGGGATCCGTGGTCGAGACGGCCGAGGTGCATGCGTTGTTCGACCGGCCGGCCGAGCCCTACACCCAGGCGTTGCTGGATGCGGTGCCGCGAGGCGGGATCCGGGAGACCGTTGAGATCCCGTCGGCCGAAGGCCCGTTGGCGTTGTCTGTAGAGGATCTCGTCGTCGAGTATCGCGGGCGTCGGGGGAAGACGGTTCTTGCCGTCGACCACGTGAGTCTGGAGCTGAAGCCGGGGGAGTTCACCGGTCTGGTGGGGGAGTCGGGGTCCGGGAAGTCGACGATCGGCAAGTCCGTGCTCGGGCTCGCGCCGATCACCTCGGGCGAGGTCCGGGTCGCCGGTCAGGCGCTCACCAGCGCGTCGTCGTCCGACCTGCGGAAGACCCGGGCGCGAATCGGCGTGGTGTTCCAGAATCCGACTGGCTCGCTGAACCCGCGCGCCACGATCGGGCAGTCGGTGGGTGAGCCGCTGGCGGTGCATCGTGGCGTACGAGGTGGTGAGCTGCGTGGGCGGGTCGAGGAGTTGCTGGACAGCGTCGAACTGCCGCGGGGCTGGGCCGGGCGGTACCCCCACGAGCTCTCCGGTGGCCAACGTCAACGCGTCTCGATCGCGCGTGCTATCTCGCTCGACCCTGACCTCCTGATCGCGGACGAGCCCACGTCGGCGCTCGACGTCTCCGTCCAGGCGACTGTGTTGGAGCTGCTCCGGT
Organism: Kribbella sp. NPDC051952; assembly: GCF_040680855.1. Lineage (NCBI taxonomy): Bacteria > Bacillati > Actinomycetota > Actinomycetes > Propionibacteriales > Kribbellaceae > Kribbella > Kribbella sp. NPDC051952. Next base: position 90,365 of record NZ_JBFAXQ010000004.1, read on the forward strand.
CGATCCAGGACCGGCTGCACTTCGCCTGCCTGTTCATCAGCCACGACCTCGCCGTGGTCGACCAGGTCTGCGAACGCGTCGCCGTCATGAGCCAGGGCAAGCTCGTCGAACAAGGCGACCGCGAGTCGGTCCTCCGCTCGCCCCAGGACCCCTACACGATCCGCCTCCTCGAGGCGGCGCCCGTCCCCGACCCACGGGAGCAGGCGCGGCGGCGGGGGTTGCGGCTCGCGGGGTAACCCCGGACCCCCAGCACTCACCAACCTCGCCGTCCGCCGGCTCCGCACGCTCAGCGCGCGGCTACAAGTCCTGCACAGGGCTGGTTGGTGAGTGCCGCATGTCCGCAGTTGGAAATAGTTGGACGTCCTAGTATTTTGGGGACCACCCCTCTAGGAGGTCTGACTGATGGATGCCGAGCAGATCGGCGCCGGCCGGAGCCGGTGGCAGCAGCGGTACGACGCGGCGCGCAAGCGCGAAGCGGACTTCACCACGCTGTCCGGCACCGAGGTCGAGCCTGCCTACGGCCCTCCCGAGGGTGTGGACGACCCGCGGATGGAGCGGATCGGCTGGCCGGGCGAGTTCCCGTTCACCCGTGGTCTGTACGCGACCGGGTACCGCGGCCGGACCTGGACGATCCGCCAGTTCGCCGGCTTCGGCAACGCCGAGCAGACCAACGAGCGGTACCGGATGATCCTGAACGGCGGCGGTGGCGGTCTGTCCGTCGCGTTCGACATGCCGACGCTGATGGGCCGCGACTCCGACGACCCCAAGTCGCTCGGCGAGGTCGGCCACTGTGGTGTCGCGATCGACTCGGCCGCGGACATGGACCGGCTGTTCAAGGACATCCCGCTGCAGGACGTCACGACCTCGATGACGATCTCCGGCCCGGCCGTCCCGGCCTTCGTGATGTATCTGGTCGCGGCCGAGCGGCAGGGCGCCGACATCAGCAAGCTCAACGGGACCCTGCAGACCGACATCTTCAAGGAGTACATCGCGCAGAAGGAGTGGCTGTTCCCACCGGAACCGCATCTCCGCCTGATCGGTGACCTGATGGAGTACTGCGCCGCGACGATCCCGGCGTACAAGCCGCTGAGTGTCTCCGGCTATCACATCCGCGAGGCGGGTTCGACGGCCGGCCAGGAGCTCGCCTACACGCTCGCCGACGGCTTCGGGTACGTCGAGTTGGGCCTGTCCCGCGGACTCGACGTCGACGTGTTCGCACCCGGCCTGTCGTTCTTCTTCGACAGCCACCTGGACTTCTTCGAAGAGATCGCCAAGTTCCGGGCCGCCCGCCGGATCTGGGCCCGTTGGCTGCGCGACGTGTACGGCGCCAAGACTGACAAGGCACAGTGGCTGCGATTCCACACCCAGACGGCCGGGGTGTCGCTGACGGCGCAGCAGCCGTACAACAACGTCGTACGGACGGCTGTCGAAGCGCTGGCCGCGATCCTCGGTGGTACCAACTCGCTGCACACCAATGCGCTCGACGAGACGCTCGCACTGCCCAGCGAGGAGTCGGCCGAGATCGCGCTGCGCACGCAGTCGGTGCTGATGGAGGAGATCGGCGTCACGAACGTCGCCGACCCGCTCGGCGGGTCCTGGTACGTCGAGGCGCTCACGGACAAGATCGAGGCGGAGGCCGAGGAGATCTTTGCCCGGATCAAGGAGATGAGCCCGGACGAGACCATGACCGGCGGCATCCTGCGCGGGATCGAGGACGGCTGGTTCATGGCCGAGATCGCCGACGCGGCCTTCGAGTACCAGCAGAAACTGGAGAAGGGCGAGAAGAAGATCGTCGGCGTGAACACGCTGACCGACACCGTCTCCGGCGAGCTGGAGATCCTCCGGGTGTCCCACGAGGTCGAGGTCGAACAGTGCCGCGTACTCGCGGCGCGCAAGACACACCGCGATGAGGACCAGGTCCGTCGTACGCTTGCGGCTTTGGTGGAGGCAGCCAGGGGAACTGGCAACCTGATCGAGCCCATGCTGGAGGCAGCGCGTGCGGAGGCCACGATGGGGGAAATCTGTCACGTTCTTCGGGAACAGTGGGGAGAATACCGAGAGCCCGCCCGATTCTGACGAGCCGACGGATCCGCCACCACCGCCTCCGCCCACCGACGAGCCGCTCGACGGGCGCACCGTGGTGGTCGTCGGGTCGGACCGCAACATGCTGCGAGTCGTCACCGAACTGGTGAGCTCGGGCGAACGGGTGACCGCGATCGTCAACCCCGGGTCCCGGCACTACGACCGGATCAACGAGCTCGGTGCGCACGTGATCGGCGTACGCGTCGTGAGTGAGAGCCTGCTCCGGCGAGCCGGGATCGACGGTGTCGACGGGAAGCGGTCGACCGCGCAGGCCCTGGTGCTGCTGGACACCGATGACGTCCACAACGTCCACACCGCGCTGACTGCTCGGGAGATGGATCCCGATCTGCGCATCATCGTGCAGATGGTCAACCCGCGGTTGGGCAAGCAGTTGCACACCCTGCTGGGTGATTGCCTGGTGATCTCCGGTCCGTCGTTGGCCGCGCCGGCGTTCGTGTCGGATGCACTGGAGGACGACGAGCTCACTTGGCTCGAGATCGGCGGTCGCCGCCTGGTCGCGGGTCAGGCCGACCTGATCCGGGCACCGCATCTGACCGTTCTGGCCGATACGACCTCGTCGGCGACGCCGGACCTGTTGCCAATGTCCAGCTCGGACCCCGACGGCGACATCGTTCTTGGCACCGGCGTCCGGTCGATCTGGCGGACCAAGGACGTACGCCGGGCCGGTTGGCTGATGGGGATGCGCGACATCTTCGATCGGCGGGTACGGCGGATCGCTGCGGTGATGGCGATCCTGATCGTCTGCGGAACCGCGCTCATCCACTTTCTCGGCCACATCGAGTGGTGGCGCGCGGTGTATCTCTCGGCCGGTGCGGTGACGTCCGCGGGGATCGAGGACGACCGGTTCTCCGGTGCGCCGCCCTGGGTGAAGGTGGCCTCGGTCGTGGTGCAGTTGACCGGCATCGTGCTGATGGCGTTGCTGACCGCCGTCGTCGTCGACTCGCTGATCGGGGCCCGGCTGTCGCGGGTGATCGGTGGCGTTCGCGGGCGGCCGCGCAACCACGTGATCGTCTGTGGTCTCGGTACGGTCGGCGCCCGGGTCATCGAGATCCTGGCCGAGCGGGGTGTCGCGGTGGTCGGGGTCGAGGAGAATGACGACGCTCCCGGCGTACAGACCGCGCATCGGCTCCGGATCCCGGTGGTGATCGGGGACAGCAGCAACGAGGAGACACTGCGGTCGGCCGGTGTGCAGCGGTGTCAGTCGGTGCTCGCGATCACCAACGGGGACATCACCAACCTGGAATCGGCGATGGTGGTCCGCGATCTGAACCCCGATGCGCGGATCACGATGCGAATGTTCGATCACGACCTGGCCCAGCGGGTCGAGCGGCAGCTCGGGCTCGGGCACAGCCGGTCGGTGTCGATGCTGGTCGCACCGGCGATCGCCGCCGCGGTGGCGAACCGGCGCAGTCAGGTGACGGTTCCGGCCGGTCGTCGTGTCCTCCTGCTCACCGAGGTCACCGTCGAGCCTGGTTCGGTCGCGGTCGGGCTGCGGCTGGGCGAGCTGGACGAGGCCGGCGGGCTGCGGGTGCTGGCGTGGCAGGGTGGGGAAGGCGGTTGGGACTGGACTCCGGAGTACGGCCACACGGTCGGTGCCGGCGACCGGATCGCGGTCGCGGGCACCCGAAGCGGTCTGGCCCGGCTTCTGCTGGCGACCCGGGCGCACCACTCTTGACCCCGGTCGGGGAAGATAGACCAGTGAACGTGAACCGAATGCGAGGGCAGTCGTGAGCCAGTCGAACTTCTCCCGTCCTGGGGCGATCGATCTGTCGTCCCTGCGCAAGCCTGCAGGTGCTCCCGGCGGTGCGAGCGCGCCCGGTGCTCCCGCGGGTGGCGGTGCCGGCGGTGCGTACGTGCTGAACGTGACCGAGGCGAACTTCCAGACCGACGTGATCGAGCGCTCCATCCAGGCGCCGGTCGTGGTCGAGCTGTGGTCGCCGCGCGCTCAGGGCGCGAGCGAGCTCGGTGCGGTGCTGACCAAGCTGTCGACCGAGTACGCCGGGAAGTTCCTGCTGGCCCGGGTCGACGTCGACGCGAGCCCGCAGGTGGCCCAGGCGTTCGGTGTGCAGGGTGTGCCGGTCGTGATCGCGATCCTGCGCGGTCAGCCGGTCCCGCTGTTCCAGGGTGTCCTCGGTGAGCCGGAGGTCCGGCAGTACCTCGACCAGCTGCTCACCGTGGCGGTCGCGAACGGCATCACCGGGCGCGCCGAGCCGGTTGGCCCCGTAGCCGAGCCGGCGGAGGACGAGGAGCCGGCGGCGAACCCGCGCTACGAGAAGGCGGAGGACGCGGTCGGTTCGGGTGACCTCGATGGCGCGATCGCGGCGTACGAGGAGCTGCTCAAGGAGACGCCGAACGACGCCGAGGCGAAGTCGGGGCTGGCGCGGGTGCAGTTGGTGAAGCGGACGCAGGACGTGCCGGCGGACGTACGGACGCGGGCCGCGGACAACCCGACCGACGTCGAGGCGCAGATGCTGGTCGCGGACGTCGATCTGATGGGTGGGCACATCGACGATGCGTTCAGCCGGCTGATCAGCACGATCCAGGCGACCGCGGGGGATGAGCGGAACGCGGTGCGGCTGCACCTGCTCGAGCTCTTCGAGGTCGTCGGTGCCGATGACGACCGGGTGATGAAGGCCCGCCGCCGCCTGATGGCGGCGCTGTTCTAGGTCTTGAGGATCGGGTCTGAGGTCAGGGACTCGGAGACGCGGGCGAGGAGGGCTCGGAGGGTGTCGAGTTCCTCCTCGCTGAACGCCGCGGCCAGTCTGCGTTCGACGCCGGCCGCGCGCTCGTCGGCCTGATCGAGGGCCTTCCGTCCGGCCGGGGTCGGGCGGGTCTCGATCACATGCTTGTGCAGCGGATGCGGGGTGCGCTCGATCATCCCGGCCGACTCCAGATTGCGCAGGATCGTCGTCATCGTCTGCGGAGTGACGGCACATCTGCGCGCCAGCTCGGCGGCTGAGATCCCCGGCTGTTCGTCGAGGACGAAGAGGGCGGCGTACTGCGGCACCGTGAGGCCGGCCGGCTTCACGGCGGCCGCCTTCACCGTCTGCAGTTCTTGCTCGACCCGCTTGAGGTGACTACCGAGCCGCTGGTCGAAGGACATCCGCATGGGGTCCATCGTACGAACAGCGTCGGTGATATATGCATTGACGACTATCAGAGCACTGATTAGTCTCTGTGTTCGTATCCGCCTTCTGGAGAGGTTGAGCAATGAAGCTTCGTCATTTGGTTGCCGCGGTCGTGTTCGCTCTGACCGCTGTCGCTGCGCCGGCAGCCGCTACGCCGAGCGGGTTGCCGGTGGAGATCCACGGCCGGACTGTTGACCGCTATCCGGAGGGGATCGCCTGGGATCCCACCCGGCAGGCGTTCCTGATCGGCTCACTCGCGACCGGGCGCATCTCGGTCGTCGGGCGCGACGGCGTACCGCATCCGTTCGCCGTGGCGCCCGGCGTTTCCACCTTCGGGCTGCATGTCGACGCGGTCCGGAACCGCTTCCTGGTCACGTACGGCGACATCGGCAACGGTGAGCGCTCGTCGGACGCGACGACGTACAAGCAGTCCGGGGTTGCCATCTACAACCTGCGCACCGGCCGGTTGGAGCGGCGCGTCAATCTGAACACGACCCGGTTGAACCCGGCCGGCGGTCGGCACAGCGTGAACGATCTCGCGATCGATGCCCTGGGCAACGCCTATGTCACGGATCCGGCGGCCGACGCGATCTATCGGATCAGCCCGTTGGGCCGGGCCTCGGTGCTGGTCCGCGATGCGCGGCTGCACAGTGACACGATCGGTGCCAACGGCATCGTCTGGGATCCGGCCGGCTTCCTGCTGACGGTTCGCTACGACACCGGGAAACTGTTCCGGATCACCTTACGTGGAAGGATTTCCGCGGTCTCGACCGGTGTCGCGCTCGTCGGTGGTGACGGTCTGGCTCGATTGGCTGATGGCCGCCTGGTTGCTGTCACCAACAAGTTGGGTGCTCCGGGCAAGGAGGCGGTCACGGTCCTGCGCAGTGCGGACCACTACCGCAGCGCTCGGGTCGTCTCGAGTATCGCCTGGCCGGTCAGTGGACCGACCACGGCTGCCGTGACCCCGGGTGGTGTCTACGTGCTGAGCGGCGGGATCGACGTACTGCTCGCTGGTGGTCAGTCGGACGGGTTCACGATTCGTCGGATGTGAACTCTTGCAATCTGGTCGGTGATGCTCTGAGAATAATTCACATGACCGTCGTCGCCGAGTCACCGCGGCCCAGCCTGGAAGCGCGGATCCACGGTCTGCTGCCGGCGCTCAGCCCGGCGCAGACCCGGATCGCGACCGAGGTCCTCCGGGACCCGGCCGCGGTGGCCGGCTCGACGATCGGTCAGCTCGCGGCCCGCTGCGGTACGTCACTGCCGAGCGTGACCCGGTTCTGCCTCGCGCTCGGCCTGTCCGGGTACGCCGAACTCCGGCTCGCGCTCGCTGCCGAGAGTGGCCGGACCAGCCTCAGCTGGGAGCGGGGGACCGGCTCCGACGTCGGGCCGGCCGACTCGCTGGACGACGTACTCCGGACTCTGCTGCACGCCGACACCCGCGCCCTCGAGGACACGGTCGCGGCCCTCGATGTCGCTGCGCTGGGACGGGCGGTCCAGGCAATCTCCGACGCCCGCCGGATCGATCTGTACGCCGTCGCCGGGTCGGCGTCGGTCGCCGAGGACCTCCGGCTCCGGCTGCACCGGATCGGGCGGGGTGCCAGCACGTGGAGCGATGTGCACACGGCGCTGGCCAGCTCGGCACTGCTCGGTATCGGCGATGTGGCGATCGGCATCTCGCACAGTGGCGAGACCGTCGAGGTGCTCGAACCCCTGGACCGAGCCGGCCGTCAGGGTGCGACGACCGTTGCCATCACCAACTACCCGCGCTCGCCGTTGGGCCGCGCGGCGGACATCGTCCTGGTGACGGCCGCTCGCGATATCACCTTCCGCACCGGCGGTCTGTCCGGGCGGCACGCCCAGATGATTGTCCTGGATGCCCTCTATCTCGGCGTCGCCCAACGCGACTATCCGCTGGCCGAACAAGCCTTCGACGCCACGGCCGACGCCGTTTCCACGCATCGCCGCCGTACCTGACCCCAAGCAGTCTCCGCTTGACCGCCCTCCCGAGGAGAACCATGCAAAGCCCGCACCGCGTCCTTGGCCCGTCCCGCCGCACCGTGCTCCTCGGTGCCGGTGCTACCGCTCTGACCGCCGCCACCGCCTCAACGGTCGCCGCGACTTCGGTTGCTTCTGCGGCCGGCGGCGTACCTGCTGCGGCCGCGATCCCGTCGCCGGATGTGCTGCCGCTGACGGGTGGGCCGGACTTCCCGATCGGGTTGTTCTGGCCGCCGCATCCGTACGCGAGTACGGCGGAGCGGTTCGCGGAGATCAAGTCCGCGGGCTTCGACTTCGTCATCTCGGGCAACTACGCCGGTGACGGCAACATCTTCCAGTACCAGCTCGACCTCGCCCGCACGGCCGGGTTGAAGATGCTGATCTCGGACGACATCCAGATCCGGAACATGTCCCGCTGGTTCTCGATCTCCGACACCCCCACGGACTTCCTCAGCGTCACCCCGGCCGAGGCGAGCGAGCTCTACACCCGCGCCCGGGACGCGTACGGGCCGTACTCGTCGTTGGCCGGCTTCAACTTCTACGACGAACCCGGCGCGGGCTGGTTCGCCACGCTGGCGAAGGCCCTGGCGATCTCTCGTGAGCTCGCGCCGCAGCTACTGCCGTACATCAACCTGCTGCCGTCGGACGACCCGGCGTACTACCAGTCCTTCGTTGACGTGGTGAAGCCCTCGCTGATCTCGTTCGACCGGTATCCGTTGCTGTCGGAGGGACGCGAGGACGCGAACTACTTCCACAACTGGGCGATCGTCCGCGACGCCGCGCTGCATGGCGACATCCCGTCCTGGGTGTTCATCCAGACGCTTGCCTGCAACAACCACCGCGAGCCGACCGCCGCCGAGTTGCTCTGGCAGATCAACATCAGCCTCGCCTACGGTGCGAAGGGCATTCAGTACTTCACCTACTGGACGCCGGAGGCTGCGCGCGGCGAGGGATTCGGTCCGGCATTGATCACCGTCGACGGCCGCCGCACCCCGCGGTATGCCGCCGCTCGGCAGATCAACACCACCTGGCTTCACCAGGTCGGCCGTGAGCTCAAGCCGCTGGTCTCCGAGTCGGTTGGTCATGCCAACGAGACTCCGCTGCCGAACGGAGCGGTCGCCTTCGCGCCGACCGATCTGGTCACGTCCGTCACCGGCAGTCCGGTTGTCGTCGGCACGTTCCGCTCGCGCGACGATGGGGTGGATGCCCGCTGGGTGCTGGTGGCGAACCGGTCCCACCACGATCGCGCTCGGGCCACCGTCGCGGTGAACGACAAGACCGTCGGCTCGGTCGGGATCTTCCAGCCGGCGCATCAGAACTACGCCTCGCGCCGCGTCGCCCCGATCCCGCTCGATCTCGCCCCTGGTGCCGCGACGCTGATCAAGCTCACCACGAAGTAGGCGGTCAGTTGGTCTGACCGGTGTAGATGCCCATCGCGCGGAAGCGAAGGGCCGGGGCCGCGTACTCCTCCAAGGCGTGCGCGGTCCAGCCGATCATGCGGGCCAGCGCGAACAACGCGTCCCCGGCATCCGGCCGGAAGTCGCAGGCGTGCATCAGCGCTGCCACGGCCAGATCGCTGTTGGGGAAGGCACGCCTGCGCTCGGCGATCGTGGTGACCGTCTCGACGATCGGGTGGTCGCCGAGCAGCCCGAGCAGTACTTCGGCGCGCGGGTCGTGGTGCTGGTAGATCCTGTGGCCGAAGCCGGGGACCGGTTCGCCTGATCGCAGCTGGTCCGACAAGGTGCCGAGCGGGTCCTTCTGGGCTCGCTGCAGGAACTCGTAGGCGAGCGTCGGCGCGGCGCCGTGGTACTGCCCGTCGAGGGCGCCGAGGCCTGCGGACACGACCGCGTACAGGTTGGCTCGGGCGCTGGCGGCCACTCGTGCTGCCACTGTGGAGACGGCCAGACCGTGGTCGGCCAGAAGGATCAGTACGGCGTCGAGTAGCTCCGGCCGCGGTGGTTGGGACGAGAGCTTCGGCCAGAGTGTCGCGCCGAGTGTGTCTGCGGCCGGGGCGGTCGGGCCGGGGAGTGCGGAGATGAGGGTCCGGATCAGCGTGCCCGCTGCCGCGGTGACCGATTCGGGGGAGAGGTCGAAGCGGAGGGGGTCCGCAGCTCCCAGTACGGCGACTGCCACGCGGAGCTGGTCCGTGAGGCGTGCGGTGTCCGGGACGACCTCCATCGCGGATCGAGCGAGCAGGACCGAGTCACGCTGTACGAAGAAGCGTTGCTGGGCGGTCAGCTCGCCGGTCCAGAGCAGGTGGGCGACGTCCTCGACGGTTCGCTCGGTCGCGAGGTCTCGGACCGAGTGGCCGCGGTAGTAGAGCTCGTCGTCTTGCAGAAGGGTGAGCTTCGACTCGATGCGTTCGACCACGCCGGAGTGCTCGATGGATCGGCCGGCCAGTCGCTCCACGTCGGCGGCTGCGAAGAGGCTGCCGCGGCGGCCGCGGGCCCGAACGCTCGTCAGCAGGCCGCGGCTCACGTACGCGTAGATGGTCTCCGGTTTCACCTGCAACCGGTGGGCCACCTCGGCGGTGGTCAGGTAATTCTCGTCACTCTGCTCGGTCATCCCCGCTCCGTCGTGCCGTTACATTGACTGGATCAACATTGACAATAGTTGATCAACCTTCAACTCTGAAGATATGTCAACAACAATCAATGTTCCGCCGGGCCTGCGCAACGTGGTGGTGACCGAGACGACCCTCGGTGACGTGCGCGGCGACGAGGGTTTCTACCACTACCGGCAGTACTCGGCGATCGATCTCGCCCAGTCGAAGACGCTCGAAGACGTCTGGTTCCTGCTGTTCGAGGGGCACCTCCCGACCGCGGCCGAGCGCGAGCGGTTCATCGCGGAGCTGGCACCGCTGCGCGTGCTGCCCGATGAGGTCACGGCTGTCCTGCCGGCGATCGCGGCAGCGGGTCCGAAGTTCAATCCGCTCGCCGGTCTCCGCACCGCCTTGTCGCTGCTGGCCGCTGTCCGGGAGCTCCCGCCGCTGTGGGACGTCGAGCCGGACCGCAGGAAGGCCGACGCGATGCTCGTCTGTGCGGTGACGCCGACGATCCTGGCCGCGCTGTACCGGCTTCGTGAGGGCCGCGGGCCGCTGGAGCCCCGCGCGGACCTGACCGCAGCGGCCAACTGGCTGTACCTGGTGACCGGCAAGGTGCCGAGCGCGGTCGAGGCCACGGCGATCGAGCACTACCTGGTCTCCACGGTGGACCACGGTTTCAACGCATCGACCTTCACCGCACGAGTGATCGCATCCAGCGGCGCGGACGTCGTCTCCGCGATCGCCGGCGCGATCGGAGCCTTCTCCGGCCCGCTGCACGGCGGCGCACCGGACCGGGCGTTGGCCAGCCTCGACGAGATCGGTACGCCGGATCGCATCGACGCGTGGGTGCGGGCCAAGGTGTCCGCCGGCGACCGGATCATGGGCTTCGGCCACGCCGTCTACCGGACCGAGGACCCACGCTCCCTGATGCTGCGCGACATCGCTCGCGGCATCGGCGGCGACCTGGTCGACTTCGCCACCACCGTCGAGCAGCGGATTGTCGACGTACTGGCCGAGCTCAAGCCCGGTCGCAACCTTTACGCCAACGTGGAGTTCTACGCCGGCGTCGTGATGGAACTGTGCGGCCTCCCGCGCGCGATGTTCACACCCACATTCGCCGTCAGCCGCGTGATCGGCTGGTCCGCCAACATCCTCGAGCAGTCCACCGACCCCAAGATCATCCGTCCGATCGCGACGTACGTCGGTCCGCAGCCACCGGTCCCAGTCCCGTCGGCGCTGTGAACCGGATCGTGCCGTCGTCGACCGGACCGAACCGCAGCGTGATCAGGTCACGAGGGTAGTTCTGCCGTAAGCGCCAGGGGCCGGTGGAGCCCTGGCACGGGAGGATGGCGGCGGCGCGCTGGATGTAGCCGGAGGACAGGTCGACCACCGGGCGGGCGGGAGCGTCGTACTCGGCCGGGTCGATCTCCGGGACGCAGATGCTGGTGCCGGTCGCGGTGAGGTGGTTGAGCAGCCGGCAGACGTACTGCGAGGTCAGGTCCGACCGCAGCGTCCAGGAGTTGTTGGTGTAACCGATGCACCAGGCAAGGTTCGGTACGCCGCTCAGCATCAATCGCTTGTAGACGAAGGTGTCGTGCGGATCCACCTCCCGTCCGTCGACCGTCAGCTTGATGTTGCCGAGGGCAGCCATCCGGAGTCCGGTCGCGGTGACGATGAGGTCCGCCTCGAGTTCTTGACCCGATCGCAGCCGTAGACCGGTCGGCGTGAAGGTCTCGATCTCGTCCGTGACCACATCGGCCGACCCGTCCCGCAGTACCTCGAACAGGTCCGCGTCCGGCACCAGACACAGCCGCTGGTCCCAGGGCTTGTAGCGGGGGGTGAAATGCGGGTCGACCGGAATGGAGTCCGGCAACTGCTTGGCCACTGTGCTGTTCAGCAACCACGCAGCATGGGCCGGCCACTTCCGGAAGGCGCTGTAAACGGCTGAGCTGAAGGCAACGTTCTTACCGCGGATCACCCGGTGTGCAAGGTTCTCCGGCAGTACGGCGCGCAACCGGTCGGAGAACGCGTCGTGGGCCGGTCTGGACGCCACATAGCTCGGCGAACGCTGCACCATCGTCACGTGCGCCGCCGTCCGAGCCATGGCGGGTACGAGCGTCACCGCGGTCGCGCCACTGCCGACGACGATCACGCGCTGGCCGGAGTAGTCCAAGTCCTCGGGCCAGTGTTGCGGGTGCACGACCCGTCCCTGGAACTCGCTCTGGCCCGGGAAGTCGACCACGTAGCCCGAGTCGTAGTTGTAGTACCCACTGCACACATACAAGAAGGAGCAGGTGTACGACCCCTGGCTCGTCTCCACCGTCCACACCGCGTCCGCTGACGACCAGGACGCCCGTACGACGTGCTCTCCGAACCGGATGTGCTTGTCGATGCCGTAGGTGGCCGCGGTCTCGTGCAGGTACTCCAGGATCGACGGGCCGTCCGCGATCGCCTTGGCCGCCTTCCACGGGTGGAACGGGAACCCGAGCGTGAACATGTCCGAGTCGGACCGGACGCCGGGGTAGCGGAACAGGTCCCAGGTCCCGCCGAGGCTGTCCCGGCCTTCGAGGATCGCGTACGACCGGTCCGGGCACCGCGTCTGCAGCCGATAGGCGGCCCCGATCCCGGACAGACCGGCGCCGACGATCAGGACGTCCAGGTGCTCCATGCGTTCCTCCGGCTTGTTGAGTGCATGGTCAACAGTACGCAAGAAAACTTCTCCGTGCGGGCTGTCGATTCCCTTCGCCGTCGTTCGTCAGCAAGATGTCCGGTAAGAGCCTTAGGCAAGGGAGCCGACGATGGCGCAGTACATGTTCCTGTTGTTCGACAGCGAAGAGTGGTACGACAACCTCACGGCAGAGGAGTGGGGGCAGGCGATGAAGCTGCACGGCGCCTTCTCCGAGGCGGTCGAGAAGGCCGGGGCGCGGATCCTCGGTGGGGAGGCACTGGAGCGGTCGAGCACGGCGAGCACGGTCAAGCAGCGCGAGGGGGCCGAGCCGCTCGTCACCGACGGGCCGTTCATCGAGACCAAGGAGGCGCTCGGCGGGTTCTACGTGATCGAGGCCCGTGACCTCGACCAGGCGCTCGAGCTCGCCAAGCTCTGCCCGTCCGGCAACGTCGAGGTCCGGCCGGTCATGCCGACCGGCGCCGGCGACGCCCCGTCGGCCTGACTGCCGGCCTGACTGCGGCCTGATCATGTCCCGTCAGCCCGATCCGCCTCAACCGTCTGCCTCGGTGGCGGCGGTTGAGGTGGCTCGGGTGGTCGACGCCGCGCATCGGGAGAGCTGGTCGACCGTACTGGCGTCTGTCGTACGGCTGACCAGGGACCTGGATCTGGCCGAGGACTGCACGCAGGACGCGTTCGTCCAGGCGTTGCGGACCTGGCCCGACGGCATCCCGGCGAATCCGGGTGGGTGGCTGACGACGGTCGCGCGCCGGCTCGCGCTCGACCGATTGCGGCGCGAGACGAACCTGTGGCGGAAGTTGCCGCTGCTGGTCGAGGATCCGGGGGACGGGGAGCAGCCGACGGATCCGTTGCGGCTCGTCTTCACCTGCTGCCACCCGGCGTTGGGCCGGGATTCGCAGGTGGCGTTGACGTTGCGGCTGATCTGCGGGCTGACGACGCGCGAGGTTGCCGCCGTACTGCTGATCGGTGAGCCGACGGCGGCGGCCCGGATCACCCGGGCGAAGAAGAAGATCGCGGCGGCGGGGATCCCGTACCGGATCCCGGCGGATCACGAGTTGCCTGCGCGGCTGGACGCCGTACTGACGGTTGTTCACCTGGTCTATACGGCTGGGCATGTGGCGGCGGGGCCGGAGCTGACGCGGACGGATCTGACCGGGCGGGCGGTGGAGTTGGCCCGCTTGCTCGTGCGGTTGATGCCGGACGAGCCGGAGCCGCAGGCGTTGCTGGGGTTGCTGTTGATGACGGAGGCACGGGGGGATGCGCGGGTGAGTGCCGACGGGGAGTTGGTGCTGCTCGCGGATCAGGACCGGTCGCGCTGGAATCCGCGAATGCTGGCAGAGGGGGTATCGCGGGCGACAGCCGCCTTGGGGAGGGGGCAAGGCCGGTTCGTCCTGCAGGCGGCGGTGGCGGGGCTGCACGTGACGGCGCCGTCGTGGGAGAAGACGGACTGGACCCAGGTGGTCCGGATGTACGACGCCATGCTGCTCAGCTGGCCGACCCCCATCGTCGCCCTCAATCGAGCCGCCGCCCACAGCCTCGTCCCCGGCGCCGACCTCGAGTCGGTCCTCACCGAACTAGATGCCCTGGGCAAGGAGCCGGCGCTGGCGTCGTACGCATACCTCCCGGCGGCCCGGGCCGACGTCCTAGCCCGCCTGGGCCGCCCGGCCGAAGCCGCCACCGCCTACGAAACCGCCATAACCCTGACCGCCAACGAAACCGAACGCCGCTTCCTGACCAACCGCCTGATAAACCTCACACGGTAAGCGGGCGAGCCGGGTAGCGAGTGGTGGACAGGACTGTGGTCAGGGCTTCTTGTAGGTCTTGGGTGAAGTAGTCGGGGACCTCGAGGGACGGGAAGTGGCCGCCGGTTTTGGGTGATGTCCAGCGGACTATCTGGCGGTAGCGCTGTTGTGCCCAGGGACGGGGGCACTTCTCGATGTCGCGGGGATACATGGTGATCGCTGACGGGACGTCGACCCGCAGTTCGGGGTCGAGGGAATTGTGGCTTTCGTAGTAGATGCGGGCTGCCGATGCGCCGGATCGCGTCAGCCAGTACAGCGTGACGTCGTCAAGAATGCGGTCCCTGGAGATCCGCTCGAACGGGCTGTCGTCGGTGTCCGTCCACTCGGCGAACTTGTCCAGGATCCAGGCCAGCAGCCCGACCGGTGAGTCGACGAGCGAGTAGCCGATGGTCTGCGGCCTGGTCGCCTGCTGCTTCGCGTACGCCGCGCGGTGGGTCCAGAACTCGCGGGTTTCCTCGGTCCACTGGCGCTCGACCTCCGTCAGCCCGTCCGTCGACAATCCAGGTGGTGCTTGCGCGAGCGTCGAGTGGATGCCGAGAACGTGCGCCGGGAACCTTCCGGCGAGGACCGTGGTGATCACACCTCCCCAGTCGCCGCCGTGGGCCACGAACTTGCTGTATCCGAGCCTTCCCATCAGTTCCACCCAGGCGGCCGCGATCTTTTCGGTCCCCCAACCGGTCGTTGCCGGTTTGTCGCTGTACCCGAAGCCTGGGAGCGACGGGGCCACGACGTGGAACGCCGGCGTGTTGGCGTCTCGAGGATCTGCCAGCTCGTCGATCACATCGACGAACTCGGCAACGCTGCCCGGCCAGCCGTGCGTCAGGATCAGGGGAGTGGCGTCTGCCCGCGCGGATCGGCGGTGCAGGAAGTGGATGCCCAGACCATCAATGGTCGTGCGGAACTGGCCGAGCTGGTTGAGGCGCGCTTCGAACGGCCGCCAGTCGTACCCGGTGCGCCAGTAGTTCACGACATCGACGAGGTCGGCGAGCGGAACGCCCTGGTCCCATCGGCGCGGGTCGGGCGCGGCGCGGTAGACCGTCTCGACCTCCGGGAGCCGCGCCGCGGCCAGTCGCGCGCGCAGCTCGTCGAGGTCGGCGTCGGTCGCGTGGGCTTCAAATGCTTGTACGTCGCTGGTCGGACGGGGCATGAGACCTCCTTGGCCATCGTGGAATCGGCTACGAGTTGTTATGAACCGTCTAAGACGGTTCTATCAGGCCCTTGTGGCGGTGTGCAACCGGCTAAGGTGGTTCCATGCCTGCTGAGTTCCCTGACTTCCGCCTCGGTACCGTGCTGGCGACCAGCTTCACGGGGACTCTGTCGGAGCGCCGTGGCACGCCTGTGGAGCGCATTCCTACGCCGCAGCGACTCGTCGACTGGCTGGCAGTGAGCGGTCTCACCGTGGCGTCCTGCACCATCACCCAGCTCGCACTCGCTCGAGAACTGAGGGAGTCGATTCACGCCGCCGCGACCGCAGCCGCGATCCAGGACGCTCTCCCCGCGGCCGCGGTCCAAGTCATCAACGACCGCAGCGCTCAGGGCCGGGCCGCGGCTGTCCTGACTCGCGAGGGCAAGCGGCGATGGCAACTTGGCTCGGCATCGTCCGTGGAAGACGCCCTCAGCGTGATCGCTGCCGACGCGATCAGCATCATCGCCGGCGAACGCGACGGAAAGCTGGCCTTGTGCGCATCACCGACCTGCCAGGCCGCCTTCTTCGACACCAGCCAAAGCCGCACCCGCAAATGGTGCGACATGAACACCTGCGGCAACCGCCAGAAAAAAGCCCGCTACAACGCCAACCACCCCAAGACCCGCTAGCTCAGCGGCGTCGGCTCAGTCGGGGCGGGGGGCCCAGAGGTGGTCGGCGTCGCCGGCTTCCAGGCGGCCTCGATAGACGTCTATTTTGTGGTCTATCAGTTCGAGGTTTTCTTGGAGTTCGGCCAGTTTGGCGAGGACCTCGGCTCGGTGGGATTCGAGCAGGTCGAGGCGGTGTTTCTCGTTGCCGCGGCCGGCTTTGACGAGTTCGGCGTACCGGCGGATGGTTCGGATCGGCATGCCGGTGGCTCGTAGGCGGGTGCAGACCTTGATCCAGTCGAGGTCCAGCTGGTGGTAGCGGCGGCGGCCGCTGGCGGTGCGGTCGACCGTGGTGACGACCAGGCCGGCGCGTTCGTAGTACCGCAGGGTGTGCACGCTGACACCGGTCCGCTTCGCGGCGTCGGCGATGGTCAGCCCGGCGGCTCCGATCGGCTGTTTGACTTCGAGCACGCTCTAAATTCTAGCGTCGTCGGTATGAGTGCTCCAGCGGTACAGCGCAATCACCCGACCGAGCTCAGCCGGCGCCACCGGCTCGGCGTACTCGCGATCTGTTGCGCGAGCATCGTCGTCGTGGTGATGGACATCTCCATCGTCACGGTCGCGTTGCCGTCGATCCGGGCGGATCTCGGCGCCTCGGTCGCCCAGTTGCAGTGGACGGTGGACGCCTACACCCTCGTGCTCGCGAGCCTGCTGCTCCTGGCTGGTTCGACGGCTGATCGGGTCGGGCGACGGCGGGTGTTCCAGATCGGGCTCGCCGCGTTCGGTCTGGGTTCGCTGCTGTGCAGTCTGGCGCCGACGCCCGGCTGGTTGATCGCGGCGCGGGCGCTGCAGGCGATCGGCGGCACGATGCTCAACCCCGTCGCGATGGCGATCGTCGCGACCACGTTCCCGGATCGGGCTGAGCGGGCGCGGGCCATCGGCGTCTTCGGGTCGATGTCCGGATTGGCCCTGGCGTTGGGCCCGATCCTTGGCGGTGCGCTTGTCGACGGCGTCGGATGGCGCGCGATCTTCTGGGTCAACGTGCCGGTGGTCGTTGTCGCGATCATCTGTACGGCGCTCTTCGTACCCGAGTCGCGCGCCGACCGAGCCCGGCGCTTCGACCCGGTCGGTCAGGTGCTCGTGATCCTGATGCTGGGCTCAGTCGTCTACGCGATCATCGAGTCGGAGAAGCAGGGCTGGACCGCACCGGTGATCCTCGCAGCGCTAGGAGTCGCCGTACTCGCGGCCTCGGCACTCCTGGTCTACGAGCTGAGGAGAGTGGATCCGATGCTCGAGTTGCGGCTGTTCCGGAGTGTGCCGTTCAGCTCCGCGATCCTGATGGCGCTGTTCGCGCTCTGCGGGTTCGGCGCGTTCCTCTTCGTCACCACGCAGTACCTGCAGAACATCCGTGGCCTGTCGGCGCTCGAGGCTGGGCTCTGCCTCCTTCCAGTGGGCGCGGTGATCATGGTGACCGCGCCGAGAGCCGGACGGATGGTCGGTACGCGCGGACCTCGGCTCCCGCTCGTGATTGCCGGCTCGGCGCTGGCGCTCGGTGCGTTCGGATCGCAAATGCTGACGCCGACCACGCCGCTCCCGGTCGTACTCGCGATCTACGTGTTCTTCGGGCTCTTCCTCGGCATGGTCAACCCACCGATCACGAACACGGCCGTCTCCGGGATGCCGCTCTCCATGGCCGGCCTGGCCGGCTCGGTGGCGTCGTCCGGCCGCCAGACCGGGACCACGCTCGGCGTCGCCATCGCCGGCGCGATCATCGGGTCGACGGCCGCGGATCCGCAGGCGTTCACCCACGCCGAACACACGCTCTGGTGGCCCGTGCTCGGCCTGGGCATCGGCATCGTCGTACTGGGGTTGATGAGCACGACGCGCTGGGCGCAGGCGTCGGCCGATCGCACC
This sequence comes from Kribbella sp. NPDC051952, assembly GCF_040680855.1. NCBI lineage: Bacteria > Bacillati > Actinomycetota > Actinomycetes > Propionibacteriales > Kribbellaceae > Kribbella > Kribbella sp. NPDC051952. Next base: position 108,332 of record NZ_JBFAXQ010000004.1, read on the forward strand.
GCGGACCTGTTCACACCGACGGCGGAAACCCGAAGAGCGTGACCAGGCTGGGGTCGCTGAAGACGTGGATATGGGTCAACCCCGTGGGAGTCGGAGTCAGGACGGCAACGCCGTACGGCGCGTAACCGTCACCCGAATTGCCGTAGGTGGCGACCGCCGGCTGGCCGTTGGCGATGAACGGGATCATCCGCCAATAGCCAGGTGCGCCGACCGCGTCGGCGAGCAGCCGCATGCACATCACCCGGCCGTTGAACCAGGTGGATGTGCCGACCATCTCGATCGCGGCGTCGGCGCGGAGCGCGCGTTCGAGGGCAGCGGTATCGGAGTTCTCGAAGCCGGTGATGTAGTCGGCCAGCAGAGCCTGGGCTTCGGCAGAGGTGGGTTCGGAGACCTCACCAGCTGCCGGAGTCACCGAGTCGAGCCGGGCCCGAGCCCGTTGCAGCGTGCTCTTCACCGCCGCGACCGACGTATCGAGCATGGTCGCCACCTCGGCCGCAGGGAACGCGAGCACCTCCCGCAGAATCAGTACGGCGCGTTGCTTCGCCGGAAGGTATTGCAGCGCAGCGATCAACGCCAGCCGCAGACTCTCCCGAGTGGTCACGATGCTCGCCGGGTCACTGATCAGCGACTCCGCGATCGGCTCCACAAACTCCACACCGGCAGGCGCCGTACCAGGACTGAGATCGCTGGCCGGCGCACCCAGTCCGGACGGGAGCGCCCGCCGGCCACGCTGCTCGAGTGCCGTCAGGCAGGCGTTGGTCGCGATCCGGTAGAGCCAAACCCGGACGGACGACCGGCCCTCGAAGGCGTCGTACGAACGCCAGGCCCGCAGATACGTCTCCTGCACCACGTCCTCGGCCTCGTGCACCGAAGCGAGCATGCGGTAGCAGTGCGCGAGCAGCTCCTTCCGGAACGGCTCCGTCACCTGCGCGAACTCGGCCTCGCTCGTCAAGGCAGCTCCCTGTCTGGTCACGACAACCTGTCTAGTCACGACAACCCGAGCAGCGGGCGTACCCAGCCTGCCATCCGCCGGATCGCATCATCGGCCTCCGGCGCGCGACCCGCGGCCATCTGGAAGGTGTGCTGCATCTCGGCGAACACATCGACCTTCGCCTCGACCCCAGCCTTCTCCGCGGCCGCCGCGAGCAGGTGCGCGTCGTCCAGCAGTACTTCGTCCCCGCCGACCTGGATGTAGATGGGTCCGAGCCCGGTCAGATCGCCGTACAGCGGATTCGCGAACGGATCACGCGGTGAGCCATCAGCACCGAGGTGCATCCCGACGAGTCCGAGGACCAACTCCCGGTGGAAGAACTCGTCGCTGTCCCGATTGGCGTCGTACGACGCTCCCGTCGCCTCGAGGTCGACCGCGGGGGAGAACGGCATCGCGGCGGCCGGGAGCGGCAGCCCGAGTGAGCGTGCGCGCAACTGCGTCGTGATCGCCAGCGCGCCGCCGACCGAGTCGCCGGTGAACGCGATGTGCGACGGCTCGATGCCCTGGTCGAGCAGCCAGCGGTACGTCGCGGTTGCGTCATCGACCTGCGCCGGGTGGAGGTGCTCGGGCACCAGGCGGTAGTCGAACAGCAACGCCCGTACGCCGACGGCCCGGGCGAGGTGTCCGAACAGCTTGCGATGTGAGTACCGGGACCCGCCGACGAACCCGCCCCCGTGCATGCACAACAGCACCCGGTCCTCGACCGCGCCGTGCGGAATGATCCACAGGGCGGGCCGGTCGTCGACCGACAGATAGTCCACGTCCGGCGGCTCGGTGGTCAGCTCGGCCCAGCGGTGATCGGCCAGCTCCTGATCCATCGGCCCGCCACCTGCCCGAGCCCTCGCCCAGTGCTGCCTGACTGCCTCGGACTCCGTGCTTGCCATCGTTGCCGTCCCTTCTCGTCGGGGTCTTCACCGGTAAAGACCGGCCGTCCCGCGAAAAGGAATCGGTGTGCTTCACAACGAGTACCGATATCCGTTGTGCATCCGCCTGGTCCGCTGAGTAGGGTGCGCCGGTGGAGCTCATCGGCCAAGGCATGGAAGGCGCGGTCTACGACCTGGGCGACGGGACCGTCCGCAAGACCTGGTTCGACCGCCGCCCGGACGACGTCCGCCCACTCCAGGCCTTCCTCGACGAGCTCCCAGAACTTCCCTTCCGTACGCCGAGAATCCGCACGATCAGCGCGGACGACCAAGGCCTGGCCGTCAGCGTCGAGGACAAGCTCACCGGCACACCACTGAGCGAAACGAACGTCCCCGAGGACGAGGCGCTCGACGCCTTCGTGGCGATCGTCGAGGCACTGGGGAAGACGACCGCCGGTCCCGCGAGCAAAGCACTCCCGGTCCTCAACCAGCCGTTCTGGCAGGACTCCTGGGGCAGGAGTCTGGCGGCTCTGGTGCGACGCCGGGCAGAGGCCTCGCACCAGCATCTGGCGCGAGATGTGCCGGACTTCGACGACCGGCTCGAGCAGCTCACGACGGAGCTCGAGCAACTCCAGCCAGACCGCCTGTGCGTGGTCCACGGCGACATCTGCCCGCCCAACCTGCTCATGGACGGCTCCCGGACCGCAGCGCTGCTGGACTGGGGCTTTCTCACCACAGCCGGCGACAACACCTTCGAGGCCTCACTGGCCGCGGGCTTCTTCGACATGTACGGTCCGGACGCCCAGCGCCTCGACAACCTGCTCCTGGACCGCTTCGAGCAGCTGGGCCACGACCGGGACCGCATGCGCCGCTACCGCCACGCCTACGCGATCACCACCGCGACCGTCTACGACGCGGACGCGCAAGACGGCCACTACGCCTGGTGCGTCGCCCAGCTCACGAGGTGATCGGCGAGCCGTTGCTCAGGTTGTGCAGCTGCGACGGCGCCGCCAGGATCGCCGGGAGCCGGCGGACGTTCAGTGGCGAGACCAGGCCGGCCAGCTCGTCGGGGGAGTGCCAGGAGAGCCCGCGGATCTCGAACCCGTCCGGCTGCAGCTTGTCGATCAACGACGGCTCGTGGACGCCCCCGTCGTACAGGATCTCGACCGCGTCGCCCCAGCCCTGCCAGCGCGGGAGCCAGTCGATCGCGAGTACGCCGAGCAGCGGTAGCGCTACCCCGAGCTCCTCCTGCATCTCCCGGGATGCACCGGTGGCCGGGTCCTCGTCCGGCTCGACCACGCCGCCCGGCAGCTCCAGGTCCTTCTTGTAGCTGACCTGACACAGCAGCACGCGACCAGCGGTGTCCCGCACGACCACGTGGGCGATCACTCGCTTCTTGGGCAGCGTGGAGTCCATCAGCGCGGTCCAGCCGTGCAACGACTCGGGGCGCGGGTCGTCGACTCGCATCCCGTACACCGCGACGTCCCGGCGCTCGCCGTCGACCAGGGCCGCGCCACGCAGCACGCCCTCGCGCCGGAACCCCGACCGGATCGCGACCCGGGCGGAGGCATGCAGCTCCGGGTCGACCTCAACCTGCAACCGCTCCAGCCCGAGCTCACCGAACGCATGCTCGGCCACCAACCGGACGGCTCGCTGGGCGATCTCCGGCCCGCCGTCGAGTTCCCAAACGACCAGGCCTACCCCCGGTGTGGTCCGGCGCACCTCGACGGTACCGACTGGCGAGCCGTTCGAGACGTCGAAGACCACCGCCTCGGAATCGTCCCGCGTCAGCTGCAGGGTCAGTTCACCATCGGTCAGTGGAGGTACGGCGGTCACCCGGCGAACGCTACCCGGTGAAGCGCAGGTACACCGTCGCCAGGGGTGGTACGGACAGCTCCGCGCTCGTCGCCATACCGTGCCACTCCGGTCCGTCGGCCTCGACCGCACCGTAGTTGCCGACCCCGGATCCGCCGTACGTGTGGGCGTCGGTGTTCACGGCCTCCTCCCAGCGGCCGCCGTACGGGAGGCCGAGGCGGTAGCCGTGGTGCGGGACCGCGGAGAAGTTCGCCACGCAGGCCACGGTCGGTTCGCCGTCGTCGCCGTACCGGATGAACGAGAAGATGTTGTTGCTGGCGTCGTTCGCGTCGATCCAGGTGAACTTCTCCGCCGCGTGGTCGGTCCGCCACAGCGCCGGGGTGTCCTTGTAGACGCCGTTCAGGTCGCGGACCAGCTGCTGCAGACCGCGGTGGTCGGTGTGGTCGAGCAGCCACCAGTCGAGCTCGCCCTTCTCGGACCACTCCGACTCCTGGCCGAACTCGCAGCCCATGAACAGCAGCTGCTTGCCCGGGTGCGCCCACATCATCGCCAGGTACGCGCGCAGGTTCGCCAGCTGCTGCCACCGGTCGCCCGGCATCTTGCGCAGCAGCGAACCCTTGCCGTGCACAACCTCGTCGTGGGACAGCGGGAGGACGAAGTTCTCCGAGTACGCGTACATCATCGAGAACGTCAGCTCGTGGTGGTGGTACTGCCGGTGGACCGGCTCGTGCTCCAGATAGCGGAGCGAGTCGTTCATCCAGCCCATGTTCCACTTGAAGCCGAAGCCGAGCCCGCCGAGATGCGTCGCCCGGGTGACACCCGGCCACGAGGTCGACTCCTCGGCCACGGTGATGACACCGGGGACCCGCTTGTAGAGCGTCGCGTTCATCTCCTGCAGGAACGACACGGCCTCGAGGTTCTCGCGGCCGCCGTACTGATTCGGCACCCACTGGCCGTCCTGGCGCGAGTAGTCCAGGTAGAGCATCGAGGCGACCGCGTCGACCCGCAGGCCGTCGATGTGGAACTCCTCGGCCCAGTACAGCGCGTTCGCGACCAGGAAGTTCCGGACCTGCGGACGGCCGAAGTCGAACACCAGCGTGCCCCAGTCGGGCTGCTCGCCGCGGCGCGGATCCGGGTGTTCGTACAGCGGGGTCCCGTCGAAGCGGGCCAGCGCCCACGCGTCCTTCGGGAAGTGGGCCGGGACCCAGTCGACGATCACGCCGATACCCGACTGGTGCAGCCGGTCGACCAGGAACCGGAAGTCGTCCGGGTCACCGAAGCGCGACGTCGGCGCGAAGTACGACGTGACCTGGTAACCCCACGAGCCGCCGAACGGGTGCTCCATCACCGGCATCAGCTCGACGTGGGTGAACCCCATGTCGTTGACGTAGGCAACGAGTTCGTCGGCCAGCTCACGGTAGGACTTGTCCTTGCGCCACGACCCGAGGTGCACCTCGTACACACTCATCGGCTCGGCATAGGCCTCAGCCACGGCCCGCCGGTCCAGCCAGGCCGCGTCAGCCCATTCGTACGACGATTCATGGACGACGGAAGCGTTCGCCGGGGGAGTCTCGGCCAGGTTGGCCATCGGGTCGGCCTTCTGCCGCCAGACCCCGTCCCGCCCGCAGATGTCGAACTTGTACCGGGTCCCCGGGCCGACGCCGGGGACGAACAGCTCCCAGACACCGGACGAACCCAGCGAGCGCAGCGGATGCGCACGGCCGTCCCAGAAGTTGAAGTCCGCGGTCAGCCGGATCCCTTGGGCGTTGGGTGCCCAGACGGCGAACGACGTACCCGTGATCGTTCCGCCCAGGCCGTCGTAGCGCCGGACGTGCGCGCCGAGCACGGTCCACAGCTGTTCGTGGCGGCCTTCGCCGATCAGGTGCAGGTCGACCTCGCCGAGCGACGGCAGGTAGCGGTACGGGTCGTCGAGCTCGACCGCGGGACCGTCGGTGTAGGTGACCTCGAGGCGGTAGTCCGGCACCTTGTCGATGTCGAGGACGCCGACCCATACCCCTTCGAACTCGTGCCGGAGCTCGAGCCGCTGGTCTTCGTACAGCACCGTGACGGACTGGGCGAACGGCCGCAGTGCGCGCACCGTGACGCCGTGCTCGCCGAGATGCGGACCGAGCACCTGATGGGGATCGTGGAAGGTCCCGCCGACCACCCGTTCCAGCGTGGTCCGATCGACCGGAACCGCTGTCACCACAGGCTCTTCCACCGCTGCCACCGGCTGCACGAATGCTTCAGGCTGCTCGCTCGATCCCATAAACCCCATCCTGCCCGATCCACTGTCTATTCACTGCACCCCGTACCCGCCGAACGCGAGATCAGTCAGCGCATCACGCAGTCGGGTGACTACAGCGGCTCGGCCAGTTGGGCTGCTGCGGCGAGGGGGATGCGGAGCCAGCTAGGGCGGTTGCGGGCCTCGTAAAGGGTTTCGTAGATGACCTTGTCGGCCAGGAACGCGCTCAGCAGCACGCTCTGCTCGCGAGGATCGGTGCCGGCGACCTCGGCGTACCCGTCGCAGAAGGCCTGCTGGTTCCGGTTCGCCCACTCGGCCGCCCGGTAGGCGATCTGCTGGTCGCCCTGGTGGTCCTCGAGCAGCGATCGGGCCGCGTAGTCGAACGAGCGCAGCATGCCGGCGATGTCCTTGATCGGGGTGTCCAGCGCGCGCCGCTCGATCAGCGACTTGGCCGGCTCACCCTCGAAGTCGATCAGCTTCCAGCCGTCGATGGTCCGCAACACCTGGCCCAGGTGGAAGTCACCGTGGATCCGCTGCACCGTGACCGGCTGTCCGTACGTCGCCAACGCGTCGAACGCGCGCGCCAGTCCATCGGCGTACGGCGCGAGCTCGGGAATCGCAGCAGAAGCGGTGTCGAGCCGGCGCCGCATCGCGTTGGCGTGCTCGACCAGCTTCGCCGGCTCCCAGATGTCCGTGCCCAGTGCCTTCGCCAGCTCGGAGTGGACCTGCGCGGTGCTCGCGCCGAGCCGGTGCGACTCGGCGGCGAAGTCACCGCCGACCTCCTCGGCGTGCAGGTCCGCCTCGGCGTACAGATCCCGCACCGAGGAGCTTGCGAACGTCCAGCCGTCGGTGGCGTTCTTCTGGAACGCCGTCATCATCGCGAGCTCACCGTTGTCGGTGCCGCCGCCGGCCCGCGGCCAGCTGCCGCGCGCCGAACCGAGCACCTCCGGGACCAGCTCGGACCCGGCCTCGGTGAGCGCCGACTCGATCTCGACCCCTGGATTGCTCCCGGGCTCGAGCCGGCGGAACACCTTCAGCAGCGCCACGTCGCCGAACACCAGCGACGTGTTGCTCTGCTCGACGGTGAGGACGAGCGACTGCGCGTCCTCCGGTACGACGATGGTCCGGTCCGGCGAGTGGACGGGGTGGAACTCCAGCCCGTCCAGGTGCCGGCCCTGGGTCAGCCCGTCCAGCCAGTACGGCGTCGCCTCCTTGTCGTGCAAGGCGTCGTACACCCAGACCTCGGTGTCGTCGAGATCCGGCTCCACCCACTCACCGATCAGCGCGTGGCCGAGGTTCTCGACCGGGGCGCGGTGGTAGCTGAGCGGCAGCTGGTACACCCGGATCGGGATATCCACCCCGGGCGGGCCCGAACAGTAGACGAACCCGATCCGGACCGCGGGCCAGACGTCCTCGCCGGACAGCCACACCGAGGTGGCCATCGCGTCGACAACGACGTCGTGTCCCTTCTCACCGAACCACCGCTGGCTCGCACAGAAGGACTGGACCTGGTCCAGATGGGAATTCACTACATGCTCTCCTCATGGTCAGCCGGCACCGGCAGCCGGAACCAGTAGAAACCGTGGGCGCCGAGCGTCAAAAGGTAGGGCAATTCACCGATGGTCGGGAAGTGCACACCACCGAGCAACTCGACCGGGTCGACGCCCTGCCACTGCCGAAGATCCAGCTCGATCGGCTGCGGGAACCGGGACAGGTTGTTCACGCAGAGCACGACATCGTCACCGAACTGACGGATGTACGACAGCACGCTCGGGTTGGAACCCCCCAGGTCCGTGAAGGTACCCATACCGAAACAGGGGTGCTGCTTACGGGTCTGGATCATCCGCCGGGTCCAGTGCAGCAACGAGGAGGCGTTCTCCATCTCGGCCTCGACGTTCACCGCCTGGTAGCCGTAGACCGGGTCCATGATCACCGGCAGGCTGAGCTTGCCCGGTGTCGCGGTGGAGAACGACGCGTTGCGGTCCGGGGACCACTGCATCGGCGTACGGACGCCGTCGCGGTCACCGAGCCAGATGTTGTCGCCCATGCCGATCTCGTCGCCGTAGTACAGGATCGGGGAGCCGGGCAGGCTGAGCAGCAGCGCGGTGAACAACTCCATCTTGTTCACGTCGTTGTCCAGCAGCGGTGCCAGCCGGCGGCGGATGCCGATGTTCGCCTTCATCCGCGGGTCCTGGGCGTACTCGCCCCACATGTAGTCGCGGTCCTCGTCGCTGACCATCTCGAGGGTGAGCTCGTCGTGGTTGCGCAGGAAGATGCCCCACTGGCAGGTGTCCGGGATCTCCGGGGTCTGCGCCAGGATCTCCGAGATCGGGAAGCGGGACTCACGCCGTACGCCCATGAAGATGCGCGGCATCACCGGGAAGTGGAACGCCATCTGGCACTCGTCACCACCCGAGCTGCGGTCACCGAAGTACTCGACCACGTCGGCCGGCCACTGGTTCGCCTCGCAGAGCATGACGCGGTCGGCGTAGTTGGCGTCGACCTCCTTGCGGATCCGCTTCAGGAACTCGTGCGTCCGGGGGAGGTTCTCGCAGTTCGAGCCCTCGGACTCGAACAGGTACGGCACGGCGTCCAGCCGGAAACCGTCCACGCCGAGGTCGAGCCAGAACTTCAGCGCCTCGATCATCGCGTCGCCGACGGCCGGGTTCTCGAAGTTCAGGTCCGGCTGGTTGGCGTAGAACCGGTGCCAGAAGTACTGACCGCGAACCGGGTCCCAGGTCCAGTTCGAGGTCTCGGTGTCGACGAAGATGATCCGGGCGTCCTGGTACTTGTCGTCGGTGTCCGACCACACGTAGAAGTCGCCGTACGGGCCCTCGGGGTCTTCGCGGGAGGCCTGGAACCAGGGGTGCTGGTCGGAGGTGTGGTTCATCACGAAGTCGACGATGATCCGGATCCCGCGCGCGTGCGCGGCCTCCATCAGCGCGGCGAAGTCGGAGATCGTGCCGACCTCCGGCATCACGCCGGTGTAGTCGGAGATGTCGTACCCGCCGTCACGCAGTGGTGAGGGCTGGAACGGCGGTAACCAGAGGCAGTCCACGCCGAGCCACTCGAGATAGTCGAGCTTCTCGGTCAGGCCCTGCAGGTCGCCGATGCCATCGGCGTTCGAGTCCTTGAAGGACCGCACGAGGACCTCGTAGAAGACGGCCCGCTTGAACCACAGCGGGTCACTCTTCGTCAGTCCGTGGTGCTGCTCCGGCAGCATGTCGGTCACGCTCACCTCCATCGGGTGTCTCCAAACCTAGCGGTATTACAGCTTGCCGCCACGACGTGGCGACGGTGTGTGGGACTCACCCGGATCCGCACTGGTTCCCGTACCCCGTTAGCGGGCCGGTAAAAGGCGACAGCGCGAAGTTCCGGTTGAGACCGGTGATGTGGTGACGCCATCGGCCGGACGGTCCCGCAAGGCGTTCCGCACAGTCTGACGGTCCTTTGCCAGTACAAGCAAATAGGGGCCTGATCCCCCTATTGCGGACCGGTCCGCCGACCGCCGGGTCAGTCCTGCGAGGGGTTCGCGGACTTGCGGGGGCGGCGGGTGTACTTGGTGAAGCCGGCGCGTTCTGCGTCGGCCTCGGTGCGGAACCAGACCTCGGGTTTGGTCCGGCCGTAGTACGGGGAGTCAGGGGTGTGGAACAACATCGACTGGGCGTTGCCCTTGATGGTGAACCCGTCCGGCGGTCCCTGGTGCGGGACCGCTTCGGCCGAGCCCTCACCGTAGCGTCCGGGCGGCGCAACGGATCGCATCTGCGGCTGTGTCGCGTTTGATGTGTTCTCGACGTCATCGAACAGCGTCGGCTCCGGCTCCATCAACTGCGAGAACACCGGCCGCGGTTCCTCCCGGACCTCCGCTGCGCGGGCCTCCTGGGCGATTGCTGGTCGGGTCTCTCGGGTGTCCGCCGCTCCGGTTTCCTGGACCTCGGCGACTCTCGCGCCGACCAGGACTTCTTCTTTCTCCTCGGCTACTTCTTCTTCTGCCGGTTGGTCGGCGAGTGGCGCCGGGTGGTGGCGGCGGTCGAGGAGGAGCCAGGTGATGACGGCGCCGAGGACGAAGGCGAGGAGCGACCACAGCCAGTTGTGTCGTAGCAGCCAGCTCATCAGCGGGTTCCTCTCGCGGGCTTGCGAACCAGCCGGTGCAGCAGCCAGGCGGCCGCGCTGCCGAGCACGAACGCGACCAGTAGCAGGATCCACAGTTGCGCGATCAGCCAGCTCATTCAGTTCCCCTGCAGTACTCGGATCTCGGCACGGCGGTTGGCGATCCGGCCGTCGGCGGTGGAGTTGGGCGCGATCGGGAAGGCCTGCCCGTAACCGTTCGCGTGGATGCGGTTCGCGGCCACACCGAGCCGGACCAGCTCGGCCTTGATCTCGTCGGCGCGGCGCTGCGACAACGGCAGGCTGCTCGCCGGCGAGCCGAGGTTGTCGGTGTGACCGGCCACCTCGACGAACGCCGTCGTACACGTCTTCAGCAACGCGGCGGCCTTGACCACCGACGGCTTCGAGGCGTTGTTCACGATCGAGGTGCCGGACAGGAAGATGATCTTGTCCTGCCGGGTGAACGCGGTCATCCGTGCCTTGATCGTCCGGCACGCCTCGCTGATCGGCGACGTCGGCGGCGGGGGAGTGACCAGCTCGTTCGCGATCACCGCGCCCGGGACCGCCTTCGCCACCGCGCGCGCCACGGTCGCCTTGGTCGCCTGGTCCGGCACCTCACCGGAGAGCGTCACCGTGTTGCCGTCGTACCGGATCGAGGCGTCGCCGCTGCCGGCCGCGAGTGCCGGCAGCAAACCGGCGATCGTCGTCGCCTCGGGCATCCCGGTCGCGGCGTCGATCGTCGTACGGTCGTCGTACTCACGGCCTTCGCCGATCACCTTGGCCACCTCGGCAGCGATCGCTTCCTTGACCGCCTGGTCCTTGACCGCGCCTTGGACCCGGATCGCCTGGTCGGTCCGGCCGACCTCGAACGGCGTACCCGCGGTTTCAGCCGGTGGATTGGCCGAGGGAGTCGGCGTCGACCCGCTTTCGACCTGGACCGACCGCACACCGTCGACGCCCGACACCACTTCGCGTACGAGCCCGGCGTCAACGCCTGCTGGTACGACGATCTTCGCGTCCCGGCCGTCGAAATCGATCGACCCGGCCTCGATGCCACGGGCCTGCAATGCGGTCAGCGTCCGGTCGCGTAGTTCGTCCTCGGTGGTGCCTGCTCTGGCCGGAATGAGCACAGCCGTCAGCAGTACGGGTACCGCGAGGGCTGCGAGCAGCCAGATGACAAGTGGCCGCCGGATGAGACCGCGCACTGTTCCTCCGTCGGGTGCGGTCAAGAGTGACCGTGCGCGAGGAGAGTACTCCGCCCTGCGCCGCCTCCGCACACCTATCCGAGGAGCGTCGTGATGATCACGAGCACATTTTTATTCGGTTAACTTCTTTATTTAACTGGATGTGCTCGGTAGGGTGCGGACAGTTCCTCTTCCGCCCCCAAGGAGGCACTCATGCGTTTCCGTTTTCTCGTCGTGGCAGCCGCGACGGCTCTTCTAGGTGCCGGTCTGGCGCCCGCAGCTACCGCTGCTCAACCAACCTCCACTCACACCGTCGAGGCCGGCAAACAGGTGGTCGGCTACTTCACCGAGTGGGGTGTCTACGACCGCAACTACCACGTGAAGAACATCAAGACGAGTGGATCGGCCTCGAAGCTGACCACGATCGTCTACGCGTTCGGCAACACCACCGGTGGCCGGTGCGCGATCGGTGACTCGTACGCGGCGTACGACAAGTTCTACGACGCGGCCTCGTCGGTCGACGGCGTAGCCGACACCTGGGACACCGGTGCACTGCGCGGGAACTTCAACCAGCTCCGCAAGCTGAAGCAGGAGTTCCCGAACCTCAAGGTGGTCTGGTCGTTCGGCGGCTGGACCTGGTCGAGCGGGTTCACCGAGGCCGCGAAGAATCCCGGTGCGTTCGCCGACTCCTGCTACAGCCTGGTCAAGGACCCGCGCTGGGCCGATGTGTTCGACGGCATCGACATCGACTGGGAGTACCCGAACGCCTGCGGCCTGAGCTGCGACACCTCCGGACCGGGCGCGTTCAACAACGTGATCACCGCGCTGCGGGACAAGTTCGGCTCGTCCGCGCTGGTGACGGCGGCGATCACGGCCGACGGCACGGACGGCGGCAAGATCGACGCGACCGACTACGCGTCGGCAGCCGGGAAGCTCGACTGGCTGATGCCGATGACGTACGACTACTTCGGTGCGTTCAGCGCCCAGGGCCCGACCGCGCCGCACTCGCCGTTGACGTCGTACGCCGGAATCCCTACGCCCGGGTTCTACAGCGATGCGGCGATCCAGAAGCTGAAGTCTAAGGGCGTGCCCGCCTCCAAGCTGCTGCTCGGGGTCGGGTTCTACGGCCGGGGCTGGACCGGTGTCACGCAGTCCGCGCCGGGTGGGACCGCGACCGGTGCGGCGCCGGGGAAATACGAGGCCGGGATCGAGGACTACAAGCTGATCTCGACCCGTTGCCCGTCCACCGGAACGGTCGGAGGTACGGCGTACGCGTTCTGCAACGGGGAGTGGTGGGGGTATGACACGCCCGACACGATCCGCGGGAAGATGTCGTACGCGAACGATCAGGGACTCGGTGGCGCCTTCTTCTGGGAGCTTTCCGGCGACACCGGTGACGGCACCTTGATCACCGCGGTGAAGTCCGTCGGCTGATCCTTTCGAGACCGCCGGCCGCGCCCGCCGCCCCGGGCCCGGTCGGCCCTTGTCCGTTCTCGGACAGGTCGCATATGTGCCAGCCCGGGGTGCGGGGAATCCCTTGACTTAGTTCGCGCCGTAAACCGTACTTATGGCTGGCTCGGGCGTCGGATTGGGAGGGGCTCGCCATGGAGAGGTCGTCGGATTCGTCATTGGTCATCGGCGTGGCCACGTCCACGGCCGAACGCGTCCACTTGGCGCGGCTGCTGGGTGGTGCCGAGGCACTCCTGCTGGTGTCGAGTGCCGATCAGGCCCGCGCGTTCCTTGAGCTCACCGGAGTGGCGCCGGCGATCAGCCCGGCTGTCTTGGCGCCGGCCGTGCTGCCTACTAGTGAGCAGCCTGCTCAGATCAAGGCTGTGCCCGAACCGGCGGTGGAGCTGTACCTGGACGTCGATCGCCGGGTGGTCCGCTGGAAGGACCGCGAAGTATCACTGACCCGGCTCGAACACGACTTCCTGCACTGCCTGGTGGAAGAGCCCGGCCGCGTCTGGACCTACCAGCGTCTGCACCACGCCGTCTGGGGCAACGAGCACCTCGGCCACGGCTCCCACATCCACTCGGTCGTCAAACGCCTCCGCCAAAAACTCTCCAACCTGGGCGCCACCGTCACCATCCACGCCGTCCGAGGCGTAGGTTTCCACCTCCTCCCCACCACTTAAGGCATCTGGGGAACCGGAGCGTCGCCTTCGCCGCTGTGGGAGCTGTTGCATCCGGCCCAACTCGGCCAGCAAGCGGTGAGGCAAAGTTCCAATCCACACCCCAAACATGCACCTGTCCCCGCCCCTGCCCAGGGATAAGGTGCGGACTGGACCGTGACTGGCGCGTGAGGTGGGTTACCACCGGGGAGCGGTCTCGTCTGGATGACGTGTGCCGTGCGCCTGGGCTTCTGGATCTACCCGGGAGGCCCGGCATGAACCGTCCGCGGTTGGTGGGAATCGTCAATATCACCAGGGATTCGTTCTCGGACGGGGGCAGATACCTGGCTGCCGGTGACGCGATCGCGCACGCGCACGAGTTGGTCGACGCGGGCGCCGACCTGGTGGAGCTCGGGCCGGCGTCGAGTCATCCGGAAGCGGAGAAGGTGTCGCCGGGGGAGGAGATCGAACGGCTGGCCCGGGTGATCGACGGGTTGCACGAGATCCTCTGGGGTGTGGACTCCTATCACCCGGAGACGCATCGGTACGCGGCCGCGCGCGGAGCGTCGTACCTGAACGACATCCAGGGCTTCCCGGATCCACGCCGGTACGACGAATTGGCGGCGCTCGACTGTCAGCTGGTGGTGATGCACTCGGTGCAGCGGCGTGGACCGGCGACGAAGGTGCGGACAGACGCGCAGGGGATCTGGTCCCGCATCGAGGACTTTTTCGACGAGCGGATCGAGGCACTCGAGAAGGCAGGTATCACCCGCGACCGCCTGATCCTCGACCCCGGCCTGGGCTACTTCCTCGGGAGTACGCCGGAACCGTCCCTGATCGTGCTGCGTGAGATCGCGAGACTGAAGGCCCGGTACGAGTTGCCGGTGCTCGTCTCGCCGTCACGGAAGTCGTTCCTGCGCGCGATCACCGGCACCAGAGTCGCGGACATCGGACCGGCGACCCTGGCGGCGGAGTTGCATGCGGCCGCCCAAGGCGTCGACTACATCCGGACCCACGATCCTGCCGCGCTCTCCGACGGGCTGGTCGTGGCCGATGTACTGCGAACCGGCCCCCACCCCGAGGGGTGAGGGCCGGCTCGTCACTCAACGAACTACTTGATGGACTTCAAGGCGAAGTTCTCGGTGACCGGGGAGCCGGCTACCAGTTTGGTGCTGCGGGTCTGGGGCTTGTAGCCGTCCTTCGCGGCGATCAAGGTGAGCGGGTTGTTGCGACGGTCCAGCCAGTAGGCGTACTTGCCGTCCTTGTCGGTGATGAAGGTGTACGACTGCGCCCACGAGTCCACCTCGACGATCGCGCCCGGGAGCGGTGCGGTGACGCCGGTCGAGCTGACGCTCGTGACGGTGCCCTGCAGCTTGCTCCACGTGCTCGGCGGGGTGACAGTCATCGTCACGCCGACCGGTGCGACCGTGTAGGGGGTGTTCTCGCCGATCGTGACCGCCCCGCTGTACACACCGGGCTGGTCGACGTTCGCGGTGAGCGTGACCTTGACCGTCGTCGACTGTCCCGGGGCCAGCGTGGCCTCGGTCTTGTCGAGCGACATCCAGCTCACGTCCGCCGAGGACTCGGAGCAGTCCTCGAGACCCGGCAGGGCCTCGCTGTCCGCCGTGGCGGTGAAGCCACCGGACGAACCACCCACCTTGTAGAAGCCGCAGGCCGCGCCACCGCGGTACCGCGGCAGGTTGGCGTTCGGCAGTGCGGTCCAGCTGTCCGACGACGGGTCGTACGAGAACCCGGCGTTGGTGACGGCACCGGCCTGGACCCCGCCGACCACGAGCAGCTTGCCACCGGCAACGGCGTACGACGCCGCCCAGTGGTCGGCCGGAGCGTCGGCGACCGCGGTCCAGGAGTCTGCTCCCGGGTCGTAGACGTAGGCCGACTTCAGCGAGTTCACACCGTCGTTACCACCGGCGCAGTACACCTTGCCGTCGATGGCACCGCAGGACGCGAACGCGACCGACTGCGGGTAGTTCGCCAGCGTCTCCCAGGCGTTGGTGCCCGGGTCGTACCGGACCACCGTGTTGCTCATCGGCGTGCAGCCCGCCGTCGTGCAGCCACCGACGGCGTACAGCTTGCCGTCCGCGACAGCCTGACCGGCCGCGGCCCGCGGCGCCGGGTTGTTCGCCACCGCGGTCCAGGCGTTGGCAGCCGGGTCGTAGGACCAGGTCGCCGCGTCCGGACCGGAGTCACCCCAGCCGGAGCTGGCGATGATCTTGCCACCCACGACGCCGACGGTGATGGCGTTGCGAGCACCCGGCAGCGGGGCGATCGGCGTCCAGGCCAGCGACGCCGGGTCGTACACGTAGCTGTTCGCGCTCGACGCACTACCGTTGCCACCGGCAATCGAGTAGGTCTTGCCGTCGAGGCTGACCACCCGGTTGTCCATCACGGTCGCGGGGTAGTCGGCGATGTCGGTCCACGGAGCCGCGAGCGGCTTCGCGGCGGCCGGCGTACCGGGCGCCTTGCCCGACAGCACCTTCGCGAACGAGGTCTGCACGGCCAGCCGCTGCAGCGGCGCACCGACGCCGTTGAGTACCTGCGACTTGGTGGTCGTGGAGCCGTTCGCGTTCTGCAGGACGAAGCCACCGTCCTTCTCGCCGAACTTGACGTCGACGTTCGCGCCGCCGGTGTTCTTGACGGTGAACGACTTGGTCACCGTGCCGGTCGGCAGCTTCAGGTTGCCGCTGACACTGCCCGGCGTGACGCTCAGCCGGCCGGCCTGCAGCGTGAAGTCGGCGGTGGTGGTCCAGTCCGCCTCGACATTGACGGTCTGGCTCGCGCTGACGTAGTTGCCGGCCTTGGCGGTGAAGCCCTGGTCGCCGTCGGCGGACGAGTACAGCCAGTAGAAGCCGTCGTTCAGACCGGTGTCCTCGGGCGTCGCCACGGTGGTGCCGGACTCGGTGCTGCCGTCACGGGTGACGACCGCGCCGTTCAGGAAACCGCCCGTGTTGGCGTCCTTGACGTTGCCGACGACGAGGCCGCCGCCGGTCGGCTCACAGGTGATCTGGCTGCCGATCAGCACGCTGTCGACCTCCCACCACCATTCGAACGACGCGTCGTAGTAGTGGAACCGGACCTGTACGGCGGACTTGCCGGCCGCCTGCGGGATCGCGATCTCCTTGACCCCACGAAGGTCCGCGGCCTGGGCCGCGACGTTGGACCAGGTGGTGCCGCCGTCGATCGACAGGTCGACATCGGCCTTCTCGCCACCGAGCCAGTTGAGGTCCTGGTTGAACCGGATCACCGGAGCGGTGACCGCGCTCAGGTCCACGACCGGGCTGACCAGCGAGCTGTCCTGCGCGCCGCCGCTGCCGTAGTCGTCGCTGTCGATGACCGCGAACTTGCCACCGGCACCGGTCAGGTTGCCCCGGGCACCCGGGTCGTCGAACTTCCAGACCTGGCCGTTGCCCTTGTTGTCGACCACGGTCCAGCCGCTCGGTGCGGCACCGGAGTCGAAGGTCTCGTAGACGCCGTCCGAGCCGTATTTGTAGCCCGGCGCGGTGGTGCAGGAGTCGGCGAGAACCGGAACCGCGATGTTCTTGGTCAGGTTGCCGCTGCCGACCGTGATCGGCTGGCTGACAGTCTGGTAGCCCGGGTACTGCGACTCGACCTTGAGCGAGTACGCACCACCCGAGGGCACCTTCAGGCTGAAGCGGCCGTTGCTGGGCGTGGTGTAGTCGAACACACCGCCCGGACCCTCGACGCTCACCTTCGCGTACAGCGGCCAGCCGTGACCGGAGCCGTCCGTGATGGTGCCGCCGACGTTGACCGTCGGCTTGCTCACCAAGGCGAAGTCCTTGGTGGTGGTCTGACCGGTGGTGATGGCAACAGTCGCCGTCTGGGTGGTGTACCCGAACGACTCGACCGTCAGGTCGTAGCTACCGGCCGGCAGGACCGATGAGTACGCACCGGTGCTGCTGGTGGTCAGAACCTTGTCGGGCTGACCTGCGGCCTTCACCGTCACGCTGGCACCGGCGATCGGGCCACCGGTGGAGGCGGTGACCGTGCCGGACAGGGTGCCGGTGTCACCGATCGGCGCGGCGTTCAGCAGCGCCAGCGCGTCCAGCCGGCCCTGGCCGAACACATTGTTGTTCTCCGGGGTGCCGCCGCACTGGCTGTTCGGCGCGTCGACCGCGGTGGTGTTCAGCAGGGCACGGGTGGCAGCCACGTCACCCTTCAGCGACGGCGACGCCGACCACAGCAGCGCGATCGCAGCCGCGAGGTGTGGTGTGGCCATCGACGTACCGTTGAAGGCGCCGTAGGTGTTGCCCGGTAGACTGGACCGGACGTTGACGCCCGGGGCCGAGATGTTCGGCTTGATCGTGCCGTTCTGACCGACACCACGGCCGGAGAACGACGCGATGGTGTTGTTGATGTCGTAGGCACCGGCCGAGTAGTTGCTGGTCAGGCTGCCCGGCGAACCGGAGGTGTTGCAGCCGCCCTCACCACTGTTGCCGTTGGCGAACGCACCGAAGATCCCGGACGCGGTCCAGGCCAGGGTGATGTCCTCCATGAACGGGTCGTTCGACGGCAGCGTCGAGCCCCACGAGTTGTTGATGATGTTCGGCCGCTTGCTGGCGTCCGGGTTCTGCCCGGCGAGGTTGGTCGGCTCGAGCATCCACTGACCGGAGTTGATCAGCGCGGCGTCGCTCGGGCAGCAGCCGTTCGCGGCGATCCACTTGACCCCGGGTGCGACCCCGACCTGGTTGCCCGCGCCGTCGTCGCCGACCATCGTGCCCATCGTGTGGGTGCCGTGGCCGTTGCCGTCGGACGGTGCGTTCGGCGAGGTGCCGGCCGCGTCGAACCAGTTGTAGTTGTGGTCGAAGGTGCCGTCACCGTTGTTGCCCCGGTACTGCTTGACCAGGGCCGGGTGGTCGTACTGCACACCGGTGTCGATGCTGGCGACGACGATGCCCTCACCCTTGTCGCCGTACTGCGACCACACCTGGTCGGCCTTGATGTTGGCGATACCCCACTCGACCGCGTTCACCTCGTGCTCGGCCGTGCCCTGGGTGACCTTCGGTACCTCGATCGCGACCGGGGCGTACAGGCCCTCGACCTCGATGTGGGTGGCCAGGCTCTGGGCGAGTGCGAGCGAACCGCTCTCGATGCGGATCGCGTTCGTACCCCAGAAGGACTGGTACTTCACGTGTTGGGCGTCCAGTTCGGCGCGGACCTTCGCCTGGCTGTCGGCGGCGGTCTTCTTCAGCGCCGCGGCGACGGCGGTGCCGCGCTCGTTCCAGTCGGTGATCCTGCTGGCGGCGGTCAGGTCGGCCTTCGGCGCGAGCCGGACCCAGTAGTCCGTCGCTGCCTTGGCGTCCTTGCCTTCCAGCTGTGCCGCCAGCTCCGGCTTGATCTTGCTCGCCGGTTCGGCGGCGGGTTTGGTGGGTGGCGACGCCTGCGCCTGGCCGGCCGCGGCCAGCCCGGTGGCCAGAACGGCCACCGTCGCCAGGGCACCCACCATGGATCTGGCGAGTCCCCTTCGTGGTTGATGTGACATCTCTGCAGCCCCTCACTTGACAGACCCCGAGTCGACTCCCCCGAGTCATCGGTGCAGAGGTGCATGGGGGTTCGCGTTGGGCGGTTGGACCGGTTGGGCGAACGCTCCGTGCCCCCCGACTCGCGGCCTGTGACACCGCGAGCCTGACGAGGACCCTATGTGTCAGAACAACGTGGTAACAAGCACACTTGGTGAGCAAGATGTGACTAGCGGTCGCACCGATCGAAGCAAAGTAGTCAAACAGTGGCAGTCCGTTGACGATCAAGGGCAGAGGTTGACATCGTGACCGGATGGTCACCGCCCGTGTCCCCGCCCCGGCGGACGTCGATCTGACCACGTCCGGTCCGGAACCGTTCCCGCTGCTGATCGCGGTCGCGGCTTCGGCCGAGCAGCGCGTCCGCCTCGCCGAGCTCGTCGACGGCGTCGCCCCGCTGCTCCTGGTCACCAATCTCGACGAACTGCGCAAGCTGCTCGTGCCCGCCGAGCAGCCCCCACCCGCGGCTCCCGAACACCCCGAACCGCCTGAGCCCGACGAGCTCGAGGCCACCGCGGTCCGGGCGACGGGTGACGAGCCGGATGCCGACGTACTGACGATCGACCGGGTCCGCTCGGTCGCCCGGTGGCGCGGCCGCGAGATCCAGCTCACCGAGCTCGAACACGACCTGCTCAGCCGGCTCATGTCGGCGCCGGTCCGGGTCTGGACGTACGACGCCCTGCACCAGACCGTCTGGCGGAACCGGGGCCTGCGCGGCACCGCGGACGTGCACTCGGTGGTCAAGCGCCTGCGCCGCAAACTCGACGAACTCGGCACCACGGTCACCATCGACGCGGTCCGCGGGACCGGGTTCCGTCTCACCGATCACCAACGCCCGTCGATCACGAATCTGCGCGCGGGGTAGTTTCTGCAGCTGTGACGTTCTCCGCGCTGAGTCATCTCGAATGCCCTCGTTGTGGATCCGTCCACGACGCCGACCAGGTCATCGGCCTCTGTCCCTGCGGTTCACCGCTGCTGGCCAGGTACGACGTCGGCGCGGTGACGCTGACCAAGGACGAGCTGGCCACCCGGCCGCCCGACCTGTGGCGGTACCACGAACTGCTGCCGGTGCGGTCCGCCGACAACGTGGTGACGCTGGGGGAGGGGATGACGCCGCTGCTGCCGTTGCCGCGGTACGGGCGTGAGATCGGGGTCGAGCGGTTGTTGATGAAGGACGAGGGGCTGATCCCGACCGGCTCGTTCAAGGCCCGGGGTGCCGCGGTCGGCGTGTCCCGCGCGTACGAAGTCGGCGTACGGAAGATCGCGATGCCGACGAACGGGAACGCCGGGTCGGCCTGGGCCGCGTACGCCGCTCGCGCGGGGATGGAGGCGTTGATCGCGATGCCGATCGCGGCGCCCGAGATCTGCCGGCGCGAGGTGACGGTTGTCGGCGCGGAGTTGGTGCTGATCGACGGGTTGATCGGTGATGCGGCGGCGTACGTCCGGGAGCAGAAGGGCTACTTCGATGCGTCGACGCTGAAGGAGCCGTACCGGATCGAGGGCAAGAAGACGATGGGGCTCGAGATCGCCGAGCAGCTCGGCTGGCAGCTGCCGGATGTGATCGTCTATCCCACCGGCGGCGGCGTCGGGATCATCGGGATCTGGAAGGCGCTCGTCGAGTTGCGCGAGCTCGGCTGGATCGAGGGTCCGCTGCCGCGACTGGTCGCCGTACAGTCGACTGGCTGCGCGCCGATCGTGCGGGCGTGGGAGAAGGGTTTGCCGGAGAGCGAGCCCTGGCCGAACGCCCAGACAGTTGCCTTCGGCATCACGGTGCCCAAGGCACTGGGCGATTTCCTTGTACTGCAGGCGATCGCGGAGACCGACGGATGCGCGGTCGCCGTCGACGACGAGGACATCCTGACCGAGCAACACCTGGTCGCCCGGCTGGAGGGCTCGTTCATCTGTCCCGAGGGTGCCGCCAATTTCGCCGCCATCCGGCAGCTGCGGGAGTCCGGGTGGATCCGCGCCGATGAGCAAGTCGTTGCCCTGAACACCGGCGCGGGTCTCAAGTACCCGGAGACTGTTCCGCTCTAGGCCTGTCCGCGCTAGGCCTGTCCGCTCTAGGCCTGGCCGCGGCGGACGGCGAGGACGTGGGCCGGTTCGCCGTTGGGGTCCAGTCGGATGTAGTTCTGTTGGCCCCAGCGCCACGTTGCGCCGGTGATTTCGTCGTAGACGGTGAAGGTGTCCTCCGGGCGCATGCCGAGGGCGGCCATGTCCAGGTGGACCATCGACTCGCGGACCGAGTGCGGGTCGGTGTTCACGACGATGATCACGGTGTCGCTGTGGCCGTCGGGTGAGGTCGTGCGCTTGGAGTAGCACATGATCGCCTCGTCCTCGACCGTGTGCAGGCTGAGGTTGCGCAGCTGCTGCAAGGCGGGGTGGCGGCGGCGGATCGTGTTCAGCAGCGTCAGGTACGGCGCCAACGTGCGACCCTCGGCCGCGGCGGCATCCCAGTCCCGCGGACGGAGCTGGAACTTCTCCGTGTCCAGGTACTCCTCGGAACCCGGCCGCAGGGCCACGTGCTCGAACAGCTCGAAGCCGGCGTACACACCCCAACTCGGGGAGGCCGTCGACGCGATCGCGGCCCGGATCTTGAACGCACCAGGACCGCCGTACTGCAGGTAGGCGGTGAGGATGTCAGGCGTGTTCACGAAGAAGTTCGGGCGCAGGAAGTGCCCGGTCTCCTCGGTCAGCTCCTGCAGGTACTCCTCCAGCTCCCACTTCTCGTTGCGCCAGGTGAAGTACGTGTACGACTGGTGGAACCCGACCTTGGCCAGCTCCTGCATCATCGGCCGCCGGGTGAACGCCTCGGACAGGAAGACCACGTCCGGGTCGGTCTTGCGGATCTCGCCGAGCAGGTACTCCCAGAAGTTGACCGGCTTCGTGTGTGGGTTGTCGACCCGGAACACCGTGACGCCGTGGGAGATCCACAGCCGCACGATCCGCAGCACCTCGGCGTAGATGCCTTCGGGATCGTTGTCGAAGTTGATCGGGTAGATGTCCTGGTACTTCTTCGGCGGGTTCTCGGCGTACGCGATCGAACCGTCGGCGCGGACGTTGAACCACTTCGGGTGCTCGCTCACCCACGGGTGGTCCGGCGACGCCTGCAGGGCCAGGTCGATGGCGACCTCGAGGCCGACCTCGCGGGCCCGGGCGACGAAGTTGTCGAAGTCCTCGAAGGTGCCGAGCTCCGGGTGGATCGCGTCGTGACCGCCCTCGGCCGAGCCGATCGCCCACGGCGAACCCGGGTCGCCGGGCTTCGGGTCGAGCGTGTTGTTCGGGCCCTTCCGGAACGAGTGCCCGACCGGGTGGATCGGCGGCACGTACAGGATGTCGAAGCCCATCTTCGCGACGGCCTCGAGCCGGCGGGCCGCGGTCTTGAAGTTCCCGGAGGTCCACTCGCCGGTGGCTTCGTCGTACGTCGCTCCCTCGGACCGCGGGAAGAACTCGTACCAGCTGCCGTACAGCGCACGCTCGCGATCGACCCACACCGGATACGTCTCGGACGAGGTGATCAGCTCACGGACCGGATACCGCCCGAGCGCGGACCGCACCTGTGGCGAGATTCCCGCGGCCAGCCGGGCCTCCGGCGGCAGGGCGCCATTCGCGAGCGCATGTGCGGCGTCGCCGAGCGTGGCGCGATCAGCGCGTACGGCGGGGGGCACGCCGGCGGCCGCACGATCGAAGAACGCGGCGCCCTCGGCGAACATCAGGTCGACGTCGAGGCCGGCCGGGATCTTGATCTCGGCGTTGTGCCGCCACGTCCCGTACGGGTCGCTCCAGCCCTCGACCGCGAACGTCCACGCGCCCTGCTCCTGCAGGGTGACGTCGACGGTCCAGCGGTCGGTGCCCTGCCCGACCGGTGCCATCAGCATCCGTCTGGTCTGACCGGACGGCGAGGTCAGCACGACGTTCGCGTTCACCGCGTCATGGCCCTCCCGGAAGACCGTGGCCGCGATGGTGAACGTCTCACCGACCGACGCCTTGGCCGGATACGCTCCGGCGTCGACGGTCGGAGTGACGTCGGTGATCGGGATGCGCCCAGTCATGGCGTAAACGAACCTTCCCCTCTAAGGGTTGTGCTGCCCGAGTTGCGGGGCCGGCCAGAGAACTACAGCACTGACGTTATCGGTTCCCGCTGCCAACTCGTGGCATGCACACGTCACGGTTCGGTCCACAGCATGGAACCCAGGTAACCAGTACCTGGAAAAGTGTCTGCAAAAACTTGCTCGCGTTGCAAGATCGATGCATCCCGAGGGTGTCCCGCGACCCCGGGGCCGGTACGGTGTCCCGGTGCGAGCGATACGACGATTCTCCGTCCGCCCTGTCCTGCCCGAGCCGTTGACCGGACTCGGCACCCTGGTGAACAACCTCCGCTGGGCCTGGCACCCGGAGACGCAGGATGTCTTCGAGGCAGTCGATCCGCAGCTGTGGCGGAGCACCGGCGGCGACCCGGTCAAACTGCTCGGCGAGGTACCGGCGGCCCGGCTCGATGAGCTGGCCAACGACCACGCCTTCCTGCGCCGGCTCGAGCTGGCCGTAGCCGACCTGAACGGTTACGTGACCGACGACCGGTGGTTCCAGACCGAAGCCGGTACGCCGATCAGTTCGGTGGCGTACTTCTCCCCGGAGTTCGGGATCACCCACGTCCTCCCGCAGTACTCGGGTGGTCTGGGCATCCTGGCCGGTGACCACCTGAAGGCGGCGAGTGACCTCGCCGTACCGCTGATCGGTGTCGGACTGCTCTACCGCCACGGCTACTTCGCGCAGTCGCTGAACCGCGAGGGCTGGCAGCAGGAGCGTTACCCCCTGGTGGATCCGGACGGGCTGCCGATCAGCTTGCTCCGGGATGGTGACGCCCCGGCGACCGTGACCCTGACCCTGCCCGGTGACCGCCAGCTGCGCGCGCAGATCTGGGTGGCCCAGGTCGGTCGCGTGCCGCTGCTGATGCTCGACTCCGACATGGAGGAGAACGAGCCGGCCGAGCGCGAGGTGACCGACCGGTTGTACGGCGGTTCCACCGAGCACCGGCTGCTCCAGGAGCTCCTGCTCGGCGTCGGCGGCGTACGCGCGGTCCGGGCCTACTGCCGGATCACCGGTCACCCGGCGCCCGAGGTGTTCCACACCAACGAGGGCCACGCCGGCTTCCTCGGGATCGAGCGGATCCGCGAGCTCGCGGTCGACCAGAAGCTGGACTTCGACACCGCGCTCGAGGTCGCCCGCGGCGGCACCGTGTTCACCACCCACACACCGGTCCCGGCCGGTATCGACCGGTTCCCGGTCGAGCTGATCCAGCAGCACTTCTCGCCCGAGGCGTTCGGCCAGGGTGTCCCGATCGACCGGATCCTCGAGCTCGGTGCCGAGGACTTCGAGGGCGGCGACCCCGCGCTGTTCAACATGGCGATCATGGGCCTGCGGCTGGCACAGCGTGCCAACGGCGTGTCCAAGCTGCACGGTGTGGTCAGCCGCGGCATGTTCGCCGGGCTGTGGCCGAGCTTCGACGCTGTCGACGTACCGATCACCTCGATCACCAACGGCGTACACGCTCCGACGTGGGTGCCGCGTGAGATCCACGAGCTGACGTACGCGAACTACTCGGCCGAGGGCGACTCCGTCTTCGAGAACCTGGACAAGACCACCGACGCGCAGATCTGGGAGACCAAGCGGGTCCTGCGGCAGCGGTTCATCGACGACACCCGGTCGCGGGTCCGGCAGTCCTGGCTGAACCGCGGTGCCAGCGAGGCCGAGCTCGGCTGGGTCGACTCGATCCTCGACCCGGACGTCCTGACCATGGGCTTCGCGCGGCGGGTTCCGTCGTACAAGCGGCTCACGCTGATGCTGCGCGACCCGGCCCGGCTGAAGGCGCTGCTGCTGCACCCGCAGCGGCCGGTCCAGATCGTGATCGCCGGCAAGGCCCACCCGCACGACGAGGGTGGCAAGAAGCTGATCCAGGAGATGGTCCGCTTCGCCGACGACCCCGAGGTCCGGCACCGGATCGTGTTCGTGCCCGACTACGACATCGCGCTCGCGCAGCCGATGTACCCGGGCTGCGACGTCTGGCTGAACAACCCGCTGCGTCCGTACGAGGCGTGCGGTACGTCGGGCATGAAGGCCGCTCTCAACGGCGCCCTGAACCTGTCGATCCGCGACGGCTGGTGGGACGAGTGGTACGACGACGAGTTCGGCTGGGCGATCCCGTCCGCCGAGGGCATCGAGGACACCGACCGGCGTGACGACCTCGAGGCGCACGCGCTGTACGACCTCATCGAGAAGCAGGTCGCGCCGCGGTTCTACGACGCGGAGCAGGGGCAGACGCCTACTCGCTGGATCGAGATGCTGCGGCACACGATCAAGGAACTCGGCCCGAAGGTGCTCGCCACCCGGATGGTCCGCGACTACGTCGAGCAGCTGTACGTCCCGGCCGCGAAGTCGTCGCGGTCGTTGAACGCGACGTACGACGGTGCTCGCGAACTGGCCGCGTGGAAGAAGAAGGTCCGGGCTGCCTGGCCGGAGATCCGGGTCGACCACGTGGAGCTGCAAGGGCTTGGCGATGTGCCGCAGCTTGGGACTACGGTCGGGATCCGCGCGTTTGCGGCTATTGGTGATCTGACGCCGGCTGATATCTGCGTGGAGGTTTTGCACGGGCGGGTCGACACGAACGACGAGATCACCGATCCGGTGCGCGCGTCGTTGTCGTTGGCCGAGACGTATGACGGTAACCGGCACCGGTTCGAGGGCGAACTGAAGCTCGACCGCACCGGTCCGTTCGGCTACACCGTCCGCGTAATCCCCAACCACAAGGGCCTCGCCAGCCCGGCCGAACTAGGCCTGGCAGCCGGCCCCGACGCTCCGACGCCCCCGGACCTCCCGGCCGGTTCAGAGTTCTAACCCCACCCGCTAGTAACGACCCCGCCTGCCTCACCAGGCGGGGTCGTACTTTTCACCTGCTGTGGTTCGCGCCTCACGCAACCGCCACGCGCGCTCCTACGTCGCGTGCTGCGCGGTCGCTCCCACCCGCCCGAGGTCTGCGGGCTATCGCCCGCGTGTGCGCGCTGCCGCACGCGATCGACCGCCTCGTGGTACCGCCCTCACGCGGTGAGTGAGCGGGCTGTGGTTGCGGGGGCTGAGGACGCGCGAGAGGCACCTGGTCCCGGGCTGGTGTGGTTCGCCTCACGCTCTCACGTGGTGGGGTGAGCGGGCTGTGGTTGCGGGGGATGAGGACGCGCGAGAGGGCACGTGGTCCCGGGCTGGTGTGGTTCGCCTCACGCCCTCACGTGGTGGGGTGAGCGGGCTGTGGTTGCGGGGATGAGGACGTGAGGGGTCGCGTGGTGGGGTGAGTAGGTTGTGGGGTGGGGCTCGAGGGGTCGCGTGGTGGGGTGAGTGGGCTGTGGTTGTGGTTGTGGGGATGGGACAGCCGATGGGGTCTGTTGTCCGGCGGCCGTGTGCTGTTGCGTGTGGGCGATCGTCTCGTCGTTTCGGCGTCGCGGGATTGGTGAACGGCGTGCGGGGTGACCTGGGGGTGGGAGGGTGGTTGCCCGGCGCAACCACACCGGTCGGGTCGTGGGTTCGTGTTCATGATGGGCGGTTGCGTTTGCGTAGTGGGCCCCAGGGCTTGAAGACCGATAGGACCACCGCGACCATCAGCAGGGTCGGGGAGACGATCGGTGGGAAGATCATGTCGCCCAGGGGTACGTTCAGGTCGGCGGATTCGCCGCGGTTGGCCAGCTCTGCTACACCGGGGCGGAGGGCTATCAGGACGAGTGTGCTCAGCAGCAGGTTGATCGTCAGTTTCACCACGACCCACCAGTACTTGAGCAGGCCGTACTTGCTGCCGTAGGCCAGCAGCACGCCAGTCACCAGGCAGGTCAGCCCGGAGATCGTCATCGGCCAGATCGTGACGAGTTCCAGCACCCGGAAGCACAAGGCTTTCGTGCTCGCGTTGTCGGTGCCGATCGCGGTGAACGTCAGTACCGCCATCACCACATCGATCCCCAGCCACGAGCCGACCGACGCGATGTGCAGCACGAGTACTGCCTTCCGGGTCTTCCCGCCGAGCCGCCACGGCTTCCTCGCCGCCGTTGCGTCCAGTACTGCGCTACTCATCTCGCTCTCCATCCACTCGGATCAACTACCTACGATCCTGAGCGAACGACACCCCCTCGCGCGTCGGCCCGGCGGAGACACTCCATCTACCCCAGCCGAAGTAGCAAAGCAGTCCATAGTTGTCCCATGCGCATGTCCTGGGGGATCGCAGCACTCGCACTGCTCGTCGCCGGTTGCGGCACCGAAGCCGCGCCGACCGGCGGAAAGCCAACGCTCGTCGCATCGGTGGTAGGAGGCCGGACCGGAGCGCCGACTCCGCAGACGCCGTCGTACCGACCGCCGCCGACACCGGAGTACACCGTGGTGCCGCCGACCCGGACGCCTGCGCCGGCTGGCGCGGAGCAACAGTTGACCGGGCTGAAGCACCTGACGACGCCGGACAAATCCTTTCCGCCGTTGGCCGGGCAGGCGCAGGTGACGTTCGCCTGCGCCTACGAGTCAGGCAGCGCCCAGGAGACGAACAGCGGGCCCAACCGGCAGAACCTGCCCGGCGACAGTCGTGGTCCGAACAACGGTGACGTGCTCGCCCCAGGCACATTTCAGTACATAGCAAAGGCCTTTGGCACGCCGGACTTCGTCATCGCCGGACCCGAGGACTACGCGGCGACGTACACACAGGACTCCTGGCCGGTTCGTCAGGTGGTGACGGTCCTTCGCGTACGGCGTGAGCGGTTGACCAGGCCGAACTTGCTCCAAGCACGCAACGAGTACGCGAAGGGCTGCTCGAACATGTGGTACTGGTTCGATCCCCGTGTGGTCCGTGTGAGTGTCTACGCGCCGTGGCCGCTCGGGTTCTGACGATCAGGCACCCGTACGGGTGAAGGTCACATGAATGACCCCACTCGGCGAGGAGACCGACTCGATCGCGTAGTTCTGCTCGATGCCCTCGAGCCCGTCCCACAGGCGTATCCCACGGCCGAGCAGGATCGGGACCACCACCGTGTGCAGGTGGTCGATCAGCCCAGCAGCCAGGAAGTCACGGATCACGGTCGGACCGCCACCGATGCGCACGTCCCGGCCGCCGGCCGCGGCGCGGGCAGTCTCGAGCGCCTCTGCGGGCGAGGCGTCGATGAAGTGGAACGTCGTACCGCCCTCCATCTCGATCGACGGGCGCGACTGATGGGTGAGAACGAAGACCGGAGTGTGGAACGGCGGGTTGGGACCCCAGGCACCCTTCCAGTCGGGATCCTCGTGCCACCCGGGATGGCCGAACTTCCCTGCGCCCATGATCTCCGCGCCGATCGAGGACGTGTGCTCGTGGGCGAAAGCGTCGTCGACGCCGTTCGTACCGCCGGTCTGCTGCCACCACCGAGTGGCGAACAGCCATTGATGGAGCCTGTCCCCGGCGTGACCGAAATGAAGGTCTTTGCTCTGTCCTTCACCCGTGCCGAAGCCGTCGAGCGAGATGGAGAAGTTGTGAACGCGGGCGAGTGACATGGTGATACTCCTGTTCTCATGCGTCGTGATCGCTGTCACGAGAAGGTCGGAGCGAACCAGCCGGCTTTGACATCACCAGGGACGCCAATCGCACTCACCCTGGCAATCAGGTGAGGTCCACCCAGGTGAAGTTGCCGTCGCTGGCGGGGGAGGTGACGAAGGAGCGTCCGGTGAAGGTGAGGGCGGGATTGGTGCGGTACACCTCGGCGGCTTCCTTGGTCGCGGTCTCGTCTCCGTTGTCGGAGGCATCCATCAACCCGGCGATGCGGTCGGTGAGGTCGAGGTCGGCGCCGGTCAGGTCGGGGTCCGACATCTCGCCCCAGTTGTCCCACAGCAGAAGCTCGTCGCCGTTCAGGTGCGCGAGCTGGAGGTGGACGTAGTTGCGGATGAACCACTCGCCACCGATCGGTGAGTCGGGACCGATGCCGAACACCTCCGCGTCGAGCGCGCCGGCCCGGACGCCGAGCCAGACCTCGGCCGCCGAGCGGAACGGGCCGCGGGGCATGTCCTGGACGTCGAACGGGCGGTCCTCGGCCGGATCGATCTGTGCGTCGAACATCACCCAGCGATCGCCGTTCCAGTACTCCGCGACCACGTGATCGTGGTTGTACCCCTCGGCGAAGTAGTCCCCGAACCCGATCCGGCTGCGGGCCGGGATCCCCTGGTGGCGCAGCATCGAGACGAACATCAGCGTGTAGTCGCGGCAGCAGCCGACCACGTGGTCGACCGGCTCACGTCGTACGGCGAGCGCCGTACCGTTGCGCTTCTGGTCGGTCTCGAGCATCGCGGACACCCACCGATGGTCGATCTCGGCCAGCCGGTCGCCGGTGAACTCGATACCTCCACCGCGGTAGTGGATCAGCAGGTTGCGGACCACCGCGCCGATCGCGGGGATGTCGTGCGGCAGCGCGTCGTACAGGCCGGCGTGGACGCCGGGATCGCTGTACCGGGTCTGAACTGTGTAATCCATCAGGCGTTCCTCTCAAGAATGGGTACGGCGATGTCGACGGCCGGCTGGTCGCGTGGGCCCAGGTGGCAGTCGGGCGGGTAGACCTCGCGCGGTGGGCCGCTGTCGGGTAGTCCGTGCGCGCGGATCCAGTCGTAGACCAGGTCGTACGCGAGCATGATCCGCGGGAACGAGCACTCGTCCATCGTGATCCGGCAGTACGCCTCGCGATGGGCCGGTTCGACCCGGATCGCGATGGACCCGGACGGATCGACCAGCCCGGTGAACGGCATGCACACCTCGACGGTCGCCTCGGCCTCCGGTGTCACGGCGCCGTGGAAGATCACCCACGATTCGCCGGTCTGGGTCGCCCCCGCGGCGATCAGGTGCGCGCGGATCTCGTACGTCGACGACACGATCACCCCGACCAGCGACTGCTGATCGGTATCGGTCCGGATCGCCGCGATCTTCGTCTCCGGTACGTCGCGGAGCTGCACCGGACGCGGGGTCAGGCCAGGGGTTCCGGACCGCGAGAGCCGATCGCGCAGGTACTCCAACGTCGCCCGTCGTGCCGCGGTCGTCGCCTCCTGCGCGGTCCACCACCGGTCCAGCCGGATCAGCGCTTCCTCGTCGGAACCCGCGAGTACCTCGGCGATCTTGGTCAACGGCATGTCGAGTTGCCGCAGCACGCTGATCCGGCGGGCGCGCTCCAGTTGGCCGACGGAGTACTGGCGGTATCCGTTGACCGGGTCGACCCGGGCCGGGGGGAGCAGCCCGGAGACGTCATACAGGCGGAGCGCCTTGTGCGAGAGGCTGGACCGGCGGCCGAACTCGCTGATCGTCAGCTCGCCGTCGGTGTCGTGTGAGCCGTTCATGGATGTCAGTGAACACCCTGCCCCAGGGGCAGACGGAAGCTTTTGCGCGAGGCTTGCGTTAGAGACGGTAACGATATATCGTTAGTGTCATGAACAATATCGAGGAGGATATTATGAACACCCCCAACGAACGAGAAGGCCGCCGACGCGGTCACCATCACCCCCGCCGCGGTGGACCGCGGATGGGAGAAGGCATGCCGATGCACGGCGACCGACGTGGTCGCGGTGGTCGTGGTCCGGGACGCGGCTCAGGCCGTGGACGGGCTCCGCGCGGCGATGTCCGAACGGCCGTCCTGATGCTGCTCGCCGAGGAGCCGATGCACGGCTACCAGTTGATGCAGGCCATCGCCGACCGCAGCGGCGGACGCTGGACCCCCAGCCCCGGCGCGATCTACCCGACCATCAACCAACTGGAGGACGAGGGCCTGGTCACCGTGACCGCGGAAGCCGGCCGCAAGCTCGTCACCCTGACCGATTCCGGCCGTGAGTACGTCGACGGACGTCGCGAAACCGCGACCGATCCCTTTGCCGGCTACGCGACAGCCGAACCCGCCAACGACCTCCGCGGCCTGATCGAGGAGCTGCACTCAGCCACTCGGCAGGTTGCCCGCACCGGCTCCGAGGACCAGCGCACAGCAGCCGCCAAGATCCTCACCGAGGCCCGCCGCTCCCTCTACCTGCTGCTGGCCGACGGCCCCCGGGCTTCCGAAGCCTGAGACCTGCGTCACGCAGGGAACGTTTCGGCAGCACGACTCCTCTTCCCGGATGTTCAACACATCTGAGGAGGGGTCGGGATGGGGTCTCGAAGGCTCGCCGCGGGCGCGCACATCCTGCTTGCGGCGGTGCACATCTACTGGGCGACGGGTGCAACCTGGCCCGCGTCCGACGAGCGATCACTCTCCCGAGCGGTCCTCGGCGGGGAAGCGTCCTTCGCTCCCCACGTGGTGCTGCCACTCGCAGCGCTGCATCTACTGCTGGCATTAGCGGTGCTCCGGTCTGACCGGTCCGCACTCGCCAGAATCGTAGTAGCCGGCCTCGCCGCAGGCCTGGCAGCCCGGGCCACTCTCGGCCTGGTGTGGGCCTTCACCGCCACCGGTACTGCGTTCTTCTGGCTCAACCTGTTCCTCTACACCCCCGCCTGTGTGGCACTCCTGGCGATGGACGTCAGACTGCTCCAGGCCAAGTGGCTCAAGCGACTGGTCATTCCACTACCCGTCATCGGCGTAGTACTGGTCAGCTTGCTGGCCTACGGCTACCAGCCGACAGCCCAGCCGAATCCGGAGCCGTCAAAGGACTCCCGGTACGTCGATACGCCGGTTGCGCGGTTCCACTACCTGCAACGCGGCACCGGCGCACCCGTAGTGCTCCTGTCGCCCGGCGCCGCACCCGCGTCCGCCTGGCAGCCTGAGCTCGAGGCCTTGTCCAAAACCCATGCCGTGTACGTCGTGGATCTCCCCGGTCAAGGGGAGACCCGGCTGCACGGCATGGGTTTTGCCTTTGATCTGGACGCGATGACCGGAGCGCTGGGGGAGTTCCTGGACCAGCTGAACCTGCAACACGTCGTACTGGGTGGGAACTCCTGGAGCGGCGGCTGGGGACTCGCCTACGCGCAGCGGCATCCCGAGCGGGTGTCCAAGCTGCTCCTGCTCGCTCCTTCCGGTCTGGCCGAGCCGGACCCGGCGAGCTGGGAGGTCCTCAAGCTTCCACTCGCCGGTGAACTGCTGGCGAAGCTCGGTGCGAGTCGTACCGCAGTACAGACCGCGGTCCGGGATCTCTTTGTCCACAAGGATCTGGTGACTCCGGCGCTGGTCGACCAGATGTGGGTGCCGGGGACGTATCGTGACAACGTCCGGGCGATGTACGCGCTGGAGCGCGGCCTCGACTGGCGCGTCACCCAGGCGGCGCTGCCGTCGACGCGGCAACCGGTCCTGGTCGTCTGGGGTGAGGAGGACAGCGTGCTTCCGGTCACGCAGGCGAAGCGCTTCGGCGACTTGTTGCCTCACGCAACGGTACGGACGTTGCCCGGCTGCGGTCATGCGCTCACCCTGGACTGCGCCGGCCGGGTCACGCCGTTGCTGGAAGAGTTCCTGGCGTGATCGAGGACCCGGAGCGTCTCGTGCGCGCGGCCCAAGGCGGTGACACGCTCGCGATGAACGACCTGTTGGACCAGCTCACGCCGTACGTCGGGCGGATCTGTGCGCCGATCGCGTTGGGCAACGGCGCGGACGCGACCCAGGAAGCGCTGATCGCGGTGTTCAGATCGCTGCGTACGTTGAAGGAGCCGGCCGCGCTGTTCGGTTGGGTCCGGGCGATCGCGGTCCGGGAGGCGATCCGGGTGGCGCGACAGGACCAACGGCAGGTCGCCGCCGACCTCGCCGAGCTGCCGGCTCGCGGTGATCCGCAACTGGCGGTCGACGTACGGGACACCTTGGCGAGGCTGTCTCCCGAGCATCGTGCGCTGCTCGTGCTGCGTGATCTCGAAGGGTTGGACGAGCGGGACGCGGCGGCCCTGCTCGAAGTGCCCACAGGTACGGCGAAGTCGCGGCTGCACCGGGCCCGCGCAAGCTTCCGGAAGGTGTGGTCGTCATGAACAACTGGCCGGAAGTCGAGCTGACCGAGGTCGAGCGTTTTCGCGCCCTCGCGGCGGGCGTCCCCGGCGCTGCCGTCACCGAAAGGGTGCTCGCGGCTGCTCCCGAGCGGGTGATGGAGTCGCTCGCTGATCTGGACGTGTTTGCGACGATCCAGGCCGATCTGGTGTCGGCCACGTTGCTCGAGCGGGACGGCGATCGGGTCGTCGTACTCGCCCGGGGCAAGCGAGGACAACGGGCGCGACTTGTCGGTCAGCTGCGGCCCGGGTGGTGCTGGTTGCAGAGCCGGTTCCTGATCATCGGTATGGCGGTCGCCGCCGAGCCAGGTGGTGGCACACGGGCCGCGCTGACCGGCGGGATCCGGGTGCCGGGACGGGCTGCGATCGTTCCGTTGCGAGTGCGGCAGGAGAGCGCCAGGACGATGGATCGGCTCGAGCGGCTTATGCAGGCCTGAGGACGCCGGCCGGAAGGGCGGCGAGCAGGGCGTCGGCGTGGCGGCGGTACCCGAGGTTGTTGGGATGGAAGTTGTCGGGCGCCAGCATGCCGCGCCACGGGGGACGGGCGTGGCGAGAGACCTCGGCGACCGGGAGACCGCGTGAGCTGGCTGTGGTGTTGATGAGTTGGTTGATGCCCGCGACGTAAGGGCTCGCGACGCCGCCGATGCGCCAGAAGCGGTCGGGGACGGTGAGATCCATCATCACGGACGAGGACGGCAGGCGGTCGATCACCTCACGCAGGTGGTCGCGGAAACGCTTGGGCGGCGTACCCAGGATGTCGTTGCTGCCGATCCCACAGGTCACGAGCGCCGGCTGCAACCCATCGACCAGTGGCAGCTGGTCGGCCAGCACGTGCTTGGTCTGAGCGCCGGACCGCGACAGGTTGAGCACCCGCCACGGACTGCCCGTACGCCGGAGTGCGTTGAGCACCTGACCGACGTACCCATGCAGCGGCGACGACGCCCCTAACCCCTGCGCGGTCGAGTCACCAAGCACCACCCACAGTGGCCCGTCCGCGGCTAGCGCCTTCTCGTTCTGCCGGGTCCAGTACTCGGCGTACGTCTTCGCCTGCACGTCGACATACGCGACTCCGTCCACCCACCGACGGAACGCCAGCCGTGAATTCGTCCGCTCGGCCTCGCCCCAATGCATGACGGCCTGGTGCAGCGCACCGATCGGTGTCATACGTTCACGGGCCTCACGGCGCAGCAAAAACATCGGTCCCCCCAGACATGAACACCAGGTGACCAGCGAATGTACTGGAGGAAGGTTAACAACCCTCAGAGCGCCTGCCGGGACCCCCAGCACGGTCCCGGCACCTCGTTTGCGGTCAGACGGGATGCGCCGCTGAGCGGTCTCGGCGGCGCTGCACGCCGAGTGTGATCCCCAGTCCTATGCCACCCAGGGCGATGCCGCCCAGGGCGCCGAGCGTGGCTGAGCTCACGTCGACTGCAGATGCAGGCGGTGTTGGCGCGGTCGGACGATCGGGGCTTTGCTCGATGGATCCCCCACGAGGTTCGGGGAGCAGTTGGGCCATCGCCGGTGTGGCGGTGGTGATGAAGGCGACGCTGACTGCGGCGCCGGCGGCCAGCCGGGCGAGCCGGATGGTCATGGACTGTTTCGTGGTGCGTACGGCGTTGGTCATCGCGTCCTCTCCTCTTCCGGCGGGATCTCCGTGATCGGTGGTCCGGTTGCGCCTCGAGGTCGTGGTCTCGTTGTCCCGGTTGTCGGTATCGGATCGGCGGTTGCTGGTATCAGCGCGGTATCGACGACCTTGACGGGTGTCCCCAGGGGGTCGAGAGTCGAGGAGTGGGTATCGCCGTGCTCGGCCCACTAACCATCGAGGGGGAGTGGAGGAACCTCGCACGACGCGACCGCGTCGTCCTGGCCGCACTGGCAGTGCATCCGGGAGAGGTTGTCAGCGCTGGGGCTCTGGCTGACGCGTTATGGGGAGAACGACCGCCCGCCTCAGCGGCCAAAGTGATCCAAGGCTGCGTGTACCGGCTACGGAAGCTGCTCGGCAGCCATGCGATCGAGACGTCGACGGACGGTTATCGGCTGACCGTTCCACCTGACCAGATCGACAGCCAACGCTTCGAGCATGCCGTGGCCCGGGCAGGTGTGTTGCTGGCGGCCGGCGAGGCAGAGCGTGCTGCGGTCGTGCTGTCCGACGTACTGACGCTCTGGCGTGGTAGACCGTTCGACGAGGTGGCGGACTGGGACGTTGCCCGGATCGAGGTCGCCCGGCTGACCGAACTACGGCAGCTCGCGCAGGAGTCGTACGTCGAGTCTTCGCTACGGTCCGGTGGCCATGAGGGGGTGCTGGGCAAGGCCCAGGCTCTCACCGCGGAAGCACCCCTCCGCGAGCGGCGATGGGCCCTGCTTGCGACAGCGCAGTACCAGGCCGGCCGGCAGGGGGAGGCGCTGGAGACACTTCGGCGGCTGCGGGTGGTACTCGACAACGAGCTCGGGCTCGACCCGAGCCCGGAGATCGATGCGCTCGAGCAGGCGATCCTGCGCCAGGATCCGGCGCTGGTCGTTCCGAGCGCCCCGCCGGAACCGAGCACGGTCTGTCCGTACCAGGGACTGAAGCCGTACGACGTCGACGACGCCGAGCTGTTCTTCGGCCGGGACGACGAGGTCGCCACCGGGTTGCGGAAGCTGGCCGACCGTTCGATCCTCGCGGTCGTCGGACCGTCCGGCTGTGGCAAGTCCTCGCTCATTCGGGCCGGCATCGCTGCTTCGCTCCGCAGCGACCGCCGGCAGGTCGTGACGATCACACCAGGGCTCCACCCCGTGCGAGCGCTCGCCGCCGCGCTACCAGGCCAGGGCCTGCTGCCCACTCTGGTCGTCGACCAGTGCGAGGAAGTCTTCTCGCTGTGTCCGGACGCGGCCGAGCGAGCGGCGTTCCTGACCCGGTTGACCGATCACGCCGCGACGGCGCCACTGATCCTATCGTTCCGCGCCGATCGGCTCGCCGACATCTCCTCCCATCCCGGATTTGCCCATGCCGTGGAGAACGGCATGCACCTGCTTACCGCCATGTCCGAGGCGGACCTCCGGGTAGCCATCACCGAACCTGCGCGGATCGCATCACTGGTCGTGGAACCCGGACTGGTGGACCTCCTGGTTGCTGATGTCGCCGGCCAGCCAGGCGCTCTTCCGCTGATGTCGCACGCCTTGGCTGAGACCTGGCAACGTCGGGAAGGTCGCACGCTGACGGTCGCGGGATACCGCGCGTCCGGCGGCATCCAAGGAGCTGTGGCTCAGTCTGCCGAGCAGATCCATGGGCGACTCTCGCCCGAGCAACAGCCGATGTTGCGGGACCTCCTGCTGCGCCTTGTCACACCAGGCCCCGATGGCCAGCCGGTCCGCAGCCGGCTGCCGAGACGAACCGTGGTGACCGGTCCCGAGTCAGACGTGCTGATCGATCTGCTGATCAGTTCGCGCCTCGTCACCAGCGACGACGGCGTCGTCGAACTCGCTCATGAGGCGCTCGCGCGGGCATGGCCACGCCTGCGCGGTTGGCTCGAGGATGATCTGGAAGGCCAGCAGATCCTGCATCACCTCACCCAGGTCGCCGACTCGTGGGAGTCGCTTGGGCGTCCGGAGAGTGAGTTGTATCGAGGTGTTCGCCTCGCAAAGGCCCTGCAATGGCAACAGGACGCAGCGCCGGTCCTCACCGCAACGGAATCCGAGTTCCTCGCCGCAGGAGAACGGCTCTCGGCCGCAGAGCTGCACGCCGCCGAGGAGCGCGCCCGGCAGCAGATCCGGGTGAACAGGCGGCTACGAGCCGCGCTGAGCACGGCAGCGGTCCTACTGGTCGGCGCATTGATTGCCGGGTTGCTCGCCGCAGGGCAGGCCGGGCGAGCTGACCGGCAGGCCGCCGCCGCTGACCAGGCCGCCGTGGCCGCCGACGCGGGCCGGGCCGGAGCGAAGGCCGTGGTACAGACCGACATCGACACCTCCGTGCTGCTCGCCGTGGCCGGCGTTCGTATGAAGGAGTCGCCGGAGTCGCGGGCAAATCTTCTGGCTGCGTTGGCCAAACACCCACAGCTAGTCAGGTCGATGAAGACCGAGAAGCTGGCCTCCTACGGCATCCAGGTGACCGCCGACGGGCGCCGGGTGCTCCTGTACGACGCCAACGGCACCGTGCTGCTATACGACCTGGCAAGTGGCCGGCGACTCGCGGCGCACCGTCCCGCGAACGCTCGTCCGGAGCAGTGCACCTGGACCTCCTGGCGCCGTTCGCACTGAGCTCGGCTGATCGTGAGCTGGCAGTCGGGATGCCGCCTCCAACCAACGAACCGGTACGACTGCTCGCTCCCACTACCCTCCGGCCTACCGGCCGACGGCTGCCCGGCTTCCCCCGGACCCCGGCTCGAGCGACGCATCTGGCCTACAGCCGCGACGGCAACACGCTCGTCGCGATGATCCAGTACTACGGCGACGGCGTCGCGAACGACTTCAGCAGCGGCGGTGTGTTCGTGTGGGATGTGCGTCCTGGCCGTCCACCGACGTTACGTCGAACGATGCCGCTATCGGCTGAATCGGTGCAGGATGTGGCGGTCAGCCCGACGGGTGACCGCATCTACACGACCAAGCCGGTCGCAGCGTACGACGTTGCCTCCGGCAAGCAGCTGTTCATCCGGCCCGAACTGGCGTTCGGAGCGTCCGACCTCAGTCCGGACGGCAAGACACTGGCGCTCGGATCCGAAGCCACGGACACAGCCGGCCCCGACTACGATGATGCACTCTTGCTCGACGCGGTGACCGGACGTACCCAGCAAAAGCTGAGCCGCCACACGAACAACCTCTTGGGCGTGAAGTTCTCCCACGACGGGAAGCTTCTTGTCTCCAGAGGAGCCGATCTGGGCCTCGTGGTGTGGGACGTGGCAGCAGGATCGGCGCTGGAGGACATCCCGATCTCAGAGGGCGACACGCTCACCGCCGCGTTCAGCCCGGACGACAAAACGCTCTACACATCAGCGGGTGACGGCGCGCTGCGCAGCTGGGATCTCACCGGGAACCGCAGGTACGTCACACGCGTGAAGAACTCGACTGGTTTCGAGTTGAGCTGCCGAATCATCGCACCCGGCGGCAAAGTCGTCTACCGGCTCGTCGAGACCAGCCTCGACCCTGTGGACGCCGGTGGACAAGGTGGCACCTTCGTGAACTCCGCGACCGGGAAGGCAGTCCGCTTCGACGCGACCCACATGGGCGATTCGACGAACAGTTGCGGCACTTGGCATCCGTCCGGGAACAGGTTCGCCTTCGGCAACACCGATGGCGAGGTCTTCGTCCTTGACGTTCGCAGCGGCCGCCTGCTGGCGAAGCGGAAGGTGTCGGCCACGCCTGTACTCGACCTCGACTACAGCGGACTCGACGGCAGTCGGCTCGTCATCGGTACCGAGGGTGGCGCGGCCCTGCTGCTCGACGCGGAAACCCTGCAGCCGCTGCGCCAGCCGGTCCAGATCGGTGCTTCGCTTGCGTGGTTGTCGGCCAGCCCGGACAACCGTTCCGCCTTTGTGCTGACCGGCGGACGCAACATCTCGGACCGACTGGACGTCCCGTCCACAGGCTGGGCGATGGTCGATCTGGCCGCGGGCACAGTACTTCGGCGCGGGAAGCTCCCGGTGATCGATCCTGAATTGGTCGCCTTCGCTCCGAACGGCAAGCGGGTAGCTATCGGCAGCGCCGCGGGACATGTGTTGATCGTTGACCCTGCCACCGGTAGGACGGCGGCGCCACCGCAACTCGTCCACCAGGGCTTGACCAACGGTCTCGCCTTCTCCGCAGACAGTTCATTGCTTGTGTCGTCCGGCTGGGACGGCAGCGTCAGCCTCTTCGACGGAGCCACGGCGGCGCTCCTCGGTTCGATAGTCACCCCGAACCAGCAACTGGTCACCGCCGACTTCCTCGCCGACGGCCACACCGTGATGATCGCCGCGTACGACGACGGGATCTACCGCTGGGACACCCGGCTGGAGCATGCGATCGAGACAGCCTGCCGGATGGCCGGCAGGGATCTGACCGAGGCGGAGTGGCGGGATAACTTCGGTAATCGGCCGTACCGGAGAACCTGCTAGAGCGCGCGGAGCAGCACCAGGCAGCGGGGGGCGAGGGGGACGGTGGCGCCGGCTTCTACCTCGGTGACCATGCTGTAGCTGGTGTCGAGGACCACCTCGTACGCCGGTGCCCACGAGGCGTCGGGTACGACGACCGGGCGGGTTTCGGCGGTCGCGTTGAGGGCCAGGAGGAACGAGTTGTCGGTGAGCGCGTTGCCCTGGGCATCCGTGGCGCGGAGGGCGTCGCCGGCCAGGAACATGCCGATCGTGCGGAGGTTGCCGTCGTACCAGTCGGCGTCGGTCATCTCGCCGCCGTGCGGTGCGATCCAGGACAGGTCCTTGCGACCACCTGGTACGACAGGGCCGCCGGAGAAGTAGTGCCACTGGCGCAGGACCGGGTGGGCCGCCCGCAGTGCGAGCAGTTGCCTGGTCAGCTCGAGGTGTTCGGACCACTCCGCGGGCAGAGTCCAGTCGAACCAGGAGATCTCGTTGTCCTGGCAGTACGCGTTGTTGTTGCCGCGCTGGGTCCGCCCGCACTCGTCCCCGGCGGTGATCATCGGTACGCCGGTGGACAGGATCAGCGTGGACATCAGGTTCGCCATCTGGCGTTTTCGCAACGCGACGACACCGGCGTCATCGGTCTCACCCTCGTAACCGCAGTTCCAGGACCGGTTGTCGTCGGTGCCGTCGCGGTTGTCCTCGTGATTCGCCTCGTTGTGCTTGTGGTCGTAGCTGACCAGGTCCCGCAGGGTGAACCCGTCGTGCGCGGTGACGAAGTTGATCGACGCGTAGGGGTAGCGCCCGTCGTCGCCGTACAGGTCGCTGGAGCCTGAGAGGCGGTAGGCGAGGTCCTTGACCCCATCCGAGGTGTTCCGCCAGACGTCGCGGACGCTGTCGCGGAACTTGCCGTTCCACTCCGACCACGGCGTACCGAAGTTGCCGACCTGGTAGCCGTACGCGCCGACGTCCCACGGCTCGGAGATCAGCTTGACCCGGCCGAGGACCGGATCGGCGGCGACCTCGGCCAGAAACGGGTGGTCGATCGTGTCGACCTCGTGCCGCTCGTTGCGGATCAGCGTGACGGCCAGGTCGAACCTGAACCCGTCGATGCCCATCTC
This sequence comes from Kribbella sp. NPDC051952, assembly GCF_040680855.1. NCBI lineage: Bacteria > Bacillati > Actinomycetota > Actinomycetes > Propionibacteriales > Kribbellaceae > Kribbella > Kribbella sp. NPDC051952. Next base: position 148,331 of record NZ_JBFAXQ010000004.1, read on the forward strand.
CTCGACCCAGTAGCGCAGCGAGTCCATCAGCAGCCGGCGGACCTGCGGATGCGAGGTGTCGACCGAGTTGCCGGTGCCGGTGACGTCGTACATGGTGCCGCCGTGCGACAGCCGGTAGTACGCGCGGTTGTCGATGCCGCGGAAGCTCAACGTCGGCCCGTCGAACCCGCCCTCGGCGGTGTGGTTGTAGACCACATCGAGGATCACTTCGATGCCCGCGGCATGGAAGGCGGCGACCATCGCCTTGAACTCGGCCACCTGCTCACCGCGCGAACCCGCCGACGAGTACGGCGCGTGTGGGGCGAAGAACCCGAGGGTGTTGTAACCCCAGTAGTTCGGCAGGCCCCGAGCCGCGATCGACGGCTCGGTGAGGAAGTGATGGATCGGCAGCAACTCGACCGACGTCACCCCGAGCTCGGTCAGATAGTCGATCACCGACGGGTGCGACAGACCGGCGTACGTGCCGCGCTGATGCTCGGGTACGTCGGGATGCAGCTTGGTGAAGCCCTTCGTGTGCAGCTCGTAGATGACCGTCTCGCCCCAGTGCACCGGGCGACTGATCGGCGGCGGCGGTTCAGAACCGGCGACCACGACGCTGACCGGGACATGTCCGGCGGAATCGCCGTCGGAGGAGTCGTAGATCAGCGGGCTGGCGAAGTCCAGCGCACCGTCGATGGCCCGCGCGTACGGGTCGAGCAGCAGCTTGGACGGGTTGAAGCGGAGCCCGTGCGACGGGTCGAACGGGCCGTGCACCCGGTACCCGTACCGCTGGCCGGGACCGACACCGCCGACGAACCCGGTCCAGAACTCTCCGGTCTGCGCCAGGTCCAGGTTCCGCTGGCTGCCGTCGTCGCCGACCAGCGCCAGCTCGACGCGTTCGGCCGCGGGGGCCCACAGGGTGAACGTGGTCCCATCGGTCTGGACCACTGCCCCCAACCGAGGCTGGTCCTCGGGCGGTGGGCCGAGAGCACTCGGGGCGGCGGTCGCGTCGGTCACCGGCACATTCTGCACAAGACCTCTCGAACCGTCGCGGTGGCGGGGGGACTTCACGTTATCAATCGTGGTTGTGTTCGTGAGACGGTTGTTGCGAACGTCTCTGCGCAATGATACGCAAGAACCGTTACTAATTTACCCGGGACTTAGGGGCCTCATGTCGGAACAGTTGGCCGGTCTGACCGTCGGTCTGATCGGTGCGGGCAACATCTCACACGTCCATGTCGCCGCCTGGAAAGCGCTCGGTGCCCGAGTCCTGGTGTACTCCCTCGAGGGTGCGCCCGAGCTCGCCGAGCAGTACGGGCTGGAGGTGATGCCGACGCTGGAAGCCCTCCTGCCGGAGGTCGAGTTCGTCGACGTCGTCACCCCGTCGGCGACCCACAAGGAGATCACGCTGGCCGCGATCAAGGCCGGTACGAACGTGATCTGCGAGAAGCCACTGACGCTCACGGCGGCTGATTCCCACGAGGTCATCGACGCGGCCAAGGCCGCCGGCGTGCGCCTCTACCCGGCCCACGTGGTCCGGTTCTTCCCGGCCTACAAGGCGGCGTACGACGCGATCCAGGCCGGCCGGATCGGGCCGGTCGCGGTGGCCCGGTTCTTCCGCCAGGCCTCGTCGCCGGCCGGTGCGGGCTGGTACCGCGAGGTCGACCGCTCCGGCGGCGTGATCATGGACCTGATGGTCCACGACCTCGACCATGCCCGCTGGCTCTGCGGCGACGTCACCAGCGTGTACGCCGTGCAGAACCCGCCGACCGTGGACGGGATCAGCCCGGTCAACGTGGCGGCGCACGTGACGCTGACCCATGACACCGGCGCGATCAGCCACTGCCGTGCGACCTGGGGCGCGACGGGTACGACGTTCCAGTCCGGATTCCAGGTGGCCGGGGCGACCGGCGTACTGAAGCACAAGTCCACCGAGTACTCGGGCATCACCGAGGAGCTGCAGGGCGGTGACGAGGGTGGCGACCTGCTGATCCCGGCATCGACGCTGGGGGAGAGCCCCTACCTGTCGCAGCTCCGTGAGCTTGCGATCGGCCTGCGCGGTGGGCCGGAACCGCGCGTACTCGCGTCGGACGGCGCGACCGCGGTGTACCTGGCCGAAGCGGCCCGTGCCTCGATGGAGACCGGCCGTGTGATCGACATGAAGACCTTCGTCTCGACGGGAGCAGTGGCATGAGCTTGAAGGTCGCGATCGCCTCGTTCGCCCACACCCACGCCGCCGGCTACGCCTACCTGTTGGCCGGCATGCCTGATGTAGAGGTGCTGGCTGCCGATCCGGACGGTGCAGCCGCGCCGGACGCCGGACCGCGCGGCGCTGACTTCGCTGAGCGGATCGGTGTGCCGTACGTCGACTCGTACGACGAACTGTTCGCCTGGGGACCGGATGCGGTCGTGGTGACGTCGGAGAACGCCGGCCACCGCGCACTGGTTGAGCGGGCCGCAGCAGTCGGTGCCCACGTGCTCTGCGAGAAGCCACTGGCCACCGAGGTCGAGGACGGCGAGGCGATGCTCGCTGCGTGCGAGGCCGCCGGGTCGATCCTGATGATCGCGTACCCGGTCCGGTTCGCGCCGTCGTACCTGCGGCTGCGCGCCATGGTCGAAGCCGGCCGGCTCGGTGACGTGTTCGCCGTACTGGGGACGAACAACGGGAAGATCCCGTTCGAGCAGCGCCAGTGGTTCACCGACGCGAAGTTGGCCGGTGGGGGCGCGCTCGTCGACCACACCGTGCACTGTGCCGACCTCATCGACGGACTGACGGGCGGTGCATCGGCAACCCGCGTGTACGCCGCGGCCAACCGCATCCTGCACCAGGACAAGGGTGTGGCCGTCGAGACCGGTGGTTTGGTCACGGTCAACTACGACAACGGGCTGCTGGCAACGATCGACTGCTCGTGGAGCGTGCCGGACAACGGTCCGACCTGGGGTGGCGTCACGCTGCAGGTCACCGGGACCAACGGATCAGTGGAGATCGAGCCGTTCCTGCCGCACGTCGGTGGCACGGACGAGTCCGGTGAGGTGTACCTCGCGATCGGCGGCAACCTCGACGAGTCCCTGCTCGCGACCTTCCTCAAGGCAGTCCGCGAATCCGGCCCGGCCAAGCCCGGCACGACGCCCGCCGTCGTACCCCAGCCCGACGGCAACGTCGGTCTGCGAACCCTCCGCATCGTCGACGCCGCCCGCCGTTCGGCGACCTCGGGTCAACCCGTGGACGTGTGACACTCACCAACCTGTTCCGAAGGCCGTCGCGCACGCTCAGCGGCGGCCTTCGCGGCAGGTTGCAGGGGGTTTACTGAGTGCGGCAGATCCGGGTCCGGTACGGTTCCGGGGATGTGACCGGCGGGTAGACCTTGGCGTGTTAGGAGCGACGTGATGGGCGAGTTCGTCAATCTCACCGTGAGCGACGGTGTGGGCACGATCCGGTTGGACCGGCCGAAGATGAACGCGCTGAACGTCCAGGTCCAGGAGGAGATCCGGGCCGCGGCACTCGAGGCGACGGCGAACGACGACGTCCGCGCGGTGGTGATCTACGGCGGCGAGCGGGTGTTCGCGGCCGGTGCGGACATCAAGGAGATGGCCGACATGTCGTACGCCGACATGGTCAAGCGCTCCGGTCTGCTGCAGTCCTCGTTCACCGCGGTTGCCGCGATCCCGAAGCCGACGGTCGCGGCCATCACCGGATACGCCCTGGGTGGTGGCTGCGAACTGGCCCTGTGCGCCGACTACCGGATCGCCGCCGAGGACGCCAAGCTCGGGCAGCCGGAGATCCTGCTCGGCATCATCCCAGGCGCCGGCGGCACCCAGCGGATGTCCCGGCTGATCGGGCCCTCCAAGGCCAAGGACCTGATCTACACCGGCCGTTTCGTGGACGCCGCCGAATCACTGTCGCTGGGCTTGGTCGACAAGGTCGTGCCGGCAGCTTCTGTTTATGAGGAAGCCGTCGCCTGGGCCTCGCAGTTCTCGGCCGGAGCCGCGCTGGCGCTGCGGGCAGCCAAGGAGGCGATCGACTCCGGGCTCGGCGTGGAGCTGACCACCGGTCTGGAGATCGAGCGGCAGCAGTTCGCCGCGCTGTTCGCCACCGAGGACCGCGCGATCGGGATGAAGTCCTTCGTCGAGAACGGCCCCGGCAAGGCCGAGTTCAAGGGAATCTGAAAGTGACCACCTCTGCAGCGAAGCCCGCCGCGACCGCCGAAGAGATCGAGGCGGCCTGGAACGACAACAAGCTCGCCCAGGTGCTCTACCACGACTGGGAAGCCTCGACGTACGACGAGAAGTGGTCGATCTCGTACGACGAACGCTGCGTCGCCTACGCCCGCGACCGGTTCACCGCGATCGCCGGATCCGACGGCTGGCCGTACGGGAAGTCGCTGGAGATCGGTGCCGGCACCGGCTTCTTCACGCTGAACCTCAAGCTGGCCGGTGTTCTCGCCGAGGCGCACGTCACCGACCTCTCGCCGGGCATGGTCGAGGCGGCCAAGAAGAACGCGAAGACCCTCGGGTTCGCGGTCGAGGGCCGGGTCGCGGACGCGGAGAAGCTCCCGTACGACGACAACACCTTCGACCTCGTCATCGGGCACGCGGTGATCCACCACATCCCCGATGTCGAGCTCGCCTTCCGCGAGATGCTGCGGGTCCTCAAGCCGGGTGGCCGCTTCGTCATCTGCGGCGAACCCACCCGGTACGGCGATTTCGTGGCGCGCCGCTTGTCCCGGTTCACCTGGTGGGCGACGACCAACGTGACCAAGCTACCCGCATTGATGGACTGGCGCCGGCCGCAGGCCGAGCTGGACGAGTCGTCCCGGGCTGCGGCACTGGAAGCGGTCGTCGACCTGCACACGTTCGACCCGGACACGTTGGCCCGGATGGCTTCGCGGGCAGGTGCGACGGACGTTCGCACCGTCACGGAGGAGCTGCTGGCCGCGTGGGTCGGGTGGCCGATCCGGACGTTCGAGGCCGCCGTACCGGAGCAGAAGCTCGGTTTCGGCTGGCGGATGTTCGCGTACAAGTCGTGGCTGCAGCTGTCGAAGGTGGACAAGGTGCTGGCGAGCGTCGTACCTGACGAGCTGTACTACAACGTCTCGATTACTGGAACCGCCCCGACCGGGGCGGCGGGGCGGGGAAGGAATCAAGCGCAGTAGGGTTACTGAATGCGGTTGTTGACCGCGGCGAATCTGGGCTGGGTGGTGCGCCACCGGGCCTGGACGCCGTACTACCTGAAGCGTTACTGGCGGTTCGCCTGGTTCAAGTTGCGCCACCCCCACGTGATCACCGAGGGATTCGTTTTCCTGGGCAAACATCTCGAGGTGGTGGCGCGGCCCGGTCACGGCCGGATCATCCTCGGCAAGTGGGTGCATCTGGGTGATGAGACCCGGCTGCGGGCGCACGAGGGCACGCTGCGGATCGGCGAGAAGGTGGTGTTCGCCCGCGACGTGACGGTGAACTGCTACCTGGACATCGAGATCGGTGCGTCGACGCTGATCGCGGACTGGACCTACATCTGCGACTTCGACCACAAGACCGAGGATCTCGACCTGCCGATCAAGGACCAGGGCCTGGTGAAGTCGCCGGTCCGGATCGGCCCGGACTGCTGGCTGGCCACCAAGGTGACCGTGACGCGCGGAACCGACATCGGCCGCGGCGTGGTGATCGGCGCGAACAGTGTTGCCCGTGGCAACATTCCTGCGTACGCCGTGGCCGCCGGAGTGCCGGCGGTCGTGGTCGGCGATCGGACCAGCCGGTACGCCGCCGGCGAGGCTCGCCGCAAGTACTTGGCCGGGCTCGCCGAGGCCAACGACCGGACCCGGGAGCGACTGCACACCGGCGCTCCGCCGGAGCCTCCTCCCGAGGCCCCTCGGGAGGTTCCGGTAGAGGCTGAAGACGTGGTGGAAGACAAAGAGGATGACGGTGAGGGGTTCTCAAGTTACTCACCGGTCGGGCACTATGTCCCGCACGAAGCGTCGCAAGCCCCTCACGATCGGTTGAGTGTCGGAAAGGAGATCCACCGTGGCTGATCAGGCCGGGGCGGAGCCGTCCGCGGCTCAGCGGTCCCTGCTCGACGAGGCCGCGGCGGACGACTCGATCGCCTTGGCCCGGATCCGCGCGGTCGACCCGGTCCCGATCGTGACGGAACCCGGTGGCGCTACGTTGGAACCAGTGCTTGAAACGAATGATCCGGATGTGGGCGTGAATCGTAAGTTGGACCCAGAGGTACAGGCAGTGGACGGCCAGACAGCGGCACCGGCCCCGATCGCGGGTGCCCGGCGCAGGTTGTCGCCGCGCCCGGTCCCGGTGAGCCGGCGTAGGAGACCGCCGGCTCCAGAGCCAGTAGTGGTGGCAGCAGTGGTGACGGACGAGGAACCGACCCCGGCTGAGGAGATGGACGACGTGGGTACACACGACGAGAAGGCGACGGCGGCCGACGCCGAGAAGAAGGCCTCGGCGGGCGACACGCCCGCCGGCACGCCGTCGAGCGGTTCGGGGACGGCGACCGCCACGAAGCCGGCCCGGGCGAAGACCGCGGCGGAGATCGTCGCCGAGCAGCGGGCCCGGGAGAAGGCGGCGGCCGAAACGCCTGCTGCCGAGGCTTCCGGTGCTGAATCCGGCCCTGAATCCGGCAAGAGTGCGGCCGCCTCGGAGGAGGCCGCACCCAAGGCGGGCTCGACTGCGGATCCCGCGCAGACCTCGGTGACCAAGCCGGTCGCCAGGGTCGCCTCGACCGGCGGGACCGGTGCCTCAGGCAACAAACCGCCGACGGGACGGAACACGGGCGGTTCGTCGTCCGGGCGCGGGGCGGCGGACAAGGGCAAGCAGGCGTTGAGCTCGGTGGGTTCCGGCGTACGCAAGCTGCGCAACCTGATCGCGTCGCTGATCTGGCTGGTCGCTGTACTCGTGGCCGCCGTACTGGCGCTCGGTGCGCTGTTCACCGCGCTCGACCAGACCAACCAGAGCAACGAGATCGTGCGCTGGATCCTGGAGCGCGGGCACGACCTGGTCGGCCCGTTCAAGGACCTGTTCCGGCTCGAGACCGCGAAGAACACCCTGCTGGTGAACTGGGGGATCGCGGCGCTGGTCTACCTGATCGCCGGCAAGATCATCGAACGCTTCGTGCGTCCCTAGTTCTTCGGTGTTGCTACCAGCATGAGGTCGAGAGATTCGTCCAGGTTTCCTGGGCGGATCTCGAAATCCTCGTGGTGCGTGCTCTGCACGAGTCCGGCCAGGTTCTCGTCCCACTCGTCGTGCCCGGTGGCCAGTTGAGCATCGACGCATGAGCCGTACCGCGCCTCCCACGCGCTCAATGTGGAGCCATGGTGGAGACCCAGCGCCTGCGTGATCTCGAAATGCGGCTCGAGTAGTTCGACGAACTCGGCGGCTGTCAGTTCGCGGGTGTGGTACCAGTTCCCGCTCGGGAACGTCAGGCGATTCGGCGTACTCAGGACGAGGGTGCCTGTTGCCTCGACTATGCGCGCGCACTCCTCGATGAAGCGCGGCTGCTCCCAGAGGTGCTCGATCGTCTGCAGTGACGTGACCAGGCCGAACGTGCCGGCGGCGAACGGGGTCTGGACGAGATTGCCGCGGACCGGATTGACCTGTGGATAAACGCGTCGGACGTGCTGCAACGTCGTATGTTCATAGTCGAGACCGGTGACCGATTCCGCCCCTGCCAGGCGGAGCAGTTCGGCGCCGTAGCCCTCGCCGCAGCCGGCGTCGAGGACGCGACCGGTCCGCTCGACCGCAAGGTTGGCCGTGATCCAGCGATAGGCGGCGTCATGGCGCGCGAACCAATAGTTCTCGTGCCAGATCCCCGGAGCGGTTCGCTCGCCCGTTAGCTGCATGACCTGCGGAAACGCGGCCTCATGGCTCTCCATCACGGATAGCATAAAGGACACTCGCGGGATAACCTAGACCCGTGGCCGAACTCATAGACGATCTCGCTGCTTCGTGGATCCGGGATCTGCGCGCCGCGGACAGGTCGCCGAAGACGATCAAGCAGTACATGCTCGCGGTGGATCAGTTCCGCGACTGGCTGATCGCACACGACCGGCCGGCGGTCGCCGAGTCGATGACGAAGCACGCTATTGCGACCTGGCTCGGCGACCTGGCAGAGCTGGGCCGCGAGCCTGCGACGCTCCAGATCCGGTTCAAGGGACTCCACCGGTTCATCCTCTGGCTCGTAGCTGAGGAGGAGCTCGACCGGGACCCGATGGCCGGACTCCAGGCCGCTACGGTGAAACCGAAGCCGGTGCCGCTGATCTCCGACGACGACGTGACGAAGCTCCTCCGTACCTGTGAGGGCAAGGAGTACGCCGACCGTCGCGATCAGGCGATCCTCCGGGTGCTGTTCGACTGCGGGATCCGGATCAGCGAGTGCGCCGGCCTCCAGGTGGGAGACGTGGACCTGAAGCACCACGATGTTGTGCATGTCCACGGGAAGGGCGACGTCGACCGCGCGGTGCCGTTCGGTGCGAAGACCGGCCGCGCGCTCGACCGCTACCTGAGGGCACGGCGCGACCACCGCCTCGCCAACACCACTGACGCGTTGTGGCTGGGGATCCGCGGTGGGCTCACTGACGACGGCGTTGAGTATGCGCTGAAGAAGCGAGCCCGCGAGGCAGGCATCGAGCACATCCACGCTCACCAGTTCCGGCACGGGTTCGCGCACAGATGGCTGCTGTCCGGCGGCCAGGAGCGGGACCTGAAGCGGCTGGCAGGCTGGCGCTCCGACGCCATGCTTGAGCGGTACGGCAACTCTGCAGCTGATGAGCGAGCCCGCGAGGCGTTCAAGCGGATGAGACTGGGGGACCGGCTGTGAGCGAGCTGCCAAGAAGTACCTCGGAGTACCTGGCCCAGCACGACGCTCGAGTCATTCTCACCGTCTACTGCGGCGAGTGTGCAGCCGAGCGGCGGAAGGACCCGAGTCCGCTTGGTCACGTGCTGCTTAGTCCCGGTGGGGTCAAGTTCTGGCACACGACCTACCGTGTCCGCGGTCAGCAACGGCTGCCATCGGCTCAGTTGCTGGAACATCCCAGACTCTCCCGGCCTGATATCCCTGAGAGTCTGACGGCGGGCTGCCAGCGACATGGACTCGGCAGCGTGGCGACTACCGATGTGCTCAACGCGCGCGGTACCGTTGTGCTAACGAAGGCCACCGCGTAGCGCGGATCTCCGGAGATGGCATCCCGGACATGCCCTGGAGGGCTGTCCGTTGCCTGCCCGAACACCCGAGGAACGCTCGCTAGTCGCCCGGATCGCTGCCGCTGAACGCTGGGGTCGTACTCCCGACCGCGTCGCGGCCACGATGCCAGCCCGCGCTGGCCTCCGCGCCAAGTTCGCCCGCGAGATCGACCCCGACGGCACACTCGATCCTGCCGAGGTAGAGCGCGGCGTCGAGCAACTGCTGCGCGCGCACATGATGCGCATGTCACTGAAGGCCAAGGCCACCCGCCGACAGTCCCGAGAGCCGGTCGCCGCTGCCGAGGCAGGTGGCCCGGATGCCGCCTGAGACAAGAGAACGCCCCGGGGGTCAGACCGGGGCGCCATCGAGCAGCTCTGAAGGCTCTCACGACCAAGGTACCCGAACCCGCCAGTGGTGGGTCTCAACTGGCCCCCGCGGCGGCTTCCACGTGGACGTGGACACGATCGCCGAACAGCTGATCCGTGATGCTTTCCGCGACAGCCTCGCCTCACATTGGCACCGCCGAGCCACACAGCTGGCCGCGGGGCTCAGCCGGCCCGGAGATCTCGCCGGCCGGATGACGCCAGAGCAGATCGCCGAACGCGATCAGAGGATCCGGAATGACATTGCCCGGTGCTTGCGTCACGCCGGACTGCTCGCCGAAGGAGACCCGTTCTCCGAGGACGTCGCGGCCGTAGTTCGGGAGGTGGCGTAGATGGCCTCTCATCGCCCCGGCTGCGACATGGCCGGACTCACCTTCTGGGAGCAAGCAGGCATGAACTGCACCTGTACCCATGTTCCCGCAGTGTTCCCGGGGAACGGGGTACAGACCACGAATGGGGCTGTACCCGCGTTCCCCACCTATGTCCCCGGGAACGGGGAACACTCACTCAGCCCGCTCCCGGGGCTGTTCTACGACGTAGCAGGGATGCTCGATGGCGGACTGCCTGACCCACCCGCGCCTGTCGTAGGAACGCGCACCGATGGGCACGCGCTGTTCTACGCAGGTCAGGTGAACCTGGTATTCGGCGACCCCGAGTCAGGCAAGACGTTCCTGTGCTTGGCCGCGTGTGCAGAGGCGCTCAGCCGCGGACGTCGGGTTCTCGTCATCGACCTCGACCACAACGGGCCGTCAGCCACGATCGATCGACTGCTGATGCTCGGTGCGCAAGAGAGCGCACTGGCCGACTCGAGCCGGTTCCTGTACGTCGAACCCGAAGATGCACCGCATCTGATGGCCGTCATTACGGCGGCGATCGCATGGGGTCCGGCTCTTGCCCTGATCGACTCCGTTGGCGAACTGCTGCCCGTGTTCGGGTTCTCCTCGAACTCGCCCGATGACTTCACGCTCGTCAACAGTCGGGTACTGAAGCCCCTGGCTGTAGCCGGCGCGGCAGTGCTCGGGATTGACCACCTCGCTAAGGGCACCGAGAGCCGTACGTCAGGTCCTACTGGCACGGCAGCCAAGAAGCGCGCGGTGGGTGGCGTCTCGGTCCGGATCACGCTGAAGGACGCCTTCACGCCCGGACGTGGTGGAGCAGCTGCCATCACGATCCACAAGGACAGGCATGGCGGGCTGCGCCAGCACTGCCCACCACCAGACGGAGGAGAGGCGTACGCGGGCACGTTCCTGCTGAAGGCAGAGGACGACGGCACCACGATGTGGTGCATCACGGCCCCCGAGCTCGGAGACCGCGCGCCGGCTGGTGTGGCCGAGGCGGATATAGACGCCCTCGACCTGCTCGACCCGCCACCGGCCTCGGTCAGGGACGTGAAGGCGCGTCTCAACTGGCGTACCGACAGGGCGTCAGCAGTGCTCCGCGAGTGGCGTACCCGTGTTCCCCACACAGAGCTGGGGGAACGGGGAACACTCGATCTCTCGGTACCGCAGGAGGCAGTCTGCCCCGCGTGCTCTCGGCTGCAAGAGCGCTATGACCCGTCGTGGGTGTGCGCCGAGCATCGGGAGGCGTCATGACCATGCGCGTTGCGTATCGCTGCCAGACCTGCGGCCTGGTCCTCGACGTCGGGGATAGGCGTGCATGGTGCGCAACCTGCCAGCCGCCCCCACCACCACCCAAGCAGCGGGACTACGACCCGTACGCGCGGCCTCGGGAGAGGGGTGACGACCGGTGACGGAGCCTTCGGTTTTCAGATCAGCTGCCCCTTGTGACCGCACTCATCTGACCCTCTGTGCGTACGGGTCTGGAGATCTGACAAGTCTGGGAGGCGAGCAGGTTCTTTGTCCTGCGCGGCTGCACATGACCGCACTCATGCCTCCACACACACGGACCGTCCGTGCGTCCGCACGCACTCAGAGTTTTCACTTCCACCTAGGAGCAACGGCAATGACCATGACCACAGAGAACCTGCAGCAGTGGATCGACGCGAGGCGCGAGACGGCTCCGGAGTTGCTGCGTCATCTGGCGCAGGAGCGTACGCGCAGAAGTCGCGGCGACGACGAGCCCACGAATCCGATCGCTGCGATGGCTGAGCGCAACGGTGGATCGAGGTTGTTCCGATGACGACAACCGCTTCTGTAGCTGCATGGCTCGGTTCCAACGACGAGCCCGACTCGACGTTCCATCCGCTGCGCGAGATCGAACCGGATGGCCCGGATGCGGTGCCGGCGCTTCGCCGCCTGCTGGCGGACCTCGATGCGCTGGGCGCGCCGTCGATGCTGACGGACGCGAAGCTTGCGCTGGAGAAGTCCAGCGAGATCAACCAGCAGGCGGCGAGCAGGCAGAACGCCGCGATCCAGCGGATCACCGAAGCTCGTCAGCGAGCAGCGCTGGCTGACGACACGATCGCTGCCCTTGAGGCCATGGCCGCCGAGCAGCGCGACGCGGAGCCCTGGCTACCGGTGCAGCCGGGACAGGACTCCCCGTTGATGTCGGAGGCGCGCAGGTTGTCGCGCGCTTCGGTGCAGCGTGCGGTGATGCTGGCCGGGGGCAAGGGAGATCTCATCTACCGCAAGTTGCAGGAGTTCGCGGCCGACGCGGTCGATCAGGTCGGCGCTGCACCGCTCCCGGAGAAGGTGTGGGTGACCCCGGAGCCCGCCGCCCTGGTGATGCGGTCGGAGCACGCCGAGTCGTGGACGACTCTGCTGATGCAAGGCGACCGGTTCATGCGGCTGCATGAGGCGGCGGACCTGACGCGCCGGCTCGGTGGACTGCTGTCGGAGTTGCCGGGTGCGGCGCCGCGGCTGGCGTTCCAGTACCGGGCGTGGCTGACGGCGCAGCAGCAGTTCGAGGAGCTCCGTACGGTAGCCCGGCCGCTTCGGCTGCGCTGGGCAATCGATCACGGCTGGCAGCCCGGTCTCTGGCGGCCGGACCAGATCAACGGCAACGGTGACCCCACCCCGACACCACTCACCATCGGTGCGCGACTGAAGCACGCAGTGGGCGGTGCGTGATGGTCGACTCCAGGCTCGCGTTCGACATCGTCGCTCGTGGTGGCAGTACTGCTGCTGCGGAACTGGAGAAGGTTGCCCGCGCCACCGATAAGACCGGTGACGCGATGAAGAAAAACTCCAAGATCAGCGACGAGCTCGCGAAGAGGTCCGACGCTCTCGCGAAGGCGCACAACGCCGAGACCAACGCCCTGGACAAGGTGCAGGTCGCGGAGCAGCGACTGGCCGAGGTCCGCAGCAACTCGAAGGCGAAGACCAGCCAGGTCCTCGCCGCCGAGAAGGCCCTGGCCAAGGCCCGGCGTGAGGCAGCGCTGGCCGGGAACGATGCACAGAAGGCCGCGAAGGATCTCTCCGCGGCCCTCGACGAAGAGGGCAAGAAGGCGGGTAAGGGTCTCGGTTCGGGGCTGAAGAAGTGGTTCACCGGCGACGGCAAGAGTGTGTTCGAGTCGATCGGCAAGGACGGCGGAACCGTCTTCGGGTCTGGCCTCGCCGGCGCCCTGAAAACGCCGGTTCTTGGTCCTGCCCTGATTGCCGGTGTGGGTGGCGCGGTTGCCGTTGCGGCGCCGATCGCCGGTTCGATCGCCGCGTCCGGTCTCGTGGCCGGATTCGGTGCCGGTATCGGCGCGCTCGGCATCGTCTTCGCAGCGAAGAGCGAGGCCGTGCAGGCTGAGTGGTCGCGGACCCTGCGCGGCATGGGTGCGGACATGAAGGTGCTGTCGGCACCGTTCGAGAAGACCCTGATCTCGATGGCCTCGTCGGCGCGACGTGCCTTCGCAACCTTCAAGCCCGAGCTCGCGGCCTCGTTCAAGACACTGGCTCCGGCTTTTACCCAGTTCGGTGACGACGCCACCAGGGCGCTCGAGCGGCTCGCACCTGCCCTGCGGCCATTGTCCGTCGCAACCTCTGCCGTCCTGAAATCCCTGGGTGGCGCACTGCCGGGCATCGTCGGCAACCTGTCCACCAAGCTGATCGAGCTCGCTGACAGTGTCTCGAAGAATCCCGACGGGCTGAAGGATCTGGCGTCCGGGCTTGGCTCGATCGCCGACAGCGGCGTGAAGGCAGTCACGGTCCTGAATGACGTGGACCGGTTGCTGGGGAAGATCCCTGGCGGCTTCAGCAACTTCGCGAAGATCCCCGGAATGCTGAACCCCATCAAGGGCGGCATCGACACCATCACAGGCGGAGTCGGTCAGCTCGACTCTCTGCTGCACGGCGGCACAACCCCGTCAGTGGCTGATCTCGGCAAGGCCGCTACCTTGACCGGTGGCGCGGCCGGCGACATGGCAGCGAAGGTCGCTGCGGTGCATGCCGCCGCGGGCAGGGCAGCGCCTGCCGTCACGGATGTGGCCAACGCGACCGCGATCGCCAACCGCAACGCGCGAGAGCTGGCAGCTACGTTCGACCGTCAGGCTGCCGCCACGCAGCGCGCCAGCGACGCACTCGCCGGCATCATGGGTTCACAGGTCAACTACGCGCAAGCGCTCGCAGACGCCAACGCGGCGATCAAGGAGAACGGCAAGACGCACGACCTGTTGACCCAGAAGGGGCGCGACAACCAGAGGCAGCTACTAGCGCTCAGGGATGCCGCCAACCAGGAAACGAAGGCCCTGCAGGCCAACGGCGACGGGAACGTGGCCGCGGCGAAGCACGGCGAGACGGCGAGGCAGTCGTTCGTCAAGCTTGCCCAGCAGATGGGGTACACCGGTCCGCAGGCCAGGGCCATGGCGAAGACGATGGTCGCCATCCCGAACGTGACCCGCACCGCGAAGCTGCAGGCGAACAAGGCCGACCTTGAGGCCAAGCTGGCGTCTGCCAAGAAGCAACTCGCGGACCCGAAGCTGACGGCTACCAAGAAGGCGAAGCTGCAGGCGGAGATCTCCAACCTGCAGGCCGGCATCCAGCGTGCGAAGGCTGCTCTCGCCTCAGTCCCTGCGTCGAAGACCACGACGATCACCACGGTCTACAAGACGGTTGGCTCCCGCAGCAGCGGCTCCGGTTCCGGTGGCGGCCACATCAACGAGACCCGCGCGTCCGGCGGTCCCGTGGTGAAGGGTCGCCCCTACTGGGTTGGAGAGAAAGGCCCGGAGCCGTTCATCCCTGACCAGAACGGCACGATCCTCCCGAACAGCGCAGTGAAGAAGAGCGGCTCTATCCCGGTCAGCGGGATGAGCATCGCGTCCGGTATGGCGGCCGGCATCCGGGGTGGAACCGGCGAGGCGATCTCCGCAGCATCCGACATGGCGAATGCGGTCATCGCGAAAACCAATCAGGTGCTCGGGATCTCGTCGCCGTCGAAGAAGTTCACGCAGATCGCGCTGTACATCGCGCAGGGCTTCAACCGGGGTATCCGCGGCTCCACCACGAGCATCCAGTCGGCGATGTCGTCGCTGATGTCGAAGGTCGTAGGCATCGGGTACTCCAGCGCGAAGCAGGGCCGGATCCTGCGGATGCTGCAGATGGAGAACAAGGCTCTCCAGGCGGCGACGATCGCCCGCGCCAAGGTCGCGACAGCATTGAAGGCCGCGCAGGCGAAATTGGCCGCGGCGATCCAGGTGCGCAACGAGTTCCGGCAGCAGATCACCGAAGCGGCGCTGTCGTTCAACGCGATCACCAGCATCCAACCCGGCGACGGAAAGACCCTGATCGGCCGGGACATCCTCGAGAGCATGCAGAACACCCTCGCCAAGACGAAGGCGTTCGCAACGAACCTCGCCAACCTAAAGAAACTTGGCCTCCGCAGCGACCTGTACAAGCAGATCGCCGAGGCCGGAGTGGAAGCGGGGGGTGCGACGGCGCAGGCGCTGCTGCAGGGCGGCAAGGGGACTATCGCGGCGGCGAACAACCTGCAGGCGCAGATCGCCAACGCCTCAGCGGGGCTGGGTAACACCGCCGCGAACAACATGTACAAGGCCGGTGTTGACGCGGCCCAGGGTCTCGTCAACGGCCTGCTCGCGAAGACGAAGGCACTGAACAACGCGGCGGCGAAGCTGGCGAACCAGATCGTCGCGCAGATCCGCAAGACGCTGGGGATCCACTCGCCGTCCCGTGTGCTGAAGTGGCACGGCTCGATGGCGGCGCTCGGGTTCAAGCAGGGCATCGAAGGCGAGTATGGCCTGATCGCGAAGGCCGCCTCAGGCATGGGTGACGCGGCCCGTCAGGTAGGCGCCGGCCGCACCGCGGGCAGCCGTGTGGCACCCAGCTACAGGGCACCCGCCGAGCAGCGCATCATCTGGGAGGTCCGCTCCAGCGGCCGACAGATGGACAATCTGATTGCAGAGATCATCCGGCGCTACGTCCACGTTTCAGCCGGCGGAGATGTACAGCAAGCGTTTGGCAGGCCACGATGATCGAAGACTTCCCAGTCCAGGTGTACGAGGATTCCGACGTACCCGAGCCGTGCGTGGCGTTCCTCGAGGTCCGATGCCCGCACCCCACGCTGTATGACGATCCGAAGCCGGTCACAACCCTGCACCTGAAGCCTGGGTTCTCGCTGGACGCGCTCATGGGCTGGATGCAAATGCGGCTCGAGACACTGCCAAGCGAAGCGGACTTGGAGTCTGCGGGGTTCACCATGTTCGTAGACGCCGATGAGGTGGTGGCCCGTACGTACGTCACGTGGCATGACGCCGTCGGTGCCGTCGCGGGACCTCTGCCCGGTTTTTGAGATCTGGCACCCACCATGACCGCACCCATCTCGTCTCTCTCCCTGACGTTTTCGTGTCACAGTGCCACGGTCACAACGTCACAGTGACGCTCACAGTGACCGTTTCAGCCGCACGCAACGTTGCAACGCAACGCAACAGCGCCCCCACCAGACACTTCCTGGTGGGGGCGCTGTTCTGTACATCAGGGCCGGCGGACGAACACGATCGTCAGGCGGCCGGTGGTCGCGTCGTACTGGACGTCCTGCGCTGATCCGATCAGAGCTTGGGCCATCTCCGCCGCGTCCTGATCCGGAGGCAGCTCGGCACAAATCCGGGCCATGGCTGTGACTGCGAGGTCTTCCACGTTGTCACCGTACCCACCAGCCGCCGGCGAAGCCGAGCACGAACGCGGCGCCCATCGTGAGCAGCCACTCGAGCAGGGGCATTGAGACCCGGACGCTCTCGGCGATCACGACTGCTCGCCGGTCATGCGCCTCAGTGCCTCGACGACCGCCTCAAGTGCATCCTGGATCTCGTCCATGGTCATCTTCTGGCCGTCGAGAGCGTCTTGCCGGCCACAGTCGTACGACCAGCGCTCACGCTCGCTCGCGGTCGCGAAGTCGAAGTCCAGCAGGCCGTCAGCCGGGATCGGTGCGACGAGCTGATCGGCTGCCGCCAGTCCGCTCAGCAGCGTGGTGCACAGCTGCCGTTCGCGTGGGGTCATGGAGATGCCCTCGTGTGCCTCGAGGGAGTTCACGAGGGCGGCGATGCTGTCCGGGTTGTTGGATGATGTGCTCACGGTCGGAACCTCTGTTTCCGGTCGAGGTCCCGGTCGGCGGTGGAGTCGTCGTGCCGGGACCGCTGATTTCGTCCGATAACCTGAGGTGCGTCGGTTCCGTGAGTCAGGCGTGACAAGCGAGATAGCACAGGGGGTTGGCGGTCGAGACCCAATAGTTCTCGTGCCAGATGCCGGGAGCGGTTCTCTCGCCGGTGAGCGGCAGCGTCTCGGTCACGCGAGTCAGCTTAGAGCGCGGCTGCGCCCAGGCCGAGGTGGCCTGGGCGCAGTTCGCTGATCTGCTGGTCAGTGCTTGCGGTGCTCGCCGGGCCTGCCGTTCCCGGGCTTGCGAGCGTCGTCGGCCAGGCCCTCGACCTCGACCTGCTCCTTACGCACGGTCTCGGAGACCTGCTCCTCGCCACGGACGGTCTCGGTGCCCGGCCGCAGCCGCTCCTCCGACCGCACCATGGAGTTGTCACCGGCCGGCATCATCTGGTTGTCACCGTCACGCATCAGCTGGTTGTCTCCGGTGCCGCCGGCACGCATCTTTCCGTCGGCTCCCGGCATCGGCTGGTCGCCGGCCATGTTCGGTCGACCCGGCGTGTTCCGCTGCGGAAGGGTGAGGCCGTAGTACCGATACAGCTCGGAGGCCTCGCGTTCGGACAGGTGACCGTTGCTGTCGATCCTCGGCGCGTCCTTGATCTTCGACTTCGACGGCGCGAGGTGGAGACCGTCGGTCTCGACCCGTGCGCCGGCCAGGGGCACGAACGTGTGCTTGCTGCCGAACAGGCCGGTGTTGACCGTCACCCACTCCGGGTTCCCGCTGGTGTCGGAGGTGTAGAGATGCCCGACCGACCCGACCTTGTTGCCGACGGCGTCGTACGCCGTCTCGCCCACGACTTGCTCGATTCCCTGCATGGTCATCGTTGTCAACTCCGTGTCGATGTTTGCGCTTGGCAACGAACTCTCGTCTGGTGCCCGACTACCGAAGTGCCAAACACTCGGTGATCATCCGCTGACTGTGAGTCGTTCGGATAACGTTCGGCTCTGCGGTGCGGATGTGTCCGACGACTCGGTGCCGGACCCCTGACCGGCGGAGGGGGACCGGATAGCCTGTGGGCGCGCCGGCGGTGTGATAGGACTCGCATAGAGCTGATGTTTCTCGCGAGTAACATCCGTGGCAGGCTTGGAGAGACCGTTAACCAGAAGGGGTCCCACACGCTATGAAGATCGTCGTCTGCGCGAAGTTCGTGCCGGATGCCACCGCGGACCGCCGCTTCCGCACCGAGGACAACACGGTGGATCGTGCCGGTGTCGACGGGCTGCTGTCCGAACTGGACGAGTACGCCGTCGAGACCGCGCTCACCGTGAAAGAGGCCGGTGACGCTGAGGTGACGGTGCTGACCGTAGGCCCGGAGCAGGCCGCGGATGCGGTGAAGAAGGGTCTCCAGATGGGCGCCGACGCCGGTGTCCACGTGATCGACGACGCGATCCACGGTTCGGACGCGGTCGCGACCTCGCTGATCCTGTCGAAGGCGCTGGCCAAGCTCGAGGCCGACCTGGTCGTGTTCGGGATGGGCTCGACCGACGGCGGCATGGGTGTCGTGCCGGCGATGGTGTCGGAGCGGCTCGGCCTGCCGGCCGTGACGCTGGGCTCGGAGGTGACCGTCGACGGGCAGACCGTCCGGATCCGCCGCGACGGCGACACCGCGAGCGAGACGATCGAGGGCACGCTGCCGCTGGTGCTGTCGGTCTCCGACCAGGCGAACGAGCCGCGGTACCCGTCGTTCAAGGGGATCATGGCCGCGAAGAAGAAGCCGGTCGAGACCTGGTCGCTGGCCGACCTCGAGCTCACCGCCGACCAGGTGGGTGGCGCATCGGCGTGGACCGAGGTGGTCGAGGTGACCGCCCGTCCCCCGCGTAGTGCCGGCACGATCGTGACCGACGAAGACGGCAGCGGCGCGGGCCAGCTCGTCGAGTTCCTGTCCACCAACAAGTTCCTCTGAGGGGCGATCAGTTCATGTCGAACGTTCTGGTTCTCGTTGACCACACCGCGGGCACTGTCCGCAAGACGACCGCCGAGCTCCTCACGATCGCGCGCCGGCTCGGCGAGCCGGTTGCGGTGTACATCGGTGACGGCGTACAGGACGCGCTGCCCGCGCTCGGTCAGTACGGCGCGACCAAGGTGATCGCGCTGACCAACCCGGACCTCACGCAGTTCCTGGTGGCCCCGAAGGCCGAGGCGCTGCAGCAGGTCGCGGCGAAGATCGAGCCGGTCGCGATCCTGATCTCGTCCAGCTCGGAGGGCAAGGAGATCGCTGCCCGGCTGGCCGTCAAGCTCGACTCGGGCTTGATCACTGACGCTGTCGACGTACAGGCGGGACCGGTCACGACGCAGTCCGTGTTTGCAGGCAACTTCACCGTGCAGGCGAAGGTCACGCACGGGACGCCGATCATCACGGTCAAGCCGAACGCGGCCACCCCGGAGGCGGCGGAGACCTCGCCGGAGGTGGAGGAGTTCGACGTGACGATCTCCGACGGCGCGAAGACCGCCCGCATCACCGAGACCAAGCCGCGGGAGGCGACCGGTCGTCCGGAGCTGACCGAGGCCGCGATCATCGTGTCCGGTGGCCGCGGTACCGGTGGCGACTTCGGCCCGATCGAAGCCTTCGCCGACTCCCTGGGCGCTGCTGTCGGTGCGTCCCGTGCGGCCGTCGACTCGGGTTGGTACCCGCACGCCTATCAGGTCGGCCAGACCGGCAAGACGGTCAGCCCGCAGCTGTACGTGGCCGCTGGTATCTCGGGCGCGATCCAGCACCGGGCCGGTATGCAGACCTCGAAGACGATCGTCGCGATCAACAAGGACGAGGAAGCACCGATCTTCGAGCTGGTCGACTTCGGCGTCGTCGGCGACCTCCACAAGGTCCTCCCGACCGCCACCGAAGAAGTCACCAAGCGCAAGAACTGACCTTCCTCACAGCGGTTCTGGCCCGGCTCGGTTCCCCTCCCGAGCCGGGCCTCGCGCTGTCCTGAGGTCAGCCGCGGAGGCGGCCCGTGGGGTCTACCCGGCCGCCCCGGGGGACGTCTCGGAGGTGCAACGGGCGGAGAGCTTCAACCGTGGGGGAGTCGCCTTCGAAGACCGTTCGGTGGCGGGACGACGAACGCTGGTTGGATCGCAGCAGGGTGGCTAGTTGCTCGGGCCCAAGCGCCTCGAGGTCACCTTCGCCGGCCTCGATCGTCTCCCGCACTGCCTCGACACAGCTGTCGCCGAGCTGGTCGCCGAGCTGCAGCCTCTCCGCCAAGGGGAGACCCGCCTCCTCGGCCCGCTCGGTCTCCGAAGCGATCTGTCGTAGCTGACCATCCAGGGCGTCCGCGACCGACTCGACCATGGCGTTCCGAACGATCGGCGGCACGTCGGCCCGAGTCGTGAATGGACTATGAGCCAAGGCCAGCTCCGCCGCCCGAGTCGATCGATCCGACGGCGTCTCGTTCGCCAGAGTGCGCAGTACGTCGGCACGATCGCCAAGGCGCTGCGCGAACGTCTGCGCCGCCGCAGTCGCGACCGGGTCGTCGTACCTCTCCTCGACGGTCCATAGCGCGTCACCGAGCTCGGTCGGCAGGTGGTCGATCAGCCGGTCGACGTCCTCCCGGGCAGCCGCCTCGCAGAACCCGCGATCGACCACATCCGCACCGTCGGCCTGGTACGACGTCTGCAACACCGCGCGCAGTCCCGTCCGCCCGGCAACCAGTTCGTCGTGATCCAGTACGCCGCCCTCGAACAGCCGGTCCACCCGCTCATCAATCAACTGCGAGCCCTGTCGCTCCCAGAACTCGGCGGCGGTATGCACGGGCTCGATCTCGTCGAACGCCTCGGCCGAACCGGCGACAGCGGCGTCCAGGGCCGCGAGGAGCTGCGCACCGGACTCGTCCCGGCCGGAACCGATCACCCGGAAGCCGTCGCGTAGTGCGGCGCTCACCCGTTCTGTCACCGGATCGTCAGCTGCCACGAAAGTAGGACTGGTTTCGAGCACCAGATCGGTCAGGAGCGCCAGCTTCCCCTCGGCGTCTTGGTGGTTCACCCGCAGGAGCAGCTCAGCCCGGGAGAGGCCGGCCCGTTCAGCGAGCCGAGAGGTGAGCGCGTCCGCGGCGCCGACGCCCCACGACAGCTGGTCGTACACCGGTGAGTTGCTCGAGGCGAACTCGGTCCGCAGATCGATCTCGCGCAGCCCGGCCGACGGCCAGTCCAGCCCGGTCGCGTCGTTGAAGTCGTCCACGAGTTCCAGTGCGCCCAGATCCGTGTACGCGTTGTCGATCGCCTGCAGGTCAGGATCGCGGCTGAAACGGTACTCCTGCCGATCGCCCGGCAGCATCCGGCGAAGATTCGCCTGCACGACAAAGAACGCGGCCGACTTCACGGCGGCGAGCGAGACGTCGTCGCCGGCGAGATACCGTCCCAGCGGCTTCGCGACCAGGTCGCCGTCGTACTCGATCCTGCCGTCGCGGGTGATCGCGGCCGGATCGGCGTCGGGGTGGTAGGTGAGCTCGGTGCCCGTGATGGCAGGCGAGTACGCCGAGTGGTCCGGTGCGGCGAGCTCCTGGACGATCGTGCCCTGCAGCAGGAACAGCGCGTCCAGGTCGCGAACGACGAAGCGGGGTCCGGGCATGTTCGCAGTGTGACAGCGGGCGGGATCACGGCCGGGTGGCTAGCATCGGCGGGTGCGCATCTGGGTGAGTGGGGCTCGCGGGAGGTTGGGAACCGAGGTCTGCCGGCAGCTGAGAGCCGACGGACACGAGGTGGTCGAGGCCGATCTGACCGGCCCACATCCGGTGGACCTGAGCGACCGGAACGCGGTCGCGGAGTCGCTCGCGGACGTGGACGCGATCGTGCACTGCGCCGGGATCGCGAGCCCGGAGAATATCGGCCCGCTCGAGCTGCTGCAGGCCAACGCGATCACCACGTTCAACGCGCTGGAAGAGGCGTGGACGCTGGGCATCCGCACCGCCGTACTCGCGTCCAGCGGCTCGATCTACGGCACGGCCTGGTCGCCCGAGGAGATCGGCACCCCGGACGTCCCCATCGACGAAGAGACCGAATTGCGGTACGTCGATCCGTACGCGCTGACCAAGGACCTGCTCGAGCGCATGGGGCAGCTGTACGGCCGCCGCGGCATGCAGGTCACCGCACTGCGCTTCCACTGGATCCTCGAACCCGACGAGGTCCGCCGGTACATCGCCGACGCGCCGCCCGAGGACAACCGCCGCAACCTCTGGGGGTACGTCGATCTCGCCGAAGCGGCTCGTGCCTGCGTCCTGTCCCTCAACCCCCGCTCCGACAACTACGCAGCCCTGGTGATCGCCGCCGAAGACACCGGCATGCACCAGCCGACCGCAGACCTCCTGGCCCGCTACTCACCCGACACCAGGATCCACGGGGTTCTCAACGGCACCGAGTCCCTCTTCAACTGCCAACGCGCCGCCGACCTCATCGGCTGGACCCACCACAGCCGTTGGCGCACCCAATGACCGGCTACCCGGACGGCCTCGACCCGGAGGAACTCGCCTTCCAACGCCTCTACGGGCCGTGGAAGGTCTCCACTCCCGCGGACGCCCAGGAGACCTTCGAAGGATTCGACGGTGACTGGTGGGTCAACGGCGGCTACGCGATCGAGGCGTTCACCGGCGTACGACGCGAGCACGAGGACGTCGACGTGTCATTCTGGCGCCGCGACATCGAGAAACTCCGGCTGTATCTCAAAGACCGCTACGACCTGTGGTCCAATGCAGGCGGCCGCCTCCAGCCCCTCACCGACGAGCGACCCGAGCAGCCGGAGGACGCCGACCAGATCTGGATCCGCAGGCACGCGCTGGCGCCATGGGAGTTCGACCTGCAGCCGAATCCGGATCGCAACGACCGCTGGGTCTTCCGGCGTGACCCGACCCTCGACTTCGCCCTCGACGAGATCACCTGGATCGGTGCCGACGGCATCCGTTATCTCAACCCCGAGATGGCACTCGCCTACAAAGCTCGCCTCGATCGGCCGAAGGACAAGCAGGACCTCGCAGCCGCACTGCCCCTGCTCAGCGCGACCCGACGCACCTGGTTGGCCGACATGATCGAGCGCCTGCACCCAGGCCACCCGTGGCTGGCATCGATCTCATCGCCAGACCGGATGACGTGAGTCGATGCCCTTGCCGTAGTCCGGGTCGCTGCCGCGGACCAGGATCCAGTGCTCGGTGGCACGGGCCCGGTAGAGCAAGAGGTCGTCCGGGTCGCGGAAGGCGTCGGCGCCGTACGAGCGCAGTTCGGGGTAGCGGGACGAGAAGAGCGCCGCGCTGGCCTCCAACTCGTGGTCCGGGACCAGCTCGGCCTGGGCACGGAAGTACACGGCGGATGCGCCACCGATGCGGACGCTGGAGTCGAAGATCGCGATGCTGACGGTCGGCGTCGTCGCGATGTTTTTCGAGTGCCAGGCTGCCGGTGATGAGCACCAGTAGAAGGTGTCGTGGCCGTCCGGGGTGAAGTAGACCGGCGTGACCCACGGGAGGCCGTCGGCGTCGACCGTCCCGAGCGTCAGGTACTTGTTGGCTTCGATGACCGCGGCTGCGCGCTGGTCGAGGATCTCGGCGGACATCAGGACTCCTTGCGGGTTACGTCGTACGTGAGGTGGGTGGCGTTCGGCGTATGCACAGCTTCGCGCTGAACGAGCCGGATCGGCGCGATCGTCGTACGTTCGAACAGCGGCGTGCCGTCGCCGAGGACGATCGGGGCGACATGGATGCGGACCTCGTCGACCAGTCCGGCGTACAGGTACTGCCGGCAGAGGTGACCTCCGCCCATGATCATGATGTCGCGCTCACCGGCGCCGTCCTGCGCGCGCTTGAGCGCGTCGTGGATGCCCTCGGTGACGAACTCGAACCACCCTTCGAGCCGGACCCGGCTCGGTCGATGTGAGGTGACGACGAAGATAGGCGGCCGCGCATCATCGTCGGTGTCGGGCCAGCCGATCGGCCCGTCGATGACGTCGAACGTACGGCGTCCCATCACGACGGCGCCGATGCCGTCGTACGTGCGCCTGAGCGCCTCCTGGTCGTCCTCGGTCTGCTCACCGGCGATCCAGTCGTGCAGCGGCTCACCACCGACGCCGAGGCCGTGGGCGAGGTCGGCGCCGGGTCCGGTGACGAAGCCGTCGAGCGACATCGTGATGTCCAGCAGTACGTGTCCCATGGTCTGCTCCAATCAGTGGGGTTCGTGCACACCACACTGCGAGCCGGCGGTACGGAAAGTCCTCCGTGCCGACCACTGACGGACCACGGAAACGGCATGATGGCCCAATGGCGGGTCCGAGGGAGGTGTCTGCGCGGGAGGCCGAGGTCCTGTCCGCGCTCGCGGGGGACCGGTCGAACGCACAGATCGCGCGGCAACTGCACATCAGCGTCCGCACGGTCGAGAGCCACGTCTCCGCACTCCTGCGCAAGTACGGCGTCTCCGACCGCCGTGAACTCGTGGCCGTCGCCGACCTCAACGACCAGGCACCCGGGTTCATCCTGCTGACCAAGCCCGGGACGAGCTTCGTCGGTCGGGAGCAAGAGAAGGCCGAACTGCTCGCGGCGCTGGGCAGCAACCGGCTGGTCAGCCTGCTCGGACCGGGCGGGGTCGGCAAGACCAGGCTCGCGCTGCAGGTCGCCGCCGAGATCGGCGGCAACTACCCGTACGGCGGTGCCTTCGTCGATCTGGTCCCGGTCCGGCCCGGGTTCGTCGTGGCCGCGGTCGCCGAGGCCCTCGGGGTCCGGGAGCAGCCTCCGCAAACTCCCACGGACACACTGCTCGATCGACTGCGTCGAGGCCGCACCTTGCTCGTGCTGGACAACTGCGAGCACGTGGTTGACGAGGTGGGCGACCTGCTTGCCCGAGTACTCACCCAGGCGCCGGATACCGCCGTGCTGGTCACCAGTCGAGAGCGGATCGGGGTGGCCGGCGAACGTCCGGTGCACCTGGGTCCACTGGCGCTCGGATCCGAAGCGGAGCAGCTGTTTCGCGATCGGGTCGAGTTGGTCGCACCAGAGCTAGCAGCCGACGCACAGGTCGCGGGCGAGCTGTGCGCCGGGCTGGACGGCGTACCGCTGGCTATTGAGTTGGCTGCCGCTCGGGCCGGTTCGCTTGGGCCGGACGGGTTGCTGGCGGCGCTTGACGACCTGCTGCGGTTGCTGGCGGGCGGACGCGGGCCCAATGAGCGGCATCGCTCGCTGGCACAGGTGATCGGCTGGAGCTACGAGCTCTTGGACGATGCCGAGCGCAAGCTGTTCCGACGGCTCGGTGTGTTCGTCGGTGGCTTCGATCTGACCGCTGCGGCCGCCTTGACGCCCACAACGACAAAGGCCGAGCTGAGTGATCTCCTGGGGCGGCTGACCGACAAGAGCCTGCTGCACCGCACCCAGCATGTCAGTGCGAGCAGGTGGCGAATGCTGGAGACCGTCCGTGCCTACGCACTGGACGAGCTGGACCGATCCGGTGAGTACGACGAAGTCGCTGTACTGCACCTGGCATGGGCCGAGAGCACGGCCGCCCGGCTGGAGGCCAGCCTGGAAGCCGGTGAGGACTGGTCCGAGTTCGACCAGGTGACGGCGGACCTGAGGGAGGCGGTCAGTCGGCCGAATCCCGGCGTACGCAAGCTGGCCCGCACGCTCGCGCACCTGACCTTCGCGCGGAAGCGCTTCATCGAGGCGCACGACCACTACCTCACCGCTGCAGATCATGCTGCCGACGCCACCGAGCTGTACGACGATCTGCGGGACGCGGCCGATGCGACGCTGACAGTGGCCGACGGCACCGAGTCGTACCACCTGATGCTGCGAGCCGCGGCCGAGAACGACCCGCAGGTGCGGCAGGAGGCGCTGGCCAACGCGGTCACCATCATCAACCGGTACGAGGTCGAGATCCCGATGCCGCCGGATCGCGGCGCCAGCCTGCTGGTTCCCGGCGGCGACACGGTGGCGGATCGCATCGCCCGAGCCTGGGTCGGCCGCTTCGACCTCGAACTGGCCGAGGACGCGGTCGAGGCGGCTCGAGAGGCCAAGGACCCGCTGGCCATCATGAACGCGCTCGACGCGTACGGCACCGCGCTTGGAGGTGCCGGCCGGCTGCACGCGGCCCGCGAGGCGGCCAAGGAGCGGCTCGCCCTGGCGGCGACCCTGCCTGAGCACGACCCGCGAGCGGTCGCGGAGATCGTGGACGCGTACCACGTAGCTTCGACCACGGCCGTCGCGGTCGGCGAGCTGACGGAAGCGGTTCGGCTGGCCCGGTTGAACGACGATCCGGTGAACGAGCACCCGTACATCACGGCTCCGCGCAAGATCCGGGCCTTCGCGCTGAGCGGATTGTTCGACGAGGCGATCCGGGAGGCGGACCTGATGTGGACCGGCTGGCGGGCGGCCGGGTGCCCTTCGCACGCCTGGATGTCATCGGCCGCATCCGCCGCTGCCATGGCCCACGGACTCCTGGGAACAGGTCAGGCAGCGGTCTGGCAGGCCCGGGCGCTGGAGTTCGCCAGGGTCGACGACCCGTCGCAGGCCCGGATGCTAATGACCACTGCCGCCTTCGTCGAGGCCAGGCTTGCCCTCCACCAGCTCGACCTCGGGGAGCAACCGGCTGACGTGCCGGACGTCGTCGAGCGGGCGTTCGCGGAATTCCCCGAGCCCTGGTGGGTGCCGTACGCCCGCGGCGCCGGGGCCGAACTGGCGGTCGCGGCCGGCCTCCCGGACGCCGAGCAGTACGTCGAACGCGCGGTGAGCGAGAACGCCTGGTCCGACGCGGTGCTCCTGCGGGCGCGGGGCCGGCTGACCGGGGACCAGGACCTGTTCCGGGCGGCGGCGGAGCGGTTCGAGCAGATCGGGGCCGCGTTCGAGCACACCCGCACGCTCAGCCTGCTGTCCGAGCCCTGAGCCTCGATGCGCGGGAAGCTGAGCCTCGATGCGCGGGAACAAGGGCGGCGGACATACCCTTGAAACCGATATGACTTCTTCCGAGCGCCGCACGGTCTACCTGGACCACGCGGCGACGACTCCGATGCTCCCGGCCGCGATCGAGGCGATGACCTATCACCTCGCGCGAACCGGCAACGCGTCGTCCCTGCACGGTTCCGGCCGGGCCGCCCGGCGGACGGTGGAGGAATCGCGCGAGTCGATCGCCGCAGCGCTCGGAGCGCAGCCCAGCGAAGTGGTCTTCACCTCCGGCGGCACGGAGGCGGACAACCTCGCGCTGAAGGGCCTCTGGTGGTCCCGGCTGGCCGAGGAGCCGCGCCGGCGCCGGATCCTGCTGAGCGGGATCGAGCATCACGCCGTCCTCGACCCGGCGATCTGGCTGGGTCAGCACGAGGGGGCCGAGATCGAGTGGCTGCCCGTCGACGAGCTCGGCCGGGTGCGGCCGGACGACGTCCGCCGGGCGATCGAGACCGATCCCGAGTCCGTGTCCTTCGTCACGTTGATGATGGCGAACAACGAGGTCGGCACGATCCAGCCGGTCCGTGAGATCGCGGCGATCGCCCAGGAGTACGGCGTACCCGTGCACACCGACGCGGTCCAGGCGATCGGGCAGGTGCCGGTGGACTTCGCGGAGCTCGGGGTGGACGCGATGACCGTGTCCGCGCACAAGCTCGGCGGCCCGTACGGGATCGGGGCGCTGGTCGTCCACAAGGAGACCAAGCTGACGCCGATCCTGCACGGTGGCGGGCAGGAGCGCGACGTCCGCTCCGGCACGCTGGATGCGCCGGCGACCGCCGGGTTCGCGGTGGCGATGGAGCACGCGATCAAGCACCAGGCCGACGAGGCGCGGCGGCTGACCGAGCTGCGAGACACGCTGATCGAGGGCATCACCAGCACGGTCGAGGGCGCGAAGCTGTCCGGCGACCCGAGCGACCGCTTGCCCAACAACGCACACTTGTCCTTCAGCGACTGCGAGGGTGACTCGCTGTTGCTGCTGCTCGACGCACGTGGGATCGAGGTCTCGACCGGATCCGCGTGCAACGCCGGGGTCGCCGAGCCGAGCCATGTGCTGCTGGCCATGGGGTACGACGACCAGCGGGCGCGCGGGTCACTCCGGTTCACCCTCGGCCACACCAGCACCCGGGCAGATATCGACGCCGTACTGGAGAACATCGGACCGGTGGTGGAGCGGGCCAAGTCCGCCGGTCTGCAGAACGTGGGAAGGAACAACTGATGCGGGTACTCGCAGCCATGTCCGGCGGGGTCGACTCCGCCGTCGCGGCGGCGCGGATGGCCGAAGCCGGGCACGACGTGGTCGGAGTGCACCTGGCCCTGAGCCGGAACCCGCAGTCGTACCGCAGCGGCGCGCGCGGCTGCTGCACGATCGAGGACTCCCGCGACGCCCGCCGGGCCGCGGACGTGATCGGCATCCCGTTCTACGTCTGGGACCTGGCCGAGCGCTTCCACGCAGATGTGGTTGAGGACTTCGTCAGCGAGTACGCCGCCGGCCGGACGCCGAACCCGTGTCTGCGCTGCAACGAGAAGGTGAAGTTCAGCGCCGTACTCGAGCGGGCGCTGGCACTCGACTTCGACGCGGTCGCGACCGGGCACTACGCGCGGATCGTGGAGACGGACGCCGGCCGGGAGCTGCACCGGGCCGTGGATCCGGCCAAGGACCAGTCGTACGTGCTCGGAGTGCTCACGCAGCAGCAGCTGAAGCACGCGTTCTTCCCGCTCGGTGACACGGTCAAGACCGAGGTCCGGGAAGAGGCCGAGCGGCGCGGGCTGTCGGTGGCGGCCAAGCCGGACAGCCACGACATCTGCTTCATTGCCGACGGCAACACCGCAGGCTTCCTCGGGAAGCAGCTGGGGGAGGCGCCCGGCGACATCGTCGATGCGCAGGGCAACAAGCTCGGCGAGCACAAGGGCACCCACGGCTTCACCGTCGGTCAGCGCAAGGGCCTGAAGATCGGTACGCCGGCCGCGGACGGCAAGCCGCGGTTCGTACTGGACATCAGCCCGGTGGACCGGACGGTGACGGTGGGATCGCGCGAGGAGTTGGCAGTCGCGCGGCTGACCGCGTCCAAGCCGCGGTGGTGCGGGCCGGTGCCGACCAGTGAGATGCAAGTGAAGGCTCAGCTCCGCGCGCACGGCGAGGAGGTCGCCGTCACCGCGCGGCTCGACAGGGAACTCGTCCACGTCGACTTCGACGAGCCGACCGCAGCGGTCGCGCCCGGTCAAGCAGTCGTGCTGTACGACGGGACGCGAGTGATCGGGTCGGCAACCATCGACACGGTCGCACGCGTAGCCACGCAAAACGCATGACCACCACCGGCCTGGGTTCACTCCCGGGTGACGACATCCGCGAGTGGACGAAGGTCCTGCTCGAAGCGGTTGACATTCCTTTCCTGGCCGAACTGCCGGTGCGTCCGTACGGCGACATGCTCAGCCGGGCCGTCGCCGTACTGAGTGAGCTGGCTGCTGATCTGCAACCGGCTGGGTGGCGGCTGACCGGGGGGAGTGACCCGCGGGCGAGCCTGGATCAGCGGCGGGCTCGGTCTTTGCTCGCTGAGGACATGGACGTGCTCGAGGAGTTCGCCGACGGGTACAGCGGTCCTTTCAAGCTGCAGTTGACGGGTCCGTGGACGCTGGCTTCGACGGTGGAGTTGCCGCGCGGTGACAAGGTGCTGGCCGACCACGGTGCGCGGCGGGATCTGGCCGAGGGGCTGGCGTTGGGGCTGGCTGACCACGTGGCCGAGGTACGACGCCGGGTGCCCGGGGCGGAGCTCGTCGTACAGATCGATGAGCCGGCGCTGCCCGCCGTACTGGCCGGGGCCATCCCGACTGCGTCCGGCTGGAGTAAGCACCGCTCGGTGGACGGGCCTGGTGCAGTCGAGCTGTTGAGCCTCGTCACCACGCAGGCACCGACAGTGATTCACTGCTGCGCCGCCCGGCCGCCGATCGAGGTCTTCACCAAGTCGGGTGCGGCGGGGGTGGCTGTGGATATTTCACTGCTCAATCACGCCGCCTGGGACCAGATCGCAGTGGCCGCCGAGGCCGGATCCACGCTGTACGCGGGACTGATCGCCACCACCGGCAATCTGCCGAATCCGGAGCAGGCAGCCGATCCACTCGTCCGCCGCTGGCGAGAGCTCGGTCTCGACCCCGAGATCCTCAAGCAGGTCGTGATCACGCCCGCGTGCGGTCTCGCGTCCGCACCGTCACCCTCTGATGCGCGATCGCGCTTGGACCTGTTGCGCCGTACCGCGGATGTTGTCGCCGAAGCTGCGGAGAACACTTAAAACGTCGGTGGGTCGCTGTAAGTTCTGCTTATGAGTACGGAGATTCCCGCCGCGCCGCCTGAGGTGCGGGAGCGGCATGCGGCCCTGAGCAAGGAGATCGAGGACCACCGGGTGCGGTACTACCTGGCCACCTCGACGATCTCGGACGCGGATTTCGACGCGCTCATGCACGAGTTACAGGCGATCGAGGAGCAGTACGTCGAGCTCCGGACGCCGGACTCGCCGACGCAGAAGGTCGGCGTACCGATCTCCACGCTGTTCACGGCGGTAAACCACCCGACGCGCATGGAGAGCCTGGGCAACGCCTTCTCCGCCGAGCAGATGGAGGCCTGGGCGAAGCGGTTGGAGCGGGAGGTCACGCTGCAACAGATCCACGAGAGCGGGTTCATCTGCGAGCTGAAGGTGGACGGGCTCGCGCTCGACCTGGTCTACGAGGACGGCAAGCTGGTCAGCGGTGCGACCCGCGGTGACGGCCGGACCGGTGAGGACGTGACACTGAACGTTCGCACGATCAAGAGCATCCCGAACGAGCTCGCCGGCAAGGATCTCCCGTCGTTCCTGGAGGTCCGCGGCGAGGTCTACTTCCGCGTCGAGGACTTCGAGGAGCTGAACGCGCAGCTGGTCGAGGCGGGCAAGGACCCGTTCTCCAACCCGCGCAACAGCGCCGCCGGTTCGCTGCGGCAGAAGGACCCGCGAGTCTCCGCGAGCCGCCCACTGCGGTTCGTCGTCCACGGTCTGGGCCGCGTCGACGGGTATCACGTCAGTCGGCTGTCCTCGGCGTACGAGCAGCTCAAGGCCTGGGGCCTGCCGGTCAGTGAGCGGGCCCGCAAGGTCGAGACGCTTGACCAGGTCAACGAATTCATCGCGTACTACGGCGAGAACCGGCACTCCGTCGACCATGAGATCGACGGTGTCGTGGTCAAGGTCGACGAGGTCGATCTGCAGCGCGCGCTCGGCTCGACGTCGAGCGCCCCACGCTGGGCGATCGCGTACAAGTACCCGCCGGAGGAGGTCACCACCAAGCTCCTCAAGATCGAGGTGAACGTCGGCCGCACCGGCCGCGTCACTCCGTACGGCGTGATGGAGCCGGTCCGCGTGGCCGGGTCAACGGTCGAGTTCGCCACCCTGCACAAC
The DNA here is from genome assembly GCF_040680855.1 of Kribbella sp. NPDC051952. Classification (NCBI taxonomy): domain Bacteria; kingdom Bacillati; phylum Actinomycetota; class Actinomycetes; order Propionibacteriales; family Kribbellaceae; genus Kribbella; species Kribbella sp. NPDC051952. Next base: position 179,739 of record NZ_JBFAXQ010000004.1, read on the forward strand.
GCGCGGGAGGTCGAGCGCAAGGGCGTGGTCCCCGGCGACACCGTCGTACTGCGGAAGGCCGGTGACGTGATCCCGGAGATCCTCGGCCCGGTGATCGAGTTGCGGCCCAAGGACGCGAAGCCCTGGGTGATGCCGACGCACTGCCCGTCCTGCAACACCGAGCTGCGGCCGATGAAGGAGGCCGACGTCGACATCCGCTGCCCGAACACGCAGGCCTGCCCGGCGCAGTTGCGGGAGCGGCTCTTCCACCTGGCGGGGCGATCGGCGTTCGACATCGAGGCGCTCGGGTTCAAGGGCGCCGACTCGCTGATCAGCGACGGGCTGATCACCGACGAGGGCGACCTGTTCGGGCTCACCGAGGAGGACCTGGCCCGGAGCTCGTTCTTCACCACGAAGGCCGGATCCCTGTCGGCGAACGCACTGAAACTGCTGACGAACCTCGAACAGGCCAAGACCCAGCCGCTGTCGCGCGGTCTGGTCGCACTGTCGATCCGGCACGTCGGACCGACCGCCGCGCAGGCGCTCGCAGCGGTGTACGACGACATCGACGCGGTCCGCGCGGCCGGTGAAGAGGAGCTGTCGGAGATCGAGGGCGTCGGGCCGACCATCGCGCACGCGGTGATCGAGTGGTTCGAGGTCGACTGGCACGCGGCGATCGTGGACAAGTGGAAGGCGGCCGGCGTCCAGCTCCGCGAGGAGCACACCGGACCGACCGTGGCGCAGACGATGACCGGTCTGTCGGTCGTCGTGACCGGGACGGTCGAGGGGTTCAGCCGGGACGAGGCGACCGAGGCGATCGTCTCGCGGGGCGGAAAGGTGGCGTCCTCGGTGTCGAAGAAGACGTCGTTCGTCGTGGTCGGCGACTCGCCCGGATCGAAGTACGACAAGGCGGTCCAGCTCGGCGTACCGATTCTGGACGCGTCCGGATTCCGGGTGCTGCTGGACCAGGGCGCCGAGGCCGCAGCGGAGGTCGCCACGACTCCGGATTCCGACCAGGGCTGAAAACACGTCGTACATCGGTGGATCCGGCGGCTGTGCTGAGCCGTCGGACTGTTAACTTTGCACGTCGATACGTGGGTCAAAAGGAGCGAATATGACGACGCCGCCGCAGGGACCCTGGGGTCCTGGGCAGCCGGGGGGCCAGCCAGGCGGGCAGCAGGGGGGACAGGGAGGCCAGCCTCCGCAGCAGGGTGGCGGCTGGGGACAGCAGCCTCCGGGCCAGGGTGGTGGAGGCTGGGGTCAGCGACCGCAGCAGCCACAGCAAGGCCAGCCGCAGCAGGGCCAGCCCCACCAAGGCCAGCCACAGGGTCACCCTCAAGGTCAGCCCCCGCAGGGACAGCCGCCGCAGCAAGGGCAGCCTCCCCAGCAGGGCGGTTGGGGTCAGCGACCGCAGCAGGGCCAGCCCCCGCAGGGCCAGCCGGCTCAGCAGGGTGGCGGCTGGGGTCAGCGCTCCACGCAGCAGGGCGGTGGCTACTCGCAGCAGTCCTGGGGCCAGCAGGGGCAGCAGCAAGCCGGCTGGCAGCACCAGCAGCAGGGCGGCCCGGCGGGCGGACCCCAATGGCAGCCGGGTGGTCCCGGCGGCTCGAAGGGTCCCGGCGGGATCAGCAAGGACAAGCTGCCGCTGGTGATCGGCGGCGGTGTCGTCGGCATCGTGCTGATCGGCCTGCTGGTCTTCCTCGGCATCCACGCGTTCGGTGGTGACGACAAGCCCGAGTCGAACCCGACCACCTCGGAGCCGACCGGCAACCAGACCACCGGCGGCGGCGACAACGGCCAGCTCGGCAACGCGACCGGGCAGGCGAAGACCGCGACCGAGAAGCTCCAGGGTGCCGGCTTCGGCTGCAGCGACCTGTTCAACACCTCCCAGGGCGCACACCGCGGCTGCTTCAAGTACGCCGGTGCCACCGAGGCGGAAGCGATCTTCCAGTTCCAGCCCGACGGCACGATCATCGGCGTCAAGCTGAGCTCGCAGGACGAGGACAACGTCAACAACGCCAAGGTCACCTTCGACCAGGCGCTGCAGGCGATCGGCAACGACACCTTCGGCGGCGACCAGGTCAAGAAGATCCAGGACGCGGTCAACAACGGCCAGAAGTCGCAAAAGGTCGGCAGCAGCTGGGGCGAGTTCCAGCTGCGCAACGACGGTGACACCTACGCGCTGTCCGGCGGCAAGTCCGGATCGGACTCGTTCGACCTGCCCAAGCAGACCTTCGACACCACCGCGGCCCAGCTGACCGCGGCGCTGAAGGCGAAGAACTACGTCTGCACGAGCTCGTGCAGCAAGCAGGTCGCCAAGTTCGACTCGCAGCGGGTGTACTTCTACGCCAGCGAGGGCGAGGGCATCAAGAACCTCACCATCAGCGCCTCGGGTGACCCGGCCAACGTCAAGAAGGCTCTGCCGGTCGCGGTGAACGACGCGTTCGGCGTACTGAAGGGCGGCGATGCGGCGGCGGTGAAGTCGTACATCCAGGCACACAACGACGGGAAGTCGTACGCTTCTTATGTGGCCGGGTGGCGGATCGAGATCACCGGCAACAACTCGGACGACTACGCCTCGCAGGAGATCGACATCTCGTACGAGTCGTTCTACGTCTGAGGTTCGACCGGGACAGACCGCGACGGCAGGAGAGGCTGGATGAAGTTCCCTCGCGAGAAGCGGGAGGCACGGACGACGGCCGCGCCCCCGCCGGAGGCAGCCCAGCGGGTCGACGGTGGTGGGGCCTGGGGCCCCACCCAGTTCGACCTCCCGGACCGCAACGGCAGCAACAGCCAGGCGATCCTGATCGTCGCCCTGGTCGGCGTCGTGGTCCTGCTGGTCATCGCCGGCCTGTGGACCCTCGCGTACTTTCAATTCACCTAGAACAGCGAGAGGCCCCCGCCTTCGGGCGGGGGCTTCTGCGTGTCTGGGGTCAAGCGGAGGCGCGGATGGTGACTGCCAGCGAGGCCAGGTAGCTCAGACGGGCGACCTCGGAGCCGAGGAACTCGGGGCCGCCGCGGCGGCCGATGACGAGAATGCGGCGGTCGGACTCCAGCGGTGCCGCGACCAGGACGGACTCCGACAGGCCCTTGTGGTCCGGGGCTTCCAGCGTCGTCGCCTTCTCCATCGGCAACCACCGGCCGGCCATCTCACCGAACTCGGGCGTGGCGCTCGTCTCCAGCGCGACCTTCACCTCGCTGCCCGTGCCGTCCAGCAACGCGGCCCAGTCGGCGTGCAGCACGGCGGGCGACTGCTCGACCAGGATGTCGATCGCGTCCGAGGGAGCCGACGTCATCTGCTCGACGGCCTCGAGGTCCATGTGCAGTCCGCCGCCGGCGCCGTACCGGGAGAACCAGATCACTTCGACGTCGGGCACGCTGTTGCAGGCCGAGACCAGACGATCGGGCAGCACGCCTTGCGGCAGGTCGACCACGATGTCGTCGACGGCGGTGCCGTTCTCACGCCGGTGCTCGACGATCTCGATGGCGTGGATGTCGGCATTCACCTCACCGAGGGCAGTCGCCACGGTACCCAGCGAGCCGGGCCGGTCCGGGATGATCAATCGCAGCAGGAACACCGAACGATCATCTCCCAGCCGATCACCATGCGCGTAACGCCCTGTCGCCGCCAATGTTACAGAGCGGAACGCGAAGACACGCCCGGCCCTCTCGGCAACTGACCACACCATGTCACGAACCCGGCTGTCCACAGCCCGGGGGACAACGACACACGACCGTCACAGCCGCCTACTAGGATGGCTCGGGTTACACCGAGAACTTCCCGGTGTTGACTCCTTCGGCACACTTGCAAGCATTGGATTCAGTTCATGCCATCGATTACCCGCGAAGAGGTCGCGCACCTGGCGCGACTGGCGCGGATCGAGCTCAGCGACGACGAGCTCGATCACCTCGCGCCACAGCTCGACCAGATCATCACCCTGGTCGGGCAGGTCAGCCAGGTGGCCGCGGACGACATTCCGCCGACCTCACACGCCCTGCCGCTGACCAACGTGATGCGCGCGGACGAGAACGTTCCGTGCCTCACGCCCGAGCAGGCGCTCTCCGGTGCGCCCGCCGCGGAGCAGCAGCGCTTCCGGGTGCCGCGGATCCTGGAGGAGGACTGATGTCTGACCTGACCAGGAAGACCGCAGCCGAGCTCGCGGAGCTGATGACGTCCGGCCAGGCCAGTTCGGTCGAGGTCACCCAGGCGCATCTGGACCGGATCGCCGCCGTCGACGGTGCCGTGCACGCATTCCTGCACGTCGACACCGAAGGCGCGCTGGCACAGGCCGCGGCCGTGGACGCGCAGCGCGCGGCCGGCGAGAAGCTGGGCCCGCTGGCCGGCGTCCCGCTGGCGTTGAAGGACGTGCTGACGCAGGAGGGCATTCCGACCACAGCCGGTTCGAAGATCCTCGAGGGCTGGAAGCCGCCGTACGATTCGACGGTCGTGAAGCGGCTGCGGGCAGCCGGGATCGTCATCCTCGGCAAGACCAACATGGACGAGTTCGCGATGGGCTCGTCGACGGAGAACTCGGCGTACGGCACCACCCACAACCCGTGGGACCTGGGCCGGATCCCCGGTGGTTCCGGCGGTGGGTCGTCGGCGGCGATTTCGGCGTACGAGGCGCCGCTCGCGATCGGCACCGACACCGGTGGCTCGATCCGGCAGCCGGGTGCGTTCACCGGCACGGTCGGCGTCAAGCCGACGTACGGCGGGACTTCGCGCTACGGGCTGATCGCATTGGCCTCCTCACTCGACACGCCTGGGCCGTGTGCCCGGACGACGCTCGACGCGGCCCTGCTGCACGAGGCGATCGCCGGGTACGACCCGATGGACTCGACCTCGATCAACCAGCCGGTCCCGGCCGTGGTCGCGGCGGCTCGCAACGGTGACGTGGCCGGTCTGCGCATCGGCGTGGTCAAGGAGCTCGGCGGTGAGGGATACCAGCCGGGTGTCGAGGCACGCTTCCACGAGGCGGTCGAGCTGCTCACCAAGCTCGGCGCCGAGGTGGTCGAGGTCTCGTGTCCGCACTTCGAGTACGCGTTGCCGGCGTACTACCTGATCCTGCCGAGTGAGGCGTCGTCCAACCTCGCCAAGTTCGACGCGATGCGGTACGGGCTGCGCGTCGGCGACGACGGCACGAACAGTGCGGAGACGGTGACGAGCCTGACCCGCGAGGCCGGCTTCGGTGCGGAGGTGAAGCGCCGCATCATCCTCGGCACGCACGCGTTGTCGGCCGGGTACTACGACGCCTACTACGGCCAGGCGCAGAAGGTGCGGACGCTGATCGCCCGCGACTTCGCGGCTGCCTACGAGCAGGTCGACGTGCTCGTCTCGCCCGCGACGCCGACGACGGCGTTCGCGATCGGCGACCGGATCGACGACCCGATCGCGATGTACAAGAACGATCTCTGCACGATCCCGTCCAACCTGGCCGGCAACGCGGCCGCGTCGTTCCCGTGTGGTCTGGCCGACGAGGACAACATGCCGGTCGGTTTCCACGTGATGGCACCGGTGATGCGTGACGACCTGTGCTACACCGTGGGCGCGGCGCTGGAGTCCGCGCTGGCCGAGCAGTGGGGTGGCGTGCTGATGGCACAGGCTCCGGAGCTGGAGGTGACCCGATGACTGACACCGTTCTCGAGATCGACGACGCGCTGGCGCAGTACGACCCGGTGATGGGCCTCGAGGTCCACGTCGAGCTGAACACCAAGTCGAAGATGTTCTGCGGCTGCCCGACCGAGTTCGGCGCGCCGCCGAACACGCAGACCTGCCCGGTCTGCCTCGGTCTGCCGGGCGCGCTGCCGGTGGTGAACCGGCGCGGCGTCGAGTCCGCGATCAAGATCGGCCTCGCGCTGAACTGCGAGATCGCCGAGTGGTGCCGGTTCGCCCGGAAGAACTACTTCTACCCGGACATGCCGAAGAACTTCCAGACCTCGCAGTACGACGAGCCGATCGCGTTCAACGGCTGGACCGAGGTGGTCGTCGACGGTGAGACCTACCGGATCGAGATCGAGCGCGCTCACATGGAGGAGGACACCGGCAAGTCCACTCACGTCGGTGGCGCGACCGGCCGGATCCACGGTGCCTCGCACTCGCTGGTCGACTACAACCGGGCCGGTATCCCGCTGATCGAGATCGTCACGAAGACGATCGAGGTGCCGCCGGCGAAGGCCGCGGCGGTGGCGCGGGCGTACGTGAGCATGCTGCGCGATCTGCTGTTCGCGTTGGGCGTCTCCGACGTTCGGATGGACCAGGGGTCGCTGCGGTGCGACGCCAACGTGTCGCTGAAGCCGCATGGGTCCTCGACGCTGGGGACCCGGACCGAGACCAAGAACGTGAACTCGTTCCGGTCGGTCGAGCGCGCGGTGACGTACGAGATCACCCGGCAGGCGGCGATCCTGTCCACCGGCGGGAAGATCCTGCAGGAGACCCGGCACTGGCACGAGGACACGGGCATCACCACGTCCGGTCGGGAGAAGTCCGACGCGGACGACTACCGGTACTTCCCGGAGCCGGATCTGGTCCCGGTCGCGCCGTCGCGGGAGTGGGTCGAGGAGATCCGTGCGTCGTTGCCGGAAGCACCTTCCGTACGCCGGGTCCGGCTGCAGGAGGAGTGGGGTTTCACCGACCTGGAGATGCGCGACGTCATCAACGGGAACGCGCTGGAGCCGATCGTGGCGACGGTCGAGCTCGGGGTCCCAGCGGCTGCGGCGAAGAAGTGGTGGTTGGGCGAGCTGGCCCGCGCCGCGAACGAGTCGGGCAAGGATCTGCTGGATCTCGGCATCGTTCCGGCGGATGTCGCGGCTGTCCAGGAGCGCGTCGACAAGGGTGAGCTGAACGACAAGCTGGCGCGTCAGGTGTTCGACGGTCTGCTGAAGGGCGAGGGGCCGATCGACGCGATCATCTCCGCGCGTGGCCTGGCGCTCGTCTCGGACGACTCGGCGCTCCTCGAAGCCATCGACCGAGCCATCGCCGCCAACCCGGCCGTGGTCGAAAAGGTCAACTCCGGCAAGCCGGCCGCAGCCGGCGCCCTCATCGGCGCCGTCATGAAGGACATGCGAGGCCAAGCCGACGCAGCCAAGGTCCGCGAACTCCTCAACGCCAAGCTCGGCATCTAGTACCAGGAGGCATGCCGGGCGCCCACCAACCAATGGGCGCCCGGCATCCGTCCAACCCAGGCCCGCCTGGAGCGCTTAGGCGGCGTCTCTCTGGGGAGTGTCGGCTATTACTTCTCGTTCGACCCGGCCGTCGTCTACGTCGGCGGCGTCGGCCAGGAGGGTTTGGGCTATGGCTAGTTCGTCGGATGGGCAGCGGACTTCGTAGCGGGTGGGGACGACATTGGTGGTGAGCGCGTCCGGGCGGTTGCGAACCAGCCCCCGGAACAACCCCCACAGCCCACCGATGAGTACGCCGTACACGAAGCCCCACACGACGACCGCCAAACCGGTGAGCGTCGTCTCGGCGACCAGTGTGATGAAGATCGCGGCGAGCACCCCGAGGAGCGCGCCTTGCAGCGCACCCACACCGGCGAGTTTCGCGACCGGGACCACTCGCTGTCTCTCGGTCTGCCGGAGTTCGGCGCCGACCACCTCCAGGCTCCCCGCGTCCATCCCGTAACTTCGCAGGTAGACGACCGTGCGCTGAGCATCGTCGAAGCTGCTCACCGCCGCGATCACACTGCTGGGAACAACGGGCCCCTGGCCGGTCTGCATGCCGATCTCCTCCTCAGGTCGTGTGGGTCTCTCCCAACAAGTACCAGACGACCGAAGAGTTGAAACGGTTGGCAATCAGCCGATCGTGATCCGCAGGATGCGATCGTCGCCGTCCTTGGTGTCCCCACGCCCGTCAGTATTCGACGTCGTCACCCACAACGAACCGTCCGGAGCTGCCTCAACTGTCCGCAAACGCCCGTACTTGTTGGTGAAGAACGCCTGCGGCTCGCCAACTCGCTTGCCTCCGGCAACAGGTATCGCCCACAGCCGCTCACCGCGCAGCGACGCCATGAAGATGTGTCCCTTGGCGAACGCGATCCCCGACGGCGATGCATCCGACGTATGCCACTGAGCGATCGGATCAGTCATCCCATCAAGCTGACTGATCCCCTCGGCACCCGGCCAGCCGTAGTTGTTGCCGGGCGTGATGACGTTCAACTCGTCCCACGTGTTCTGCCCGAACTCGGCGGCGTACAACTGGCTGCCGTCGAACGCGAGCCCCTGCACGTTCCGGTGCCCCTTGGTGATCCACACGCGGCCGTCCGGGTTGCCCGGCGCGGCCTTGCCGTCGGTGGTGATGCGCAGGATCTTCCCGCCCAGGGACCCGTCGTCCTGCGAGTTCGGCCGATCCGAGCCGTCGCCGGTCCCGGCGTACAGGAACCCGTCGGGCCCGAACCGCAGCCGGCCGCCGTTGTGGATGGCGGCCGACGGGATCCCCTCGAGGATCACCTGCTGATCGGACAACTTGCCGCCTTGGTACGTGATCCGCGCGATCCGGTTGTCGTCGCCGCCGGAGTAGTACGCGTAGATGTACGGCCGGCCCGGATACCCAGGATCGACGGCCAGCCCGAGCAGCCCACCCTCCGACGACGCATTCACGTCATCCACCTCGCCGACGTCACTCACCTGCCCGTCGGCGATCCGCTTGATCTTCCCCGAGTCCCGCTCGGCCACCAGCGCACTCTGGTCCGGCAGGAACGCCAGCCCCCACGGCACCTCGATCCCCGTCGCCACCGTCGAAGCCACCGTGAGCTGCACCGAGGCCGGCCCGGAGGCCGTGCTCGAGGTGCCCGGCGCGGCGGGCCCGGGCGTCGGCGTACCGCCGTCGTCCGAGCACCCCGCCACCAAAGCCACCGTGGCCAGCACCACCGCCCCGCGCCCCCGTCGCCTGACCGTCGTCCCGCCCACGCCGTCTCCTCTGCTGGTCCTACCCCCTACTACACCGCACGGCCCAAATCGGTTCAGCTCAGCCAGTTCGGGCGGAGCGGGAAGTGCGCGTCGGCGTTGTCGTCGAGTTTCACGGCCAGGAACTGGTGGAGCTGGGTGTTGTTGCGCTCGAAGCCGACCCGGCACGCGGCCAGGTAGAGCCCCCAGACCTTGGCGGTCCCGTGGCCGACCTCAGCGACAGCTTCGTCCCAGTGCTCGACCAGGTTGTCGGACCACGCCGCGAGCGTCAGCGCATAGTGCTCGCGCAGATTCTCCTCGTGCCGGACCTCGAACCCGGCGTCCTGGGCCTCGGCGATGATCCGCCCGGACCCGATCAGCTCGCCGTCCGGGAAGATGTACCGGTCGATGAACGCGCCGGTGTTGCGGAACCGGTTGTCAGGCCGCGTGATGCTGTGGTTCAGCAGCCGCCCGCCCGGCTTCAGCCGGTCCAGCAGGAACCCGAAGTACGACGGATAGTTGCGTACGCCGATGTGCTCCGTCAGCCCGATCGAGCTGATCGCGTCGAAGTCCCGCTCGGGTACGTCGCGATAGTCCAGGAACCGCACTTCCGCCCGGTCCTCCAGCCCTTCCCGCTTGATCGCCTCGGTCGCCCACTCCGCCTGCGCCGCCGACAATGTGACGCCCAGCGCGTGGACGCCGTACTCGCGAGCCGCGTGCCGGACCATGCCACCCCAGCCGCAGCCGACGTCGAGGAGCCGTTGCCCCGGCTTGAGGTCGAGCTTGCGCGCGACCAGGTCGTACTTCTCGTGCTGCGCCTGCTCCAGCGTCGCGTCCGCCGTCGGGTAAACCGCGCAGGTGTACGTCATCGACGGCCCGAGGATCCACTCGTAGAACGTGTTCGACACGTCGTAGTGGTGGTGGATCGCCGCCTTGTCCCGCGCCTTCGAGTGCCGCAGACCCTCGAACGTACGGCGCCACTTCGGCAGGTGCTCTTGCGGCGGGGGAGGCGGTGGCTTCAGGTGGTTCCAGCCGAGCCCGCGGACGATCCGGAGGGCCTCCGACGGCGTCGGGCGCTCGAAGTGCACCTGGTTGAGCATCATCCGCATCAGGTCGTACGGGTTGCCCTCGTGGATGCCGGTGATCTCCAGGTCACCCATCACGTACGCACGGACCAGGCCGAGGTCACCGGGTGCCGTGAGTACGTAGGACAGGCCGCGCTCGGAGGCGAGATGCATGTGGATCGGCGAGTCCTCCGGGCCCGTCGCGCTGCCGTCGTACGCCGTGAACCGGAACGGCAGGCCGTCCGGGGTCACGGTCGTGAGTGCGTCAGCGATCGAAACCTGGGTCGCGAGCGTCGTCATCGCCGCGTCACCGCCTTCTCGTAGAGCCCGGTCAGCCGGGCGTTCGGGTCATAGCGTTGCTTCACCTCGGTCAGGGCCGGGACGTTGTAGAGCCGGTCGAAGGTGTCTCGGTCGTAGTAAGCGTCGGAGTACAGCGATTTGTGCCCGCCGAACTCGGCGACGGCCGCCTCGATCCGGCGGTTGACGTCGCCGTCGGCCGCACCGTCGGCGATCGCGACGGTGCCCCAGAAGCCGACGTTGACGTAGGTCTCGCGGGGTTTGAGCGGGTACAGCGGCCAGTCCTGGTCACCGCGCAGCCGCAGCGGGCACAGCCAGACCGGCCGCATCCCGACCTCGGCGTCGAACCAGCGCAGGAAGCCGGCCAGCCGGTCGGCCGGGATCTCCACATCCTGGACGACGCGTTCACGATCCGGCTGGCCGCGGCGCTTGCTCAGGCGCGCGGCGAAATGGTGCCGGTTCTCGAAGCCGATGATCTTGTGGAACACGTCGCTCCGCCGCCAGCGTCGCGGCCAGAGCCGCCGCACGACCGGCTGCTGGGCGCCGAACGCGGCCGAGCACCAGAACCAGTCGGTGTCCCAGCGCCAGAGGTAGTCGTGCGCGGTGAGGAAGTCGGTCTGCCGTTGCTGGATCGAGCGGTAGAAGATCTGCTGGCCGGTGTAGTCGCTGGTCCGGACGGCGGCGTCGCTGTTCCGTCCGAGCGTCAGATAGGCCTCCGACGGGCTGAACGCGACCCCGTCGACGAAGTGCACCGGCGTCCCGTCGTACGTGCCGGAAGCAACGATCTCGTCGATCGCCGGAGCCAGTTCGTCGAGACCGAGGCGGACGTGGCGCAGCGCGACGTACGGCGAGATCTTGTCCAGCTCGATCCGCAGCCGGGTCGCGTAGCCGAGGGTGCCGTAGGAGTTCGGGAACATCCGGAACAGGTCCGCGTGCTCGCCGTCGGGTCGCGCGGTGACCACCTCACCGGCGCCGGTGAGGATGTCGAGCTCGAGGACGGACTCGTGCGGCAGGCCGGCCCGGAACGACGACGACTCGATGCCGAGGCCGGTGACCGCACCGCCGAGGGTGATCGTCTTCAGTTGCGGGACGACCATCGGGACCAGCCCGTGCGGCAGCGTCGCCGCGACCAGGTCCTCGTAGGTGCACATGCCCTGGACGTCGGCGGTCCGGGCGACCGGATCGACGCTGATCACGCCGGTCAGCTTCGACACGTCCAGCCCGGGGCGGTCGACCTCGGTTCTCGGCCGGAAGAGGTTCGAACTGCGCTTCGCCAGCCGGACGGGGTCCCCGGTGGGGATGCGCTGATACGACTCGCGCAGCCGTCCTACGGCCTGATCATGCTCGAGCGTCGCCGCCAGATCCGATGTCGAAGGCACCGATCCAGAGTACGACTATGCCCGGCGTCTGGCATGGGACATCTATCACCCGGGGGTAAGTTCTACGGCATGGCTGATCTGGTGAAGGCGTGGCTGCCCTGGGAGGACCCCGACAGCTTCCTCGGTGGGTTGCCCGCCGGGTACGACGTGGACTTCTACGACGGTGGTGAGCGGCCGGCGTCGCTGGCCGAGGTCGAGTTCTACGTCCCGGGGTACATGGGCGGCGCGAAGGTGGCCGAGGTGGTCCGGGACATGCCCGCACTGAAGGTCGTGCAACTGCAGACCGCCGGCTTCGAGAACGTGCTGCCGCATCTGGCCGGCGGCGTCACCTTGTGCAATGCCCGCGGCGTCCACGACGCCTCCACCGCCGAGCTCGCGGTCGGCCTGATCCTGGCGACGTACCGGCGGCTGCCGCGGGCCATTCGCAACCAGGCCGAGCATGTCTGGCCCGCGTCGTACGACGAGGTCGACGACTCGCTCGCGGACCGGACGGTGCTGATCCTCGGGTACGGGTCGATCGGGGAGGCGCTGGAGCGTCGGCTGAACGGGTTCGAGTGCGACGTGATCCGGGTCGCGCGGCGGGCGCGGGACGGCGTGCATGCGATCTCCGAGCTGCCGGAGCTGTTGCCGCGCGCGGATGTCGTCGTACTGCTGACTCCGGCGACCGCGGAGACGCGGGGGATGGTCGACGCGAAGTTCCTGGCGCAGCTGAAGGACGGCGCGCTGCTCGTCAATGTCGCTCGCGGTGTCGTGGTGGATACCGATGCGCTTATCGCCGAGCTGGAGACGCGCCGCATCCGCGCCGCGCTGGACGTGACCGATCCCGAACCGTTGCCCGCCGGACATCCGCTGTGGTCTGCTCCGAACGTGCTGATCAACCCGCACCGGGGTGGCGCCTCGACGGCCTTCCCGCCGCGAGTTGCCCGGCTTGTGCGTGCACAACTGGAGCGTTACGCATCCGGCGAACCACTGATCAACGTCGTGGCGGGCCCGCCACGTTAGGAGGACACCGATGTCCGAGGCCGTACTGCTGATCGGGACCAAGAAGGGTCTGTGGATCGGCCGGAGCGACGCCGCCCGGCAGAACTGGACCCTCGACGGGCCGGAGTTCGAGATGCAGGGCGTGTACGCCGTGGGCATCGACACCCGAGGTGAGCGGCCGCGGATCTTCGCCGGCGGGACCAGTGAGCACTGGGGTCCGGCGGTCTTCCACTCCGACGACCTCGGTGCGACCTGGGCCGAGCCGCCGGAGGGCTCGATCGGGTTCCCGGCCGACGCCGAGGCTTCCCTCGAGCGGGTCTGGCAGATTCAGCCCGGTCCGGTCGGGCAGCCGGGCGTTGTGTACGCCGGGACCCAGCCATCGGCACTGTGGAAGTCGACCGATGGGGGAGTGACGTTCGAACTGGTCCGCGGGCTGTGGGACCACCCGCACCGCAAGGAGTGGGGCGCCGGGTTCGGCGGGCAGGCCGTGCACACGGTCCTGCCGCATCCGTCCGATCCCGATCGGGTCAGCGTCGCGATGTCGACCGGCGGCGTCTACCGGACCGCCGACGGCGGAACGTCGTGGGAGCCGGCGAACCAGGGGATCCAGGCGAAATTCTTCCCCGACCCGTATCCGGAGTTCGGCCAGTGTGTGCACAAGCTCGCCGCGCATCCCGACGTACCGGATCGGATGTTCGCGCAGAACCATCACGGGGTCTACCGGTCCGACGACGGTGGTGCGATCTGGAAGTCGATCGCGGACGGGCTGCCGTCGGACTTCGGGTTCCCGATCGCGGTGCATCCGCACGAGCCGGAGACCGTGTACGTCTTCCCGCTGGTCGCGGACGCGAACCGGATCCCGACCGACGCCAAGTGCCGCGTCTACCGGTCCCGGGACGCGGGGGCCACCTGGGAGCCGTTGTCCAAAGGCCTGCCGGACGTCTCGTACATCCCGGTCCTGCGCGATGCCCTCACCACCGACATGGCCGATCCGGCCGGGGTGTACGTCGGTACTCGCGACGGCTGCGTCTACGCGAGCGCGGACGCCGGTGACACGTGGGTCGAGGTCGTGAGCCACCTGCCCGACGTACTGAGTGTGCGGGCCGCGGTGATCGGGTGATCGCCGTCCGCCTGCCGACCGTGCTGCGGCCGTTCGCGGCTGGAGCCGAGCGGGTGGAGGTCGACGGGGCCACGGTCGGCGAGGTCTTCGCCGCGCTGGATCCGGCCCTGCGCAGGAGGTTGACGGACGAGCAGGGCGCCATCCGCCGGCACGTGAACATCTACCTGGGCGACGACAACATCCGCGATCTGGACGGCCTGGGCACGCAGCTGACCGACGGGGACGAACTCCTGATATTGCCTAGCGTCGCCGGCGGCTGAAAAGACAAGACTGCCGTTTGCCGCGCGATGTGATTAGCGTCTGGCGGCATGACCGACGTACTCCTCCTGACCGGCGCCCCCGGATCAGGCAAGACGACAGTTGCCACCCTCGTCGCAACCGACACGACCCGCCCGACCGTGCACGTGACCACCGACGAGTTCTTCCGGGCCATCCGCACCGGCTTCGTGCCGCCGTACCTGCCGGGTGCCGAGCAGCAGAACGTGGTGGTCGTCGACGCGATCGTGGCGGCGGTCGACGTGTGGGCTCGAGGTGGGTACGACGTGGTCGTCGACGGGATCATCGGGCCGTGGTTCCTTCCGCCGTACCTCAAGGCTGCGGCGGAGGGGGAGTGGACGATGTCGTACGTCGTACTCCGTCCCGACCTCGGGACCACGCTGGACCGGGCCCGGCAACGGGCCGAGACCGAGCTCAAGAACGTCGAAGCAATCACCGGCCTGCACGGCGCGTTCGCGAACCTCGGCGAGCTGGAGCCGCACGCGCTCGACACCACGGACCTCGACGCCGGTCAGACCGCCGCCGAGGTCCGCAAGGCGGTTGCCTCAGGCACCCACCGACTCAGTGCCTGAACAGCCGCACCCCGGTCGTTGACCAGCTGATTCCACGCTCGGCACACGCCGCGGCCACCTCGCCCGACCGGATCGATCCGCCCGGCTCAGCGATATGCGCGACCCCATAACCGGCAGCCACCTCAATGTTGTCGACAAACGGCAACGCGCCGTCCGAAACCATCGACACACCGGACAAGACCGCACCCGAACGACGCGCCCAGGTGGCAGCCTTCTCACCCGCCAGTTGCGTGCAATCCACCCGCGACTGCTGACCGGCCCCGACCCCGACGACCATCCCGTCCTTCACCATCACCACGCTGTTCGACTGGGTGTAGCGGGCAACGATCATCCCCAGCACCAGATCCCGGGCCGCCGCGTCCGGCACCGCCGGATCCAGCAATTCGCGTGTCAGCGGCACGTCGTCCCGCCGCTGCGTCAGCCGCAGCCCGTAGAACTCCCGCACCTCTTCCACCGGCGGCTCGACGGACGCATCCGCCTCCAGCACCAGGAACGTCCCCCGCTTCTTCGCAGCCAGCGTCGCGACCACGCCCTCGTCGTACCCGGGCGCGATGATCCCGTCCGACACCACCTTCTTCAGCACGCCGGCCAACTCCGCGTCGACAGGCTCCGAGACCGTAATGAAATCGCCGTACGACGACTTCGGATCGGCATCCCGCGCCCGCACATAAGCGTCCGCACCAACGGCCGCCCCAGCCGGCGACACATGCTTGTACGACGCAGCCGCCGGCACTCCGAACGCCCTCGATGCCTCCCGCACCAACTGCCACCCCGTCAGCGCGTCAAGCACGTTGATGTACGACGGCGCCCCCGAAACAACCGCGAACGGCGCCTCACCCAGAACCGTCATCGAGGCGGGTTGGTGTGGATTCATCCCATAACGCATTCAGCACCTCCGAAGAATCGGAGGCGCCCAGGCGGACGACGCCTTGTTCTGACCATCCGCTCCCCGGTGGTACTCCACCCTCGCCAGTCGCGGTTGACGGCCAGCTTAGTGCTGACTGATTCCGGCCATGTCGGGCTCCTGTCACCGCGGATTCGTGGCCCTATCGGTCTGGATCGGATACCACAGGGAGCATTCGCATGCACCTGATAGGTGCCAAGAGCAAGGATGGTGTCCCCGGTGGGGTTTCCACGATCGTTACCGATACCGGCACTCGTGGCCAGTTGCGCGCTGGCGTTGACCGGCCTCGCGCCCGCGGCCGCAGCCGGCCCGCCCCCGACCCGGGACGAAGGGCAGGCGCCCGGGCTACGCGGCGCAGCGACGGTGACGTTGCTGACCGGCGAACATGTCACGCTCCGCCCCGGTCCTGACGGCAGGCCGCAGGTCGACGTGCAGGCCCGCGACGGCCGGCCTGCGGTCGGGTACGCCGTACACAACGACCACGGCCGGATCAGCGTGATCCCGCACGACGTCGCGAGCCTGGTTCCCGCCGTCCTCGATCCCTCGCTGTTCGACGTGACCGGGCTGGTCGAGATGGGGTACGACGACGCGCACCGTACGGACCTGCCCGTCATCGTCCGCAACTCCGGCGACCGCACGATGGCGAGCGGTGGATTCACCGCCACACGCACTCTGACCGGCATCGGCGCGACCGCCGGCCGCATCCAGAAGGCTCGTGCCGCGGCCTTCGGGACTGCCCTGACCACGGACCACGCGGCCGGTGCGACCAAGATCTGGCTGGACGCCGCGCTGCACGCGGACCCCGTGACCAAGCCCGCTCCCGCGACCAAGCCGGCCAGTGGTCCCACGACGACCGCCGCACCGCTGGACGGGTATCTGCAACAGGTACAGGCGCCGACAGCGTGGCGGCGCGGCCTCGATGGCCACGGCGTCAAGGTCGCGATCCTCGACTCCGGGATCGACACCGGCCACCCGGCGCTCGAGGGCAAGGTGACGGCGGCCGCGGACTTCACCGGCGAAGGCCCGCAGGACGACCTCGGACATGGCACCCAGCTGGCCTCCCTGGTGGCAGGCAACGGTGCGGGGTCCGACGGCGCTCGCAAGGGGATCGCACCCGGTGCCGAACTGATCTCCGGCAAGATCCTGAACGCGGCCGGCGAGGGCACGGTGTCCGAGCTGATCGCTGCGATGGAATGGGCCGTCGACCAGCACGCGGACCTGGTGAACGTCGGGCTCGGCGCACGCGCTCCGTACCAGGGCGATGACCTGCTCGCCGACGCGGTCGACCGGCTGACGCAGCAGAGCGGGACGCTGTTCGTGGCGGCGGCCGGCGACGACGGGGACATCTACGCCTCGCCGTTCACCGTCGAGACGCCGGGAACGGCTGCCTCCGCTCTGACCGTGGGTGCGCTCAACGACACCGGCGGCCGGGCCCTCTTCACCAGCATGGGACCGACGAACTCGTTCCGGCAGAAGCCGGAGCTGTCCGCGCCGGGCACGAGCATCCTCGCCGCTCGCACCGGCGCCCGCGACGGCGACCTGTACGAGACGGGTTTCGGCACGTCCCGGTCCGCGTCCCTGGTGACCGGAGCGGCCGCCCTGCTGCTCCAGCAGCACCCGGAGCTGACTTGGCAGCAACTGAAGGCGCGATTGAGCAGCAGCGCCGTCGACAGCAACGGCATCTACGCGGGGTGGACCGGCAGCGGCCGGATCAACCTGGACGTCGCGACCTCGCCGGAAGGCCTCGTCCCCGACGTCGGATCGATCGACTACGGACGCGTCAAGCACGACGACGGGACATCGCAGCGACGCACGCTGACGCTGACGAACCCCAGCGCCGAGCCGGTCACGCTCACCTTCGCCGACCGGGAGACGACCATCTGGAACAAGGCGGCGCCGGAGTCCACTGTCGTCGTCACCCCTGCCACCCTGACGGTGCCGGCCGGCGGGACCGCCGACGCCACCGTGACCTTCGACCGGACCGGCCTGAGCGATCTTGTCGGGCCGTGGGTCACGCTCGCGGACAACGACTGGCAGGGTGCGCTCGACGTGATCGACAGCACCGGCAAGCGACGGCTGCGGCTGGCTCTGAACGCGTACGACGAGCCGCCGATGCAGGATCTCTCGGTCCGCGTGCTCGACCGGGCCGGGAAGCCTGTCTCCGGTGGCTACGTGAATGTGTTCAACGCCAGTGACGGCCATTACAACCAGTTGTTCCTGGACGACCAGGGCCGCGGCAAGACCCGGGTCACGCCCGGCGTGTACGGCGCTTACAGCTTCGTACCCACGGGAGACACGACGACGTTCGCCATCGAAGCGAATCTCAACGTGGCCAAGGACACCTCGTTCACGCTGGATGCCCGCAAGGCGGTCCAGGTGAAGGCACCCGTGGTCCAAGGGCAACCGACCACCGTCACCCAGGGTGCGGTCGCCTATATGCGGGGCAAGGGCAAGGACGAGTGGCAGTTCGACCACGTGCCGGTGACCGCTGACGACCTGAGTGCCGGCCGGATCTATGTCACCCCCACGACGGCCCCCTCGACCGGCGTCGCCGAAGCGATCACCCGGTGGCAGTTGGAGCCGACCAGGAAGGCCCACCAGGCCACCCCGGACGTGTACGAGGTCTACCAGAGCGCGAATCGGTTCAGCTCGCCGCTGGTCCAGCCGATCGACGCGAAGGCCGTGCGCGACATGGCGAGGGTCGAGTCGACCTTCGGTAGTACCTGGGGCGACGGCACGCAGGTCGTCGACCGGGGCGTGCTGAGTACCTTCACCCAGGTCGGCTGGTCGACCCGTCGGACGGTCAAGGCCCCCGGACAGATGGTGGAATTGTTGTCCGCCGGTCCGGGAATTACCTGGTGGCAGTGCCACAAAGTGCCCAATACCGGCACAGCAGGCCTCTGCGACGATCCGTACCGCACCTACCAGCGCGGCGAGAAGGTCCGGTCGATGCTCGGCGCCGCGCTGCATCCGCAGCTCAGTGTCGCCAGCATGCAAGGTGGCTGGTTCAACGTGCAGGTCGGTCTCGCGGATGCCAACCACATCGGAGTGGTGGATCAGAATCTGGTTGGTGGACAGCAGTTGGCCCTGTACCGCAACGGTGACTTGATCGATGCGCTGCCAACTGCGACCGGCGCCTTCCAGGTTCCGGCCGGCGCGGCCCGGTGGCGGCTGGAACACAGTTGGTCGACCAAGGCGGTCCCGACCTCCGGGCAGGCCAGGACCACGTGGCAGTTCAGCGCGACCTCGTCCGACGATCCGGGAGCGAGCGGTGTCGAGCCGCAACTGATCCGGCCGTCGTACGATCCGGCCGTTGCGGTCGACGGCAGCACGCGGGCGTGGCGGCCGATGCTGTTCGATCTCGACCTCGGCTACTCCGGCGGTGCGGCTGTACCGGTGAAGTCGGCGAAGCTCCTGCTGTCGTCCGATCACGGCAAGACCTGGACCGCCGCGCCGCTGGTGCGGTCCGCGGGTGGCTACCGGACCGTCGTTGCGCCGTGGATGCTGCTGCCAGGCAAGACCCTGTCCGTCCGGGCCACCGTCACCGACCGGTCCGGCGGTTCGGTGGACCAGACCGTCCTCGACCTGGTGCCGGTGCGCTGAGCAGGTGAATGTGTCGCTCTGTTCCTCCGGGCGCGAACCCGGAGGAATAGAGTGACGCGCATGGTCGATGTGAAGCCTCGTAGCCGGACAGTGACCGATGGGCTCGAAGCCACCGCCAGCCGGGGAATGCTCCGGGCGGTCGGGATGGGCGACGACGACTGGGCCAAACCACAGGTCGGCGTCGCCTCGAGCTGGAACGAGATCACCCCGTGCAACCTGTCGCTCGACCGCCTCGCGAAGGCGGTCAAGGAAGGCGTGCACGCGGCCGGCGGGTACCCGCTCGAGTTCGGCACGATCAGCGTCTCCGACGGCATCTCGATGGGTCACGTCGGCATGCACTACTCGCTGGTCAGCCGCGAGATCATCGCCGACTCGGTCGAGACCGTGATGGAGGCCGAGCGGCTGGACGGCTCGGTCCTGCTGGCCGGCTGCGACAAGTCCCTGCCCGGCATGCTGATGGCCGCGGCGCGGCTCGACCTGGCGTCGGTGTTCCTGTACGCCGGTTCGATCATGCCCGGCAAGCTCGGCGACAAAGACGTCACGATCATCGACGCGTTCGAGGCCGTCGGCGCCTGTGTTCGCGGCCTGATCACCCAGGAGGAGGTCGACGCGGTCGAACGCGCGATCTGCCCGGGTGAAGGCGCTTGCGGCGGCATGTACACGGCCAACACGATGGCCGCGTCCGCCGAGGCGCTCGGTATGTCCCTCCCCGGCTCGGCCGCTCCGCCGGCGGTCGATCGCCGCCGCGACGGGTACGCGCGCAAGTCCGGTGAGGCCGCGGTCGGCCTGCTGCGCAAGGGGATCACGGCCCGCCAGATCCTCACCAAGGAGGCGTTCGAGAACGCCATCGCCGTCGTGATGGCGCTCGGTGGCTCGACCAACGCCGTACTGCATCTGCTCGCGATCGCCCGCGAGGCCGAGGTCGACCTGACCCTCGCCGACTTCAACCGGATCGGCGATCGGGTGCCGCATCTCGGCGACCTCAAGCCGTTCGGCCGGTACGTGATGACGGACGTCGACCGGGTCGGCGGCATCCCGGTGGTCATGCGCGCGCTGCTCGACGCCGGCCTCCTGCACGGCGACTGCCTGACCGTCACCGGCAAGACGATGGCCGAGAACCTCGCCGACATCGCGCCGCCGGACGTCGACGGCACGATCATCCGCGCCCTGGACAAGCCGATCCACGGCACCGGCGGCATCACGATCCTGCACGGCTCGCTCGCACCAGAAGGTGCCGTGGTCAAGAGCGCCGGCTTCGACTCCGACGTCTTCGAAGGTACGGCGCGAGTCTTCGACGGCGAGCGCGACGCCATGGACGCCGTCGCCGATCTGAATCCCAGCGACGTCGTCGTGATCCGGTACGAGGGTCCCAAGGGTGGCCCCGGGATGCGCGAGATGCTCGCGGTCACCGGCGCGATCAAGGGCGCCGGCCTCGGCAAGGACGTCCTGCTCCTCACCGACGGCCGCTTCTCCGGCGGTACGACGGGACTCTGCGTCGGGCACGTCGCCCCCGAGGCGGTCGACGGCGGCCCGATCGCGTTCGTCCGCGACGGCGACCGGATCACGCTCGACGTGAAGAACCGCACCCTCGACCTGCACGTCACTCCGGAGGAGCTCGAGTCCCGCAAGCAGGGCTGGACCCCGAAGGCCCCGGCCATCACCAAGGGCGTGCTCGGCAAGTACACCCGCCTGGTCCGCTCCGCCTCCGAAGGCGCCGTCTGCATCTGAGGTGAACCGGCTGGCTGCTTAGGTACGCGGATGGATGCCGAGCAGCTGGCCGAGGTTCACCGGGCCGCGAGCACAATCACCCGGGCCCAGTTCACCTTCCTGGTACGCCGGTACGGCGTCGACGACCGCTTTCGCGACGGCTGGGGCAACCACAACGCGACGCACAACCTCCGGGTGGCGTGGCAGGCGGCCCGTGGTGCGGCCAGGCTGGTCGAGGCAGGACTGGAGCCGCCGGAGGCCGTGCCCTTCGCCCTGATCGCCGGAATCCACCATGACCACGTCCAAGAGGTCGGCGGTCCGTACGACGGCAGTCCGCACCGCGCGGCCCTGATCGAGGTCGACGAACGGCAGGCGATCCTGCGCCACCAGCTGGAGCGGGCCGGAGCACCCCTGCGCCCGTTGACCTACGACCTGAGTCCGGACCGTGAGCGGTTGAGTGTGATCGCTGCCCAGGACGCGATGCGAGCCTACGAACGCGAACACGGCTACCGGCCGACCGAGTTGTTCACCCAGGCCGGCTACGACACCGTCGACGATCTGATCATGAACACCCAGGTCGTGGGTGCGACGCCGCAGGACGGGATCGGTACCAGGTCGACGGCGGACCGGCCACTGGGTGCCGCGATGAGCGACGCCGACAAATCTGATCTGGCGCTGCAAGGCGGACTGCGTCGTGGGCTCGGGCTCCTGCTCGAACGGAACCGGGCAACCCTCGCCGTGCCCGCCTTCAGCGACGGCACCGAGGTCGAGCTGCCCCGCGAACTGACCGTGCCCTACCTGGAATCCCAGTGCCAGATCTACGCCAACGATCGATTCACGCTCAGCCAGAGCAACGAGCTCTTCCCGCAGCGGGCGTTCACCGTCGAGCAGATGGAGCTGCTGCGGCGCGAGCACACCGCGGGGCGGATGACGTGGACCGAGATGATGGCGCACACCACCGAGCTGGCCCGAGCCGAACCGGTTCCGCCGCGTGGCGCGTCGTCGGCGCTGATCGCCGATCCACGGGAGCTGGTCGGCGATCTCGTCACCGGGCTGCACGGCCAGGCAGCCGGCGTACGCAGCCCCGACGTCGTGCCGGCGGAGCTGCGGACCGCACGCGACCGGGCCGGGATCGATCTGCAGGGCGCCGTCTTGTTGCCGACCGGCGACGGTGCCCGTCCGACGCCGAGGGCGGCTGGATCTAAGACAGTCATCTCACGCAATGAGACATCGTCGGGCCGAACTTGACCGGGTCGTGGTCTGTCGGCGAATAATGCCTACATGCGATCGATTCTCCTCGTACTTGTGCGGCGCGCCGACTGACGCGACCACAGAGTCGAGCGCGCCCCTTCAGCCAACCGGCGGAAGGGGTTTTTTGTTGCCAGGGCGACTATCTGAGATCCAGAAGTGACCTGAAGACGAACACAAGCGAGGATGGATCGGTCGCGACAAAGCCAGACGAAGCCAATCGTGACAGGACTTAGGGAAGGCACTCATGAGTGAGCAGCTGACCGGGGCACAGGCTCTGATCCGCGCACTGGAACATGCCGGAGTCGACACCGTCTTCGGCATCCCGGGTGGCGCGATCCTCCCGGCATACGACCCGATGCTCGACTCGACCCAGATCCGCCACATCCTGGTACGTCACGAGCAGGGCGCCGGCCACGCCGCCCAGGGGTACGCCGCCGCGTCCGGCAAGACCGGCGTGTGTATGGCGACCTCGGGCCCGGGCGCGACGAACCTGGTGACGCCGATCGCGGACGCGTACATGGACTCGGTCCCGCTGGTCGCGATCACCGGCCAGGTCGCCGGTCCCGCGATCGGTACGGACGCCTTCCAGGAGGCCGACATCCGCGGCATCACGATGCCGATCACCAAGCACAACTTCCTGGTCAACGACCCGAACGACATCGCCACCACGGTGGCCGAGGCGTTCCACATCGCCTCGACCGGCCGGCCCGGTCCGGTGCTGGTCGACGTGACCAAGGACGCGATGCAGGCGAAGGTCGACTTCCAGTGGCCGACCGAGCTCTCGCTGCCCGGCTACCGGCCGGTGACCCGCCCGCACCCCAAGCAGGTGCGCGAGGCGGCCCGCCTGATCGCCGCGGCCGAGAAGCCGGTCCTGTACGTCGGCGGCGGCGTGATCCGGGCCCAGGCCCACACCGAGCTGAAGGAGCTCGCGGAGCTCCTCGGCATCCCCGTGGTCACCACGCTGATGGCCCGCGGCGCACTGCCGGACACCCACGACCTGCACTTCGGTATGCCGGGCATGCACGGCTCGGTCTCCGCGGTCGGCGCGCTGCAGCGGTCTGATCTGCTGATCTGTCTCGGCGCCCGTTTCGACGACCGCGTCACCGGCAAGCTCGACTCGTTCGCCCCCGACGCGAAGGTCATCCACGCCGACATCGACCCCGCCGAGATCGGCAAGAACCGGATCGTCGACGTGCCGATCGTGGGTGACTGCAAGGAGGTCATCACCGACCTGCTCGCCGCTCTCCGGACCGAGATCGCGAACGCCGGCCGGACCCCGTCGTACGACACCTGGCGGCACCAGCTCGAGGGCGTCCGGGCCAAGTACCCGGTCGGGTACGACGAACCCGAGGACGGCAGCCTGTCCCCGCAGTACGTGATCGAGCGGATCGGCCAGATCGCCGGGCCGGACGCGATCTACACCAGCGGCGTCGGCCAGCACCAGATGTGGGCCGCGCACTACCTGCCGTTCGAGAAGCCGCGGCACTGGCTGAACTCCGGCGGCCTCGGCACGATGGGGTACGCCGTTCCGGCCGCGATGGGGGCCAAGGTCGCCCGGCCGGACAAGACCGTGTGGGCGATCGACGGCGACGGCTGCTTCCAGATGACCAACCAGGAGCTCGTCACCTGTGCGCTGGAGGGCATCCCGATCAAGGTCGCGGTGATCAACAACCAGTCGCTGGGCATGGTCCGGCAGTGGCAGACGCTGTTCTACGACAAGCGCTACTCCAACACCGACCTGCACTCGGCCCGGATCCCGGACTTCGCCAAGCTGGCCGAGGCGATGGGTGGCGTCGGGCTGCGCTGCTCCGACAAGGACTCGGTCGACGCGACGATCGACAAGGCCATGTCGGTCACCGACCAGCCGGTCGTGGTCGACTTCGTCGTACACCGGGACGCGATGGTCTGGCCGATGGTCGCCGCCGGCACCAGCAACGACGACATCCAGATCGCCCGCGACATGGCCCCGACCTGGGACAACGAGGAGATCTGATGACCAAGCACACTTTGAGCATCCTGGTCGAGAACAAGCATGGTGTGCTGGCCCGCGTCGCCGCATTGATCTCGCGGCGGGGGTTCAACATCGACTCGCTCGCGGTCGGCCCGACCGAGCACCCCGAGGTGTCCCGGATGACGATCGCGGTCAGCGTGGACGAGCAGCCGCTGGAGCAGATCACCAAGCAGCTGAACAAGCTGGTGAACGTGATCAAGATCGTCGAGCTCGAGCCCAGCCAGACGGTTCAGCGCGAACTGCTGCTGGTCAAGGTCAAGGCCGACACCCTGACCAGGGGACAGGTGCTGGAGACCGTCCAGCTGTTCCGTGCGAAGGTGGTGGACGTGGCACCGGACGCGATCACGATCGAGGCGACCGGCAATCCCGAGAAACTCGAGGCCATGCTCCGGGTGCTGGAACCCTTCGGCGTCCGTGAGCTGGTGCAGTCCGGCATGGTGGCGATCGGCCGGGGCAGTCGCTCCATCTCCGACCGCACCCTGCGGCCGGTCCCGGTGCCGCCGCCGCACGTCGCGTCCGGCGCGCCGAACGTCCAGGCGCAACCCCCCGCCGAGCGTCCGCACCCACACCCGCACCACCCGGTGCCGGCCCCACCACCCGGCCGGCCGGTCGCCCCGGCGCGCCAGGCCTGACAGCCGTAACTGACAACTCAGAGGAGAAGTGCCACCAGTGGCAGCAGAAATGTTCTACGACGACAACGCCGACCTGTCGGTGATCCAGGGCCGCCACGTGGCCGTTCTCGGCTACGGCTCCCAGGGCCACGCGCACGCACTCTCGCTGCGCGACTCCGGCGTCGACGTCCGGGTCGGCCTGCCCGAGGGCTCGAAGAGCCGGGCCAAGGCCGAGGCCCAGGGCCTGCGCGTGCTCAGCCCGGCCGAGGCGGTCGAGGAGGCCGACGTCATCGTCGTACTCGCGCCGGACCCGGCCCAGCGCAAGCTCTACAAGGAGGCCATCGAGCCGAACCTGGTCGACGGCGACGCGCTCGTGTTCGGTCACGGCTTCAACATCCGGTTCGGCTACATCAAGCCGCCGGCCGGCGTGGACGTGTTCATGGTCGCGCCGAAGGGCCCGGGACACCTGGTCCGCCGCGAGTACTCCGAGGGTCGCGGCGTACCCGTGCTGGTAGCGGTCGAGCAGGACGCCACCGGCAAGGCGTGGGACCTGGCGCTGTCGTACGCCAAGGGCATCGGCGGCCTGCGCGCCGGCGGCATCAAGACCACCTTCACCGAGGAGACCGAGACCGACCTGTTCGGTGAGCAGGCCGTCCTCTGTGGTGGTGTGTCGGCGCTGATCCAGAACGGCTTCGAGGTACTGACCGAGGCCGGCTACCAGCCCGAGGTCGCGTACTTCGAGTGCCTGCACGAGCTCAAGCTGATCGTCGACCTGATCTACGAAGGCGGTATCGCCAAGCAGCGCTGGTCGGTCTCCGACACCGCCGAGTACGGCGACTACGTGTCCGGCCCGCGGATCATCGACGCGTCGGTGAAGCAGCGGATGAAGGAGGTCCTCGGCGACATCACCGACGGCACCTTCGCGGCCCGCTTCATCGCCGACCAGGACGCCGGCGCGCCGGAGTTCGCGGAGTTCCGCAAGAAGAGCCAGGAGCACCCGATCGAGGCCGTGGGCAAGGAACTGCGCGGCCTGATGGCGTGGGTCAAGTCGCACGACGACGACTACGTCGAGGGCAGCGCCGCTCGCTGATTGCAGCAACCTGCAGGGCCCGAACCATCCAGGTGGGTGGTTCGGGCCCTGTCTTTGCGTGCACGACACTGTAATTTGGCACAATCGGTGACGGTTCCGGTCTGGACGGGTGATGGGGGAGGTATCGATGGACGGGCGCGAGCTGCCCCGGCCGCCTCGGCGTATCCCGGCCGGTGCCGGCACGCTCACCCAACTCCAGACGAGTACGCCGCGCACCCCGGCGCCCCCGCCGCGACAGCCGTGGATCTTCGGCCGGATCCTGGCCGGTTTCCTCGTCCTCCTGCTCATCGTCGCCGGTGGTGCGACGGCCGGCTGGTGGGTTCGCTCCCAGAGCCTGAAGGTCAACACCGAGCAGGTGCTCGAGTCGATCGGCGGCAGCGTCGTCCGGGTGCTCGCGACGACGTGCGAGGGGACCGGTGAAGCGACCGGCGTACTGCTCGACAACGGGCGGATCCTGACCGCCGCATCGGCGGTCAAGCAGCCGTTGTCGATCGTGATCGTGACCCCGGACAACCGGATCCGCCGGGCCAACCAGCTCGGCAGCACCGCGGACGGGGTCGCCGTACTGACGATGATCGGGCGGCT
The DNA here is from genome assembly GCF_040680855.1 of Kribbella sp. NPDC051952. Classification (NCBI taxonomy): domain Bacteria; kingdom Bacillati; phylum Actinomycetota; class Actinomycetes; order Propionibacteriales; family Kribbellaceae; genus Kribbella; species Kribbella sp. NPDC051952. The sequence continues at coordinate 206,046 of NZ_JBFAXQ010000004.1, forward strand.
GGACGAGACTCCGGTGCCGCTCGCGGTGACCGATCCCGACCCGAAGGCCGAGCGGGCCCTGATCGGCTACACGCAGGCCGGCAAACAGACGATCCAGTCGGTCGGTACGACGGAGCAGCCGCGAGCACTCGGCACGGTGATGAACCCGGCCAAGCTCGGCGGCCCGGTCGTCGACAAGGCCGGTCAGGTGGTCGGCCTGGTCGTCGGTGACACGGTTCCGGCCAGCACGATCGTCGGAGTCGACAAGCTGCGCGGGTACATCGCGACAGGCTCGACCGATATCACGCCCGAGGCCGGTGGCACCTGTGAGCAGTCGCGGGGTCCGCAGGCCGCGATCGTGCCGGAGCTCCAGGTCGCGGGCACCCCCTTGGCCGGCGAGGTGCAGCGGCTGCTGGGCAACTACCTGACGCTGGAGAACCAGCGCGACTTCCGCGCGCTCCAGGCGGTCTACTCGCAGCGGCTGGCCAAGACCATCACCGTCACCCGGGATCAGAGCAGCCACCAGACGTCGTACTTCTTCGGCGCCAAGATCACCGAGGTGACCCGGGCCGGCGTGGACGGCGCGAACGCCCGGATGACGTTCACGGCGCTGTTCTCGCCGAACGCCAAGGGCGCCCAGGGCCTGGCGTGCAACCGGCTGGATCTGCGCTACCGGCTGGTCCGGGAGGGCGGGAAGCTCGTCATGGACCAGGCCTCGTCGATGGGTCAGGCCAGCTGCGACACCGACTGACCGGCATTCGGGTCCCCGCACGGGTCCGGAAGCCGACGCGGTACGATCACTACAGCGGGCACAGCGCGGTGCTCAGTTCATACGAGCCCCTACCGCTAATCCAGGAGACTCCTCCATGACTGACGTAACCCGGCCCGTCGTCCTGATCGCCGAAGAGCTCAGCCCGGCCACCGTCGAGGCGCTCGGCCCCGACTTCGAGATCCGGCACACCAACGGCGCCGACCGCGCCGAGCTGATCCCGGCCATCGCCGACGTCGACGCCATCCTGATCCGCAGCGCCACCAAGGTGGACGCCGAGGCACTCGCCGCCGCCAAGCGCCTGAAGGTGGTCGCCCGCGCCGGCGTCGGCCTGGACAACGTGGACGTGAAGGCCGCCACCCAGGCCGGCGTGATGGTCGTGAACGCGCCGACCTCCAACATCGTCAGCGCCGCCGAGCTCGCGGTCGCGCTGCTGCTGGCCGCCGCGCGCCGGGTCCCGGCCGCCGACCAGTCGCTGAAGAACGGCGAGTGGAAGCGCAGCAAGTACTCCGGTGTCGAGCTGTTCGAGAAGACCGTCGGCATCGTCGGCCTCGGCAAGATCGGCGTCCTGGTCGCGCAGCGGCTGGCCGCCTTCGGCATGAACGTGATCGCCTACGACCCGTACGTGCAGGCCGGCCGGGCCGCGCAGATGGGTGTGCGGCTCGCCACCCTCGACGAGCTGCTCAGCGCCAGCGACTTCATCTCGGTGCACCTGCCGAAGACCCCGGAGACGATCGGCCTGATCGGCGACGAGGAGCTGCACAAGGTCAAGCCCGAGGTCATCATCGTGAACGCGGCCCGCGGCGGGATCGTCGACGAGCAGGCGCTGTACTCCGCCCTCAAGGAGGGCCGGGTCGCGGCCGCCGGGCTGGACGTGTTCGCCAAGGAGCCGTGCACCGACTCGCCGCTGTTCGAGTTCGAGAACGTGGTCGCCACCCCGCACCTGGGCGCGTCCACCGACGAGGCGCAGGAGAAGGCCGGTATCGCGGTCGCCAAGTCGGTCCGGCTCGCGCTGTCCGGCGAGCTCGTCCCCGACGCGGTCAACGTCCAGGGCGGCGTGATCGCCGAGGACGTCCGGCCGGGCATCGCGCTGACCGAGAAGCTGGGCCGCATCTTCACCGCGCTGGCCGGTGGCGTCGCGCAGCAGCTCGACGTCGAGGTCCGCGGCGAGATCACGCAGTACGACGTGAAGGTGCTGGAGCTCGCCGCGCTCAAGGGTGTCTTCGCCGATGTCGTCGAGGACAACGTCTCCTACGTGAACGCGCCGCTGCTCGCGGCCGAGCGGGGGCTCGAGGTCCGGCTCGTCACCGACCACGACAGCCCGGAGCACCGCAACCTGATCACGCTGCGCGGCACGCTCGCCGACGGCACCCAGGTGTCGGTGTCCGGCACGCTGGTCGGCGTCCGGCAGTCGGAGCGGCTGGTCGAGATCGACGGGTTCGACCTCGAGGTCGAGCTGTCGGCCCACCTGGCCTTCCTCACCTACGAGGACCGGCCGGGCATCGTCGGCCAGATCGGCCGCATCCTCGGCGACGCCGAGGTGAACATCGCCGGCATGCAGGTCAGCCGGGACCGCAAGGGCGGCAAGGCCCTGGTCGCGCTGTCGGTCGACTCGGCGATCGCCACGACGGTCCTCGACGACATCGCGGGCGCGGTCCAGGCGGACACCGCTCGTACCGTGGACCTCGAGGCCTGAGTCACACGAACGACTGTTTTACTGGAAGCGGTCAGCCGCCCGCAGGCGCATGGCGGCTGACAAGGGCCCGAGCTCAATAGCTCGGGCCCGCTTCTATTTAGTGGCGGGTGGCGAGCAGTACGGCGGCGTCCGGCGCGACCATCACCTCGACGGTGGTGAACCGCTTGTCCATCAGCCACTCCTGCCGCAGCGTGTCGACGCGGCCCTCGTACATCGGCGGCCACACGGCGGACGGCGTGAAATCGTCCAGTACGACGAAACCGCCCGGCTCGACCACATCCGCGATGATGTCGCGGGCCGACAGCTTGGCCTCGCGCGCGTCCACGAACAGCAGCGCGAACGGGCCGCGTTCCATCAGCGCGGTCCAGTCCGCCGAGACGACCTCGATCCGCTCGTCGGCGGCGAACAGCTCGGCCACCGCCTTCGCCAGTTGCGGGTCGCTCTCCGCGGTGACGATCCGGGTCGTCTCGCCGGCGCTGCTGCGCAGCCAGGCCGAGCCGACGCCACAGCCGGTCCCGAGTTCACCGAGCAGGCCGGTCTTCGACGCGGCCAGCGAGGCGAGCAAGCGACCTGTCTCGTTCCGGGTGGAGCTGACGAATCCACGCCGGCCGGACAGGCTGAGGGCCGCCGACACCAGCGGCGGCAGTTCTGGGGGAGCACTCACCGGTTGAGAGTTGCACAGCTCTGGTCCAGTACCAGCACTGGTATCTCATATCTCGGGACAAGCTGCCCGCATAGTGGTGAAATAGTCGGACGTCAGAGTAAATTTTGGAGCGCCCTGCCGCCCGCGAGACCCTTTCGGGAGGAGCAGCATGTACGACATGTATCCAGCCAACTGGCCCGCGATCGACGCCCGGGAGCGGAAGGCGACCCGGCGTCGCCGGACCACCCGCCGGGTGAGTGACGAGGTCAAGGCTGTCCAAGAGGCCATGAACCGCCGCGACAATGGGGGAGAACCCAAGAAGTGAGCGACAACAAGAACTTCACGCTGGCCGTCGTACCCGGGGACGGGATCGGACCCGAGGTGACCACCGAGGCGCTCAAGGTGCTCGATGCGGTCGCGGCGCAGCACGGCGTGACGTTCGAGCGGACCGAGTATGACCTGGGTGCGAAGCGCTGGCACGCCACTGGTGAGACGCTGCCGGACGCCGAGCTGGAGGAGATTCGCGGCCACGACGCGATCCTGCTCGGCGCGATCGGCGACCCGTCGGTCCCGTCCGGCGTACTCGAGCGTGGCCTGCTGCTGAAGCTCCGGTTCACCCTCGACCACTACGTGAACCTGCGTCCCTCCAAGATCTACCCGTCCGTCGGCTCCCCGCTGGCGAGTCCGGGTGAGGTCGACTTCGTCGTCGTCCGCGAAGGCACCGAAGGCCCGTACGTCGGCAACGGCGGCGCGCTCCGGGTCGGCACGCCGGCCGAGATCGCCACCGAGGTGTCGGTGAACACGGCGTACGGCGTGGAGCGGGTCGTCCGGGACGCGTTCGCCCGGGCCCAGGCGCGGCCGCGCAAGAAGCTCACGCTCGTGCACAAGAACAACGTGCTGGTGTACTCCGGTCACCTGTGGAAGCGGACCGTGGACAAGGTCGCCGCGGAGTTCCCGGAGATCGCGGTCGACTACCTGCACGTGGACGCGGCGACGATCTTCCTGGTCACCGACCCGGCCCGCTTCGACGTGATCGTCACCGACAACCTGTTCGGCGACATCATCACCGACCTGGCCGCCGCGATCAGCGGTGGGATCGGGCTGGCGGCGAGCGCCAACATCAACCCGGACAAGACCGCGCCGAGCATGTTCGAGCCGGTGCACGGCTCCGCGCCGGACATCGCCGGCCAGCAGAAGGCCGACCCGACCGCGGCGATCCTGTCCACCGCGCTGCTGTGCGACCACCTCGGCCTGACCGAGGCGGCGGCCGCGATCGAGGCGGCGGTGACCGCCGACATCGAGGAGCGCACCAGCGCGCCCCGGGCCACCGCGGAGATCGGCGACGCGATCGCCAAGCGCGCGGCCGGGTGAAGCGGTGACGTCGCGTGAGGCTTGCGCCACGGCGCAGGGTGATGCTCGCCTGACCACTTGGTCGAGAGGTACGGTGCGGCTATGAGCGCCGATCTGGAATTTGCAGTTGAGCCGAACACCCAACCGGCCAGCGACGACCAGCGCGCCGAGATCCTGGCGAACCCGGGATTCGGGCAGTACTTCTCCGACCACATGGCGATCGCCACGTGGTCCCGGGAGTCCGGCTGGCACGACGCGAGGATCACCGCCTTCGGGCCGCTGGAGCTGTCTCCGGCGACCTCGGTGTTCCACTACGCCCAGAGCATCTTCGAGGGGATGAAGGCCTACCGGCACCCCGACGACTCGATCCACATGTTCCGCCCCGAGGCCAACGCGGCCCGGTTCGCGCGCTCGGCCCACCGGCTGGCGCTGCCCGAACTGCCGGAGAGCGTGTTCCTGGACTCCCTGCGCACGCTGGTCGAGCTCGACCAGGCCTGGGTGCCCGGCGGCGGCGAGACGTCGCTGTACCTGCGGCCGTTCATGTTCGGTTCGGACCCGTTCCTCGGTGTCCGCCCGTCGGCGCAGGTCACGTACTGCCTGATCGCCTCACCGGCCGGCTCGTACTTCTCCGGCGGCGTCAAGCCGGTCCGGATCTGGCTGAGCGAGGAGTACACCCGGGCGGCCCCCGGTGGCACCGGGGCGGCCAAGACCGGCGGCAACTACGCGTCCTCGCTGCTCGCGCAGGCCGAGGCTGTCGGCGAGGGGTGCGACCAGGTCGCGTTCCTCGACGCGGTCGAGAAGAAGTGGGTCGAAGAGCTCGGTGGGATGAACCTGTACTTCGTCCTCGACGACAACACCGTGGTCACGCCGGAGCTGTCCGGCACGATCCTCGAGGGCGTCACCCGGGACTCGATCCTGAAGCTCGTCACCGACCTCGGCTACACCGTCACCGAGCGGAAGATCTCGATCGACGAGTGGCGCGACGGCGCGGCCTCCGGCAAGGTCCGTGAGGTGTTCGCCTGCGGCACGGCCGCGGTCGTCACCCCGGTCGCCTCGCTGAAGTGGAAGGACGGCGACGTCCAGGTCGGCGACGGCAACGGCGGTCCGGTCACGGCCGCTGTCCGCAGCGCCCTGCTCGACGTCCAGTACGGCCGGGCGGCGGACCCGCACGGCTGGATGACCCGGGTCTGCTGAGCCCTACTGACACCGACGGCCTCCCCGGGATGGTTCCGGGGAGGCCGTCGTACGTCAGGAGTGGGTGACGCTGACGCTGTGGATGGTGGTCTGGCCGTAGTTCGAGTCCGCGCAGGGGGCGGAGTTCGAGCAGTTGGCCTGGGTGTAGGCGCCGGCCTTGAAGTAGGCGCCGGAGAAGCTCTTGCTGAGCGTGGTCTGCAGGACGCCGTTGTAGTACGCCTTCACCTGGCCGCCGCTGACCACGAACTTCGCCTCGAAGACGGTGCCGAGCGTGTACGAGCTCGTCACCAGCTTGTGGTGCGTGGTGTCGCCGTCGGTGATGTAGAGGCTGCTGCCCTCGAGCCGGAACACGGTGACGTCATCGTCCGCGTCGTGGATCTGCGCGCCGACCAGGTGCGGCTTGTCGGCCGGCAGGTGATCGAACGATTCGCTGACCACCAGCGTGTGCGTACCCGAGGTCGACGACCAGCTCGCGTTACTGCTCCCGTCGTCCGTCATCTCCCGCAACTCGGCCCGCGGATAGCTCGACCCACTCGTAGTCACCCCGTTAACGGGCGCCCGAAACTGCACACCATCACCAACCACCGTGAAGTAGGGATCAACCGAGAAGCTGTCCAACGCCGGCTGCTTCACCTCGGTCGGACTACCTTCCGACCCAGTCGGCAACGTCACCTTCCAGTCGCTCAGATTCAGCACATCAGCCGGCACCTGGGCGTCGACGTACGTGGCGTTTGCTGGTGGGACGGCGACCGCGGTTGCCGTTGCGATCAGGGTGGTGGTGAGGAGGATTTGGAGGGTCTTCATGGCTACCTCTCGGGTGTGGGGATGGGGCGGTCGAGAAAGGCCAGTGCCAGGAGAAGGGGGAGCGAGGGGCCGAACAGGAGTGGGCCGATGCCGAGGGGTGCGGTCAGCAGGACCGCGAGGACGGTTGCTAGTAGCAACAACACGCCGTATTTGCCGAAGGCAAGCTTGACCGCCGTCTGCCGTGCGAACGCGTCACGACGGCCGGCGGCGGCGGCCAGAGCCAGGTGATAGGTGAGGAACGCTGCGGCCAGGCCGAGTTGGACCGCGAAGAAGACGAAGGCGACGCCGGTCCGGCCCGCGAGGAAGGTGAGGTTCGCGAGGAGTACGACGCCGATCGCGGTGGAGATCAGGCTGTGCCGCCAGAGGGATCGCCACTGCGCACCGAAGGCGCCGAAGACGCCGACGAACGCCCGCTGGTCACCATCCGATCGCCAGCGTTGCAGCACCTGCGCGGCCGCGGCGAGCGCGGGCAACCACGTGACGACGCCCAGACTGAGCAGGCTGCACGCGAGCCCGGCCGCCGCGGGTACGGCGATCCACTCCATCCACCGGAGCAGCACGCGCATCGTCATGACGACCATTCCAGTACGCCGGTGAACGGTTCGGTCGACTCGTGCAGCTTCCGGCCATCCAGGCTCAGGTGAGTGGCCCCGACCACCGCAAGCCGATCGCCGCTACGGATCACCGCGGTCGCCGTGGCGATCATCCCGCCGGCCCCGATCACAGGCCCGAACCAGACCTGCTCACCCTCGAACTCCACCGACCGCTCACCACCGCGCGCGGACGGTTCGCCCGGAGCGAGTGCCGACGTCGGCTCGATCGCCGTCAGGAACGACGCGGTCGCCTGCGCCGGCGTGGTCCAGCTCAGCCGCTGCAGGTGCTTGGTGATCGACAGCGATGGCGTGGAAGCGGTCGGGTTCGCCTCGATCGTGGTCTGCGACGTCTCCACCGCGACGTCGTCGTGAAACCTCGTCACCCACGCCTGCCCAGGACCCGAGCGCAGTGCATGCACCCGATCCGACACCTGCTCGCTCGGCCAGTCCGAATGCAGCAACCAGGTCCACGTCCGCGGTTGATCAGCCGCGAGTTCGTCCCGGATCACCAGCCGCCCGCGCGGTGTGACCACCATGGTCCGATCAACCCGCCGTACGCCGAGCTCCGGATCGAACATCGCAGCCGTCGACGCGGTCGCATGCACGAACCCATCCACCGCCAGTACGTCGGTCAGCGTCGGGCGCGCGTCGTACGGCAGGTCCTTGTAGACGTGATAGCGGTCCTCGCCCCGCCAGCCCTGGCCGTCGACCAGGACCAGGTTGTGGTGCTCAGCCCGCTTGCGGTTGCTGTACCCGTCGTCGACCGCCAGGAAGGCGCCCTCCGAGATCAACACGAACGCACCGGCGTCGGGGTGGTGATGCCCGGCGTTCAGCGTCTCCCAGCCGCGTTCCCGGCGGTAGCGCTCGGCGGCATCCCAGGCACCGTTCCCACCACCAGGCGCCGACTTGAACGACAGCGCGGTCGCATCCGAGTCCCACGAGGTCCGGCTCACCACCTGACCGAGATCCGGGAAGTACGCCGTACAAGGCCCGGCGGACGGGTCGACCGGCTGGACCGTCGGGTCGAACCACAGCAGCTCGTAGAACGCCTCCGGCATCACACCGGGTTTCACGCCGGACGCGTAGGCCTCGCGCCAGAAGTACTCGTCCGCGACGCGATCGGCGAGCCACTGCGCCTGCCCGTCCTGATAGGCCGACGCGAACCGGTAGTACAGCGCGACCGAGTGCCCACTGCGTCGGTCGTGGCAGTCACCGTGGTCGATGTTCTCTTCGAAGCCTGGTGCCGATTGGTGTAACCGCCAGCGGAAGGTGTTCGCCAGGAAATCGCAGCCGGACCACACGTCCACGCCCTCGGTCCGCTGCAGCAAGTCGGCGTACACGGCCAGCCAGGGCACGCCGTACCGCCAGTACACGACGCCCTCGGAGTCCGAGCCATCAGCCGGCAGCAATGCGAGGACGGTCTCGAAGTTGTCCCGGGCCCGTTTCGTCCAGTCCGGCTGGTCGAGCGCGTACCCGGCAGTGGCGAGCCCGGCGTAACAGATCCAGTTGTGGTTCTGCCAGTAGCTCGACGACCACCAGCTGCCTTCGGTCTGTACGGCGTACTCGTACAACCGCTCGCCCTGCAACGCGAGCTTGGCCCGCAGCTGCTCGGCGCGATCGGCCTCGAGATCGTCGCCCAGCCAGCTGTACGCCAGCGACAGACCGTGCAGCAACCAGCCTGCGTCGAGGTCGTGGTCGGGCAGTTTCGCCTTGCCCCAATGCGGATAGGCGATGCAGGTGGAGATCCAGCGCCACGCCTCCTCGAGGTAGTGCCGCTGCCCGGTCAGCCGGTAGGCGAGCGCGAGGTTCGCGGCCGCCGGCCCGAAGTACGTGATGCTCGCGGTCGGATGCTCGACCGGCGGCACCTGCTGACGGTACGTCTCGCATTGTTCGTAGAGCCGTCGCCACTGGGCCCGATGGGTCGTGGTCAGTGACGCCTTCAGCTGATCGAGGTCGCCGAGCAGCAACATGCGCTACACCTCCGTGCGATAGGTCGAAGAGAACGTCGCCCGGGTCGCGTCGTACGCCGACCAGTCGACTTGCTGCACCACCCGCTGCGGATCGTCCGCGGGGCCCGGCCCCGGTCGCACCAGGAACTCCGGCGGCCCGACGTGCTCACCGCGCAACGACCCCCAGTCCGTCGTCATCCCGTTCACAACCAGCGGTACGCCGGGCCGGAGCTGCGCGGTGATCTTCCGTGGGTCGGTGCACTCGACAACCAACTCGTCCGTCAGCTCACCACCAGCGATGGTCACCCGCCTCGTCGCAGTCACCCCGGGATACGCGTCGTCACACGCGACCGTGACCGAGCGATCCGTTGCCTCGATCAACCGTCCCGTGCACTCCGCCTGCTCCTGGTCGTCGATCCGGAAGGTCGGATGAGCCGCCGTACTCGCGTAGTACCGCCGCCAGCCCGTGTGCCCGTACGGAACCTGTCCAGGATCGGGTTGCCACGCATCCCGCCCGTACAGGTACAGCGAGAGCTTGTCCCGATGCCCGTGTGAACCACCGTGCGGCCCGAAGTCCACAATCGCGAGCAGCTCATCCGTCCTGAGTACGGCGTAAGTGGCGCAAACGGTGACCCCGTTCGGCGCCGGGCGAGGCGAGCCCAGTTCGACGAGCTCCGCCGTGTAGCCCGGACGACGATATGGCCCGTCATGGAGTGCAGCCAGGTGATCGCCGAAGCGGAGGTTGTCGAGCACGCGACCCATCGCCTGCATGCGGTCGGCAACCTTGTCCGGAACAGTCAGACCCTCGGTCGCAAGGACAGCAGCCCGGAGCACGAACGAGTGGTAGTAGGTGCTCGCCTCCCACTGCCAGCCATCCTCGGATGTGGCCGCGAGCAGATGGTTGTAGAGCCCGTGCTCACCCTCGAGCCACTCCGGATCGCGCGAACACAGGTATCCCGCGGCCGTCAGCCAGGCGACGTAGTTCGACGTGAACTTGCCCTCAGCAACCAGCTTGTCCCGCGCCTCGGCCGCTGCGTCGGTGAGCCGTCGCAGGAGCTCAGCGATCGCCGGCGTACGCGCGGGCCAGGCTGCCCGGGCGATCGTGACCGCCCAGATCGACTCGGTCAACGCTTGATGGAACAGCGTCCCCCGCAACATCCACGACTGAACGCCGGGGTCCACCTCTGCAGCAGCCGAAGCGTAAAGCCGCGCGTACGACTCCAGGTCGGCGGTCACATCCTCACCCGCACGGGCTTGGCTCAGGAGCTCGGCGGCACATGCCTGATGCGCCAGCACAGTCCACGCACCACGAACCGCAGGCGTGTCGATCCGGCAGCCATACGAGCACGGCGCACCACCGGCCGGGAACTCACCGGAGAGCAGGTCGACGTGGTCGAGTTCGACCCCGTGGGCCGGACACACGTATGCATGCCACCACCCGCCCCGCTCACTGGGAAGCTTCACCGGAACCAGGCCCCGCCGTCGATGTCGATCGTAGACCCGGTGATGTAGCCCGCGCCGTCGGAGCACAACCAGACCACGGCCGCACCCACTTCGTCGACGGTCCCGGCCCGCTTGAGCGGCGTACCCGCAACGATGTTCTGCTGTACGTCGGCCGGCGTGAAGGTGTTGTGGAACGCGGTGTCCCCGATGAATCCCGGTGCCAGCGCGTTGACCGTCGTACCCGTCGCGGCGAGCTCCTTGGCCAGGCCCTTGGTCAGCCCGCGGATCCCGGCCTTCGCCGCCGAGTAGACGGCTGATCCGGCGCCGCCACCGTTGTGCGCCGCCAGCGACGACATCGTGACCACCCGACCATTCGCACCTGCCTGACGCAGGGCGGGGATCGCGGCCCGGATCGTGCGGAACGCCGTACCGAGGTTGACGGCGAGCACCTCATCGAAGTGTTCGTCGGACATGTCTGCGACCGCCACCCGGCCGACGAGGTGGCCGGCGTTGCAGACCACGATGTCCAGCCCGCCGAGGAACGAGACGGCTTCGCCCACCATCCGGTCGGCCTCAGCGGTCACGGTGAGATCGGCGCCGAGGGCAACGGCCTTGCGTCCGGCCTGCTCGACCCGGCCGACCACCTCGGCGGCTCCATCGGCGGAGTGCGCGTAGTGCACGGCCACATCGGCTCCGGCATCGGCGAGTGCGACCGCGATCGCGGCGCCGATGCCCTGGCCCGCGCCGGTGACGAGTGCCCGGCGGCCGGTGAGTTCGAACGTCATATCGGCTCCCTTACTTGATGCCACTGTTGGCGAATCCCTGGACGAAGTACCGCTGGGTGAGCAGGAACAACACGATCATCGGCACCGTCGCCAGTGTCGTCCCGGCCATCAGGTACTCCCAGAACGTGCGCTCGCTCTGCTGGAACGCGGCCAGCCCGACCTGGATCACCCGCAGATCGTCGCGAGTCGTCACGATCAGCGGCCAGAGGAAGTTGTTCCAGCTGTTCTCGAAGGTGATCAGCGCGACGGTCGCGATGGCCGGCTTGATCAGCGGGGTCATCACCCGCGCGTAGATCCCGAACTCGCCCATCCCGTCGATCCGGGCCGCCTCCTCGAGTTCTCGCGGCAGCGACAGGTAGAACTGGCGGAACAGGAAGATCGCCAGCGGCGTCAGCGCGCCCGGCACGATCAGCGCCCACCACGAGTCCAGCCACCCCGAACCGCCCCGGCCGAGGTAGTCGTTGCCACCGAAGAACGGCATCCCCTTGGCGATCAGGTACTGCGGCACGATCTTCGTGTACGTCGGAATCATCATCGTGGCCAGGATCGCCAGGAACAGCACGCTCCGCCCCCGGAACGGGACCCGCGCCAACGCGTACCCGGCCATCGAGGCGAGCGCCACGTTGAGCACGGTGTGCCCGGTCGCGATGATCAGGCTGTTGCGGAAGTACGTCCCGAACGGCGCGAACTTCAGCGCGGCCGGGTAGTTGCCGAAGTCCCAGTGCCGGGGCAGCCAGGTCGGGGGATAGGAGGTGATCTCGGAGTGGCTCTTCAGCGACGACAGCACCATCCAGGCGAACGGCACGATCATCAGCAGCGCGCCGACCGTGAGCACCAGGTGCAGGACGACCCGGCTCGCCGCCCGTTCAGAAGTCTGCATCTCGGTCCCTTCCGGTCAGCCGCCGGCTGATCGCCGTGAGCACGAGCAGGAAGACGAACAGCACCAGACTCTGCGCACAGGCCCGGCTCATGTCGAACTTGCCGAACGCGCTGCGATAGATCTCCAGCGTCATCACGGTGGTCGCGTTCGCCGGACCGCCGTCCGGCGTCAGCACGTACACCTGCTCGAAGACCTGGAAGGAGTCGATCAGCGAGACCACGAACACGAAGAACGTTGCCGGTCGCAACATCGGCAGCGTGATCGCGAAGAACGAGCGGCGCGCGTTCGCGCCGTCCACCGACGCCGCCTCGTACAGCTCCGGTGGGATCGACTGCAGCGCGGCCAGGTAGATCAGCATCTTCAGACCGATGCCCTTCCAGACGCTGACCACGATCACCGCGGGCATCGCCCAGTGCGGGTCCGACAACCAGGCCGGCCCCCGAATACCGGCCTGGTCGAGCACGGCGTTGAACAGGCCGATGGTCGGTTCGAACATCCACATCCAGACCAGCGCGATCGCGACGGTCGCGGTGATGTGTGGCAGGAAGTACGCGGCCCGGTACCAGGCCCGGCCGCGCAGGTTGGTGTTCAGCAGGACGGCGATCACCACCGCGATCGCCATCGCCACCGGCACGGTGAAGAACGTGTAGATCACCGTGTGCCAGATCGACCGGATCCAGATCGGGTCAGCGAAGATGTCGCGCAGGTTGCCCAGCCCGGCCCACGAGATCGTCCCGGCCAGTACGTCGTAATGCGTGAACGCGAGCACCACCGACGCGATCGTCGGGATGCCGATCCACCAGGCCAGGTGGATGACGGCGGGGGCGAGCATGAGTACGCCTGCCCGCCGCCGCTCCCACCCCAGCCGCCGCCCACGTCGCGGGGGCTTCGGGACCGCGGGCGTCCGCACGGCTTCCCGCCGTACCGCGGTCGTCGTCATTTGCCGGAGGCGATCGCCGCGTCGGCCTTCTTCGCCAGATCGTCCAGGGCCTGCTGCGGTGACTGCTTGCCGAGCAGGGCGGACTCGATGGTGGCCTTGAAGTCGCCCCGGATCTGCAGCCAGGCCGGGATGCCGCCCTCGGAGTAGGCGTTGCCGAGGTTCTTCATCGCGAACTGGACGGCCGGATTCTTCTGCACGTACTCCGAGCTGAGCAGGCTCTTCAGCGCCGGCACGTTGCCGCGCTGCTGGTTGGCCGCCAGCGAGGGCCCCGAGGACGCGAGGTACTTCACCCATTCCTTGGCCGCCGGTTGCACCTTCGACTTCGCCGACACCGCGCCGATCGTGCCGCCCTGGAACAGCGCGGGCCGCTCGCCGGTGATCACGAAGAAGCCGATCTTGCCGCTCTTCACCAGGTCGGCGGCATTCTGCTCGAACTCCTGCCAGGTGTTGTTGTGCCCCAGCATCATCGCGGCCCGGCCCTGGACGATCGGTACGCCGGTCGCCGCACCGGGCTCGGTGAAGCCGAGGTCCTCGGACTTGTCGGTCCGGATGATGTCGGTCATCAGTTGCAGCGCGCTGACCGCCTTCGGCTGGTTGAACGCGACCTTGCCGTCCGGTGTGAACAGGTCACCGCCCGCGGCCCAGACCAGCGTCTCGAATCCCTGCCGGATGTCGATACCGAGGATGTCGATCCCGGCCCGGGTCAACTTGCCGTCGCTGCCGCGGACGGTCAGCTTGCGGGCGTAGTCGCGGATCTCCGCGAACGTCGCCGGTGGCTTCTCCGGGTCGAGCCCGGCCTGCTGGAAGATGTCCTTGCGGTAGTACCCGAACCGGGTGTCCAGCATGATCGGCCGCGCGTAGACCTTGCCGTCGTACACCCCGGGCTGGACCACGCGATCGTTGTACTCCGCGGTCAGGGCGGCCGGCGTGTCACCGAGGTCGGCGAGCACTCCCTTGGCCGCGAACGGCGGGATCCACCCGACGCCCATCAGCATCACGTCGTACGGGCGCCCGCTGGCCAGCGAGGTGGTCAGCTTCTCGTTGAGCTTCGCGTACGTCGTGTAGTCCGGCGTCACCTTGACACCGGGGTGCTGCTTGGTGAAGTCGGCGATCAGTCCGGACAGCACCTGCGCACCGTCGGACCCCTCGAAGATCGGCGTGATCATCCGGATCTCGCCGGTCACCGCACCGCCGCTCTGCCCTGACTTCGCCGGTGCCGGTCCGCCGCAGCCGGCCGCGAGCAGCCCGAGCATCAGAAGGCCCGCCCGTTGCCCGAACTCGCGCCGCGTGCTGCCCGCTGGTTGCCGATTCATCGGCCTCACCCCTCCGGGATTGTCTGAGTGCATCGATTTACCAGTGCATCGATTTAGCGATGATCGATGCGAGCATTGCGACTTGTCAATGGCTGGCCCGCAGACGATCTGGCCGGTACCCTCACCGCATGGGTGGTGTGACGATCTACCAGGTCGCCGCGCAGGCGGGGGTCTCGCCGAGCACGGTCTCGAACCTGCTGAACGGGCGGGCCGGCCGGATGCTGCCGGCGACTCGGCGCCGGGTCGAGGCCGCGATCGAGCAGCTCGGCTACCGGCCGAACCGGGCCGCGCGGCAGCTCCGCACCGGGCGGAACCAGGTGATCGGCCTGGTCGTGCCGTCGGTCGCCAACCCGTTCTGGGGCACGTTCGCCCGGCACCTGGAGGCCACCGCGCTCGAGGCCGGGTACCACGTGCTGCTCTGCAACAGCGAGCGTGAACCCGACCGCGAGCGCCGGTACGTCGACGAGCTCTGGTCCGACGGCATCCGCGGCGTCGTCCTGTGCTCGTCGCTACCCGATCTGAGTCACCTGATGCCCGTGGTGGACGAAGGGCTGCACCTGGTCGCCTTCGACCGGACCGCTCAGGCCGGCGACCACGAGAGCCTGGTCAACATCAGCCTGGACAACGTTCTCGGCGGACGAATCGCGGCGCAGCACCTGCTCGATCTCGGGCACAGGCGACTCGCGTTCGTCTCCGGTGCGCTCGGCAGCGTGAACCGGCGTGAACGTTTCCGCGGCTTCTCCGACGCGCTCGAGGACGCCGGGCTCGATCCCGCCAAGGCGCTGGTCTGGTCCGGCGGCCCGAGCCACCGGTACGGCGATCTGGACGCGGCCGGCCTCGGTAGGACCGCGGCGGCCGAGTTGCTCGCGACTCCCGAGCCGCCGACCGCGATCGTCGCGGTCAACGACATGTGCGCCCTCGGTGTCTGCGCCGGTATCCGCGACGCCGGGCTCCGGGTCGCCGACGACGTCTCGGTCATCGGCTTCGACGACATCGTCCTCGCCGATCTGGCCGCACCGGCGTTGACGACGATCCGTCAGCCGCTGGCCGAGATGGCGGCGGCCGCCTTCGATCACCTCCGGGCCGGGATCGACAGCGGCGACCCGATGCCCGGCCAGTCGCTGCTGATGCGGCCGGAACTGGTCGTCCGTGCCTCCACCAGCCCGGTTCGATAGGGTCGGGCGACATGAGCGCCTTCCCGGACGATGTCGAGGCCTACTACGCGGAGCTCGCGCAGCGCCGTGACTGGTCGCCCGAGACGACCGCCGCGATCCGGTCGACGGTCGAGCTGATCCGCGACCTCGATCGCGGGACCGCGTCGCGCACGTACGGCGCCCTGGCCGACGAGAACGGGACCGACTGGCTCTTCGAGGCGGTCTGGCACGAGCGCGAGTGGGTCGTCGTACGGCAGCTGGGAGTCCGGGAGGACGGTGATGTCACCCGGTACTGGTGGCAGCGCCTCGAGGACGACGAGGGCATGCTCACCGACAAGGCGTTGGAACGCGAGGAGTGGGGTCTCCGCCCGCTCTGCCGTGAGGACTTCTACACCGCGTGGGACGACCCGGGCTGGGCGCTCACCACGCTGACTGCCTGAACTCCACCGCACTCGTCAGTACTGGTCGGCGTACTGAATGTTCGTGATGCGAGACATTCTCATCACGGTCCGGACATTGTGTGGCAGACTGCGAAATGTCATGAAGAACTACCTGGTGATTATTCCCTAGGCGCGCTCAGCCGGCAGTACCTGAGCGCGCAGACCTCTCGCACCATGCGGGAGGTTTTTTGTTTGCCACCAGCCCCCACCGGAAGGCCGACCATGAGCATCTCGGACGAGTTCCACGTCTATGACACGACTCTGCGCGACGGTGCGCAGCAGGAGGGTCTGGCGCTGTCCGTGGCCGACAAGATCGCCATTGCGCAGCACTTGGACGATCTCGGGGTCGGCTTCATCGAGGGCGGCTGGCCGGGCGCGGTCCCCAAGGACACGGAGTTCTTCGAGCGGGCCCGGACCGAGTTGCACCTGCGTACGGCGACGTTCGCCGCGTTCGGCGCGACCCGCAAGCCCGAGACGACCGCGGCCGACGACCCGCAGGTCGCCGCGCTCCGCGACTGCGGCGCCGGCGTGGTCACACTCGTTGCCAAGAGCCACGATGCGCACGTCGAACGGGCCTTGCGGACGACACTCGACGAGAACCTCCGGATGGTCGCCGACACGGTCGCGCACCTGCGCGAGAACGGTCAGCGGGTCTTCCTCGACACCGAGCACTTCTTCGACGGGTATCGGGCCAACCGCGCGTACGCACTGGAAGTAGTACGAGTAGCCGCCGAGGCGGGGGCCGACGTGGTTGCCCTGTGCGACACCAACGGCGGCACGCTGCCCCGGGAGCTGCAGGAAATTGTCCGCGACGTGCTCGAATCCACCGGGGCCCGGCTCGGCATCCACTGTCACAACGACGCCGGCTGCGCGGTGGCGAACACGGTCGCCGCCGTCGAGGCCGGCGTCACGCACGTCCAGGGCACGATCAACGGGTACGGCGAACGCACCGGCAACGCCGACCTGCTCGCGATCGTGGCCAACCTCGAACTCAAGCGGGAAATGGAACTGCTCCCGGCCGGCAAGCTGGCCGAGTCGTTCCGGATCGCCCACGCGATCGCCGAAGTGACGAACGTGCCGCCGTCGACCCGGCAGCCGTACGTCGGTGTGTCCGCGTTCGCCCACAAGGCGGGCCTGCACGCCAGCGCCATCAAGGTGGATCCCGATCTCTACCAGCACACGGATCCGGCCCGGGTGGGCAACGACATGAGGATGCTCGTCTCGGAGATGGCCGGCCGGGCGAGTATCGAGCTGAAGGGCCGTGAGCTCGGCTTCGACCTCGGCAGTGACCGCGAGCTGGTCGCCCGGGTCGCCGACCGGGTGAAGGAGATGGAGGCCCGCGGGTACACCTTCGAGGCCGCGGACGCGTCGTTCTCGCTGCTGCTGACCGAAGAGGTGACCGGGCAGCGGGCGTCGTTCTTCGACGTCGAGTCGTGGCGGGTGATCACCGAGTCGCGCGCCGACGGCGAAGCGGTGTCGGAGTCGACCGTGAAACTCGTCGCCGGGGGAGAGCGGGAGATCGTCACCGGCGAGGGCAACGGGCCGGTGAACGCCCTCGACCATGCGCTCCGGACCGCGATCGAGCGCGCGTACCCGGTCGTGAACAAGTTCGACCTGGTCGACTACAAGGTCCGCATCCTCGACCAGGGCCACGGCACGGACGCGGTCATCAGAGTCCTGATCGAGACCGCCGACGGCGAAGGCTCGTGGGTGACGGTCGGGGTCGGTCACAACATCGTCGAGGCGTCGTGGGAGGCACTCGTCGACGGCTTCACCTTCGGCCTCCTGCGCCACAAGGAGGTCGTCCGATGAGCGCACTCACCGTCAACCCGGTTGCGGAAACCGCCTTGGCAGCTGATCCGGCTACCGATGCCGCCCTCGCGGTCGTGCCCGGGCCTACCGCCACGGTCTTCACCGCCGAGGTGGTCGAGACCTGCGGCATGCTGGCCCGGATCGCGGTCCTGCTCAACCCGTACGACGTCCGCGAGCTGGCGTTGTCGCTCGAGGAGTGCACACTGCGCGTCGTCGTGGCCGGCGACGGCTTCGACGCCGGCCGGGTCGCGGCCCGGCTGGACAAGGTCGTCGGCGTACTCGAGGTGAGCTATTCAACAGTCTGATCTGATCAGTTGAAACTGGACAGTCCAGACTGATGAATCTACGCTGGGATCATGATCTCAGCGTCGGCGGTGCAGGCGGCCAGTCAGGTGCGCGTCGTGTTCGGACGGGTCAAGCGGCGGCTGAAGGAGCTCGCGGACACCGACGACCTGACCCCCTCGCAGTCCTCGGTGCTGAGCCGGCTCGACAAGGACGGCCCGGCGTCGGCGAGTGACCTGGCCGCGGCCGAGCGGGTTCGCCCGCAGTCGATGGCCGCGATCCTGGCCGCGCTGCGTGAGAACGATCTGATCTCGCGTCATCCCGATCCTGAGGACGGCCGCCGCCAAGTCGTTTCCTTGACCACAGCGGGCCGTCATCGTCTCCAGGGCGACCGGAAGGTCCGGCAGGAGTGGCTCGCGCAGACGTTGCAGGACCGCTGTACCGAGGCTGAACGCCAGACGATCCTGAAGGCGCTCGCCCTGCTCGACAACGCCCTCGAGTCCACCCCGGCGGCGATCGGCCGGTGACGTCCGCAGTGCCTGCTGAGCCGGCCCGTTTCGAGCGCCGGTTGATCGCGCCGATGGTGATCGGTGGGATCCTCAACCCGATCAACTCGTCGATGCTCGCGGTGGCGCTGATCCCGATCGGCGCCAGCTTCGGCGTACCGCCGTCCGAGACCGCCTGGCTGATCACCGGCCTCTATCTCGCGACCGCGGTCGGCCAGCCCGTGGTCGGTCGGCTCGTCGATCTCTACGGACCCCGGCCGCTCTACCTGATCGGTACGGCGGTGGTCGGGATCGCCGGTCTTCTCGGTGCGCTCGCCCCGACTCTCGGCGTACTGATCGTCTCGCGGGTGCTGCTCGGGTTCGGGACGTCGGCGGCGTACCCGGCCTCGATGTCGCTGATCCGCAGTGAGGCCGACCGGACCGGGATGAAGACGCCGGCGGGGATCCTCAGCATCTTGTCCGTGTCCAACCAGGTGATCGCGGTGATCGGGCCGACCCTCGGTGGTCTGCTGATCGGGCTCGGTGGGTGGCATCTGATCTTCACCATCAACGTGCCGCTGTCGGTGATCTGCGTGATCCTCGGCGTGCTGTGGTTGCCGGGCCGAGGCCGGCCGCGTACTCGCGCCGCGGGTCGCCTCGACTACCCGGGCATCGCGCTGTTCACGGCCACGCTGGTTTCGCTGATGCTGTTCCTGATGCAGCCGCGGTTGTCGCGCTGGTATCTGGTCGTACTCGCGGTTGCCCTCGGGGTGGCGTTCGTACTCGTGCAGTTGCGGGTGGTGGAGCCGTTCATCGACCTGCAGGTGCTGGGCGGGAACGTCCCGTTGATCGCGACGTACATCCGGCAAGTGCTGGCGATGGTTGGTTCGTACGCTTTCCTTTACGGCTTCCCGCAGTGGCTCGAGGAAGGGCGTGGGCTGGGCGCCGCGTCCGCCGGGTTGCTGATGCTGCCGCTGTCGGTCAGCGCGGTGCTGATCATCGTGATCACCGGTCGCCGGGCGAAGGTGCGCGGCAAACTCGTTGCCGGGAGCATCCTCCTGGCGGCGGCGGCGATCGCACCGCAGTTCGTCGGGGCGCAGACGGTGATCGCTGTACTGGCGTTGGTCGGTGTACTGGCCGGGTTGTCGCAGGGGCTCACCGGGCTTGCCAACCAGAACGCCCTGTATCACCAGGCGGATCCGGCTCGAATCGGATCGTCCGCCGGCTTGCTGCGCACGTGCGGGTACGTCGGTGCTCTCATCGCTGCCGCTGCCAACGCGCAATTCTTCCAGCACGGCGCGACCACGGCCGGTTTGCACGAGTTGTCGCTGTTCCTGCTCGTGCTCGCTTGTCTGCTCGTGCTGGTCACCGTTCTGGACCGATCGCTCGGCCGGATCGGTTCCACCCAACCCACCTGAGAGGTTCGCTCGTGCCTGTCACCACTCTTGACCCGAAGACCGCACTGGTCGTCATCGATCTGCAGAACGCCGTCGCCGCACTTCCTGGCGAGCCATACTCCACCGAGGACGTGATCAACCGGACGGTCGAGCTCGCGGATGCCTTCCGGAAGCACGACCTTCCGGTGGTCCTCGTCCGGGTCAGCTTCAGCGCCGACGGTGGGGATCGCCCGACCGGCCGGACCGAGCAGCAGGGCCGCGCGACCGGGACGCCACCCGCGGGCGGTGACCAGATCGTCGACCAGTTGGCCGGGCACCCCGAGGACATCGTCGTGACGAAGCGGAACTGGGGTGCGTTCCACGGCACCGACCTCGACGTACACCTCCGTCGCCGCGGCATCACCCAGATCGTCCTGACCGGCGTAGCCACCAGCATCGGCGTCGAATCCACCGCCCGAGCCGCCTTCGAACACGGCTACCACGTAACCCTGGCCACCGACGCCATGACCGACCTAGCCGCCGAATCCCACAACCACTCCCTAACCCGAATCTTCCCCCGCCTAGGAGAATCCGGCACCACCGCCGAAATCCTCGCCCTCCTGAGCTGAGGTTGGGGGAGCCTCCGGCGCACAAGGCGGCGTACACATCTGCTCGTACGCCGCCTTGGCTCTACCTGTCGGCTATCTCAGTCCCAGCTCAGGCCGCTGGATGACTGGTACTCGATCACGCGGGTTTCGAAGAAGTTCTTTTCCTTCTTCAGGTCCATCACCTCCGACATCCAGCCGAAGGGGTTGCGGGTTTCGCCGAAGATGGGGGCGATGCCGATCTGCTCCGCACGCCTGTCGGTGATGAAGTGCATGTACTGCTCACACAGCTCCGCCGTCAGACCCAGCATCCCGTTCGGCATGGTCGAACGCCCGTACGCGACCTCCAGCTCGCAGGCCTCGGTCAGCATCTGCCGGACCTCGGCCTGGAACGCCTCCGTCCACAGGTGCGGGTTCTCCTGCTTGATCTGGTTGATGCAGTCGATGCCGAAGTTCAGGTGGATCGACTCGTCCCGCAGGATGTACTGGTACTGCTCGGCGATACCGACCATCTTGTTCCGCCGGCCGAGCGACAGGATCTGCGCGAACCCGGTGTAGAACCACATCCCCTCGAACACCACATAGAACGCGATCAGATCGCGTAGGAACGCGGTGTCGGACTCCGGCGTCCCGGTCCGGAAATCCGGGTCCTCCAGATGCTGGGTGTACTTCAGCGCCCACGCGTCCTTGTCCGAGATCGACGGCACCTCGCGGTACATGTTGAACAACTCGCCCTCGTCCAGACCGAGCGACGTACAGATGTACTGGAAGGTGTGCGTGTGCACGGCCTCCTCGAACGCCTGGCGCAGCAGGTACTGCCGGCACTCGGGGTTGGTCAGCTGCCGGTACACAGCAAGCACGATGTTGTTCGCGACCAGGGACTCGGCGGTCGCGAAGAAGCCGAGGTTGCGCTTCAGCATCATCCGCTCGTCCTCGGTCAGCCCGTCCCGAGACTTCCACAGCGAGATGTCGGCCTGCATGGAGACCTCGGTCGGCATCCAGTGGTTGTTGCACGCGGCAAGGTACTTGTCCCAGGCCCACTGGTACTTCAAAGGGAGCAGTTGGTTGACGTCGGCCCGCGCGTTGATCATCGCCTTGTCGGCGACCTGGACCCGCGACGCTCCGACAGCAAGCGAACCGAGCCCGGTGGAGTTGTTGGTCGTGGTCACTGGCAGGCCTCGCAGTCAGGATCGTCAATGGAGCACACGGCCCCGGTGGGGACAGGTGCGGGGACGCTGACAGGTACGGCGTTCAGACGTCCATCGGTGCCCTTCAGCGTCGACTTCTCCACATGCGTCGCCGACTGCGAACGCAGGTAGTACGTCGTCTTCAGCCCATACCGCCAGGCAGACCGGTACAGCTCGTCCAGCGCACGACCCGAAGGCGCAGCCATATAGAGGTTGAGCGACTGCGCCTGGTCGATCCACTTCTGCCGGCGCGAGGCCGCCTTCACCAGCCAGAGCGGGTCGATCTCGAACGCCGTCGCGTACAGCTCCCGCAGATCGGCCGGAATCCGCTCGATCCCCGCCAGGACGCCGTCGTGGTACTTCAGATCCGACACCATCACCTGGTCCCACAGCCCGCGCGCCTTGAGGTCGGCGACGAGGTACGGGTTCGCGACGGTGAACTCACCGGACATGTTCGACTTCACGAACAGGTTGCTGTACGCGGGCTCGATCGACTGACTCACGCCGCAGATGTTGGAGATCGTCGCGGTCGGCGCGATCGCCATCACGTTCGAGTTCCGCATGCCGTCGCGCCGGACCTTCTGCCGGAGCGCGTCCCAGTCGAGTTGCTTGCTCTCATCAACGATCACGTCGCCGTCGCGAGCGGTCTTGAGCAGCTCGAGCGAGTCGATCGGCAGGACCCCCTGGCTCCACAGCGAACCGTCGTACGTCGAGTAGCGTCCGCGCTCGGCCGCCAGGTCACTCGAAGCCTCGATGGCGTGGTAGCTGATCTGCTCCATCGAGCTGTCCGCGAACTCGACCGCGGCATCGGACGTGTACGGGATCCGCAGCGCGAACAGCGCGTCGGCGAAGCCCATCAGACCGAGGCCGACCGGACGGTGCCGCTGGTTTGCGCGCTCCGACTCCGGGGTGGTGTAGAAGTTCACGTCGATGACGTTGTCGAGCATCCGCACCGCGGTCGTCACGGTGTCGCGGAGCAGTTCGGCGTCGAGGCCGTCCTCGGTGAGGTGGGCGACCAGGTTGACCGAGCCCAGGTTGCAGACGGCGGTCTCCTCGACCGTCGTGTTGAGCGTGATCTCGGTGCACAGGTTCGACGAGTGGACGACGCCGTCGTGTTGCTGCGGTGAGCGCAGGTTGCAGGCGTCCTTGAACGTGATCCACGGGTGCCCGGTCTCGAACAGCACCGTCAGCATCCGGCGCCACAGGTCGACGGCCTTGACCCGCTTGAACACCCGGATCTCACCACGGTCGGCGGCCGCCTCATAACCGGCGTACGCCGCGGCGAACTCAGCGCCGTACAAATCGTGCAGGTCGGGGACCTCGTTCGGCGAGAACAGAGTCCAGTCGCCACCCGCCTCGACGCGCTGCAGGAACAGGTCGGGCACCCAGTTCGCCGTGTTCATGTCATGCGTACGGCGGCGCTCGTCGCCCGTGTTCTTGCGTAGGTCGAGGAACTCCTCGACGTCGATGTGCCAGGTCTCCAAGTAGGCACAGACCGCGCCCTTGCGCTTGCCGCCCTGGTTCACCGCGACCGCGGTGTCGTTGGCGATCTTCAGGAACGGTACGACGCCCTGCGACTCGCCGTTGGTGCCGCGAATCTTGGCGCCGATGCCGCGGACCGGGGTCCAGTCGTTGCCGAGACCACCGGAGTACTTCGCGAGCAGCGCGTTGTTGCGGATGCCGTGGAAGATGCCGGCCAGGTCGTCGTCGACCGTGGTGAGGAAGCACGACGACAGCTGCGGCCGGGTGGTGCCGGAGTTGAACAGGGTAGGCGTCGACGACATGAACCGGAACGAACTGAGCAGCTCGTAGAACTGGATCGCGCGCGCCTCCCGGTCGTCCTCCCGCAGTGCCATCCCCATCGCGACGCGAAGGAAGAACGCCTGCGGCAGCTCGAAGCGCACCTTGTCGATGTGCAGCAGATAGCGGTCGTAGAGGGTCTGCAGGGCGAGGAAGGTGAAGTTGAGGTCGCGCTCGGGGCGGATCGCGGCGGCCAGCCGGGTCAGGTCGAAGTTGGCCAGCTCGGGGTCGAGGTGTCCGGCCTCGATACCGACCTGGATGTAGCGCGGGAAGTAGTCGGCGTACGCCTCGGTCATGTCGGCCTGGCTGGCCTGCCGGGGCTCACCGTGAACGCGGCCGAGGGCCTCGCGACGGATCTGGTCGAGCAGCAGGCGGGACGCGGCGAAGCTGTACTGCGGCTCGGTCTCGACGTACGACCGGGCGGCCATCACGAGCGCGAGCTCGACCTCGTGCTGCGCGATGCCGTCGTAGCAGGAGCCGAGTGTCTCGTTGAGGATCAGCTCAGGATCGACCGAGTCGAGTCCTTCGGCCGCCTCGCCGACGATGACTCGCAGCCGGTCGATGTCGAGCGGGGCTCGGTTGCCGTCGGCCGCGCGGACTGTCAGCGCCGGCTTCTCGCTGATGCCGGCCGCGTCGGCGGGGGTGCGGGCCTTGGTCCGCTCCTCCCGGTAGAGGACGTAGGCACGGGCGACCTGGTGCTCGCCGGCGCGCATCAGCGCCAGCTCGACCTGGTCCTGGATGTCTTCGACCTGGACGCTGCGACGGGCGTCGCCGCGGCTGGTCAGGGCGCCCACGACCCGGCCGGTCAGGTCGGTCACCAGGTCACGGACCCGGTGGGTGGCGCCGGCCTCGGCGCCCTCGACGGCGAGGAACGCCTTGCTCATCGCGACCGAGATCTTGGTCGGGTCGAAGGCGGTGCTGCTGCCGTCACGGCGGACGACGGTCAGCTCGGTCGGCAGGTCTGCCGAAGAATTCGGGTCGGCTTGGTCAGCCGTCCGGGAGGACGAAGCGATGGTCACAGAAGCTGTCTCCATACGAGTGCCGGAGGCCCTTGACCTGAGCGCGGGCGGGCGCACGACGACACGGCCGCACCGGCCGGGAACACTGCCGTCACGCCCTGCGACCCACCCGCGAGGTCTCGGACCGCGCGCACCGGCGGTGCGCGCGCCAGTGGCAGGTATCCGGACTCGCGGAGGCTCTCCGCTCACCGTTGCGGGGCAGCTCCGGAGTCTCACCGGATTCCCCTGTTGCCTCAGAGTGACCCACATCTTGTGGTGCCAGCCACTCCGAACCACCAGCAGTAGTGATGCTAGGTGGTTGCTCCGACAATTCCCGGTATTGCCCCGTCGGCCTCTGCGTGTCGCGGCGCGGGCCCGGCGTGTCGCGGCGTGTCGGGCCGCTACTCGGTCTTCACGCTGCGACCGCATAGAGATCCTGCAGTGTCATGATCTCCGAGCCGTGGTGGATCAGCTCGCGATTCAGTCGCAGCGCGACGTGGCCGAACGGCTCGCCGGCGTCCAGCTCGGTGGCCTGGCTCAGGCCGACCGTCATCACCTGGTCCTCGTCCAGCGCGGCGATCGATTCCTGCCACGCGTCGACCCAATGGGTCAGCCACGCGACCGCATCCCGCGCGTTGCCGTGCAGGGTGATGTCGGCGCGGCCCTGCTGACTCGCGCCGAAGGTCCACTCCCAGCGCTCGAAGAACATCTCCGTCAGGTGGGCGATCAGCCAAGCGATCGTCCGCGGTCCGCGATGGTCCGGCTCGTCCGGCCACTGCGCCACCCATTCGCCGGTCCCGAGTGATCGGAACTTACCGGCGTACTGACGTCGTACGACGGTCAGCGCCTCGCTGCTCGGACGCCAGAAGTATTGCTCGTCGGTCAGTTGGGCGAGCCGGCCGGACAACACCATCCAGCTGAAGCCGAGCTGGCCTCGCACCATCGCCATCGCGGATGGTCGGTGCAGGATGTCCCAGTCGAACGGCTCCGGCATCACAGTCCCTCACGCTCCCCGTCTCAGCGCCTCGATTTGGAGACGCGATCGAACATGTGTTCGAATTGTGTCCTGGCGGGAAGGAGAAAGTCAATGCGGATGGCGTGTTGGTTCTGGCCTCGACGGGACTGGTCTGCTAGGTGGTTCGATCCTCGTATCGGCTGCTGGGCTGGCGAATCGGCGTTCGAGCAACGTGAAGGCGTCGATGAGTTCGGGCGCCTCGTAGACACGGTTGCGGCGGCCGTCGGTGACTTCGCGGAGGATGTTCGCTTCGACCAGTCGCGCGAGTCCCTGGTTGGCGGCCTGCTGCGATCGAGCGATGAGTTGCGCGGCCGCGGCGAGCGTGAGGACCGGCGCTGCCGGCAGTGCCTCGATCAACAGGTCGGCCGCAGATCCCGCCCGGACCGGCGCCGCTCTTTCCCGCCAGGAGGTCTTGAGGTCAGCTGCGGTCTGTTCGAATCGAGCGGCCTCCGCGGTCGCGTGACTGCACGCCATGGCGAACATGCGGAGCCATGGGTTCGCCGCCGTCTGTGCCTTGGCCGTGGTCGCCCGCCCGACGTATCGGAACGCGGTCAGTGCGTCGATGTAGTCCGCCGCGTGCGTGGCGAGCGACAACGACACCGGTGGCACGGTCCGCGAGACCAGGCCGTCGGCACGCAGGATCAGGTGGATCAAGGCGCGTCCGGTCCGGCCGTTGCCGTCGGCAAAGGGATGGATCGTCTCGAACTGTGCGTGCGCGATCGCGGTCTTGGCCAGCACCGGCAGTCGGGACTCGCGGACGAAGGTCATCAGGTCGGCGAGCAGTTCGGGGATGAGGTGCGCCGGTGGCGGGACGTAGTACGCCTCGGCGGGGGAGCGGCCGCCGATCCAGTTCTGCAGGTAGCGGATCTCCCCGCCGAATTCCGGCGTGGGGGACTGGGCCATCAGTCGGCGGTGCGCCTCCAGCAGGTGGTCGACCTCGAGTTTGTCCCCGGCCTGGACCGAATCGGTCACCCAGGTCATGGCATCGACGGCACCGAGCACTTCTTCGGCCGTGACGTCGCCAGGCCCGTTGCCGGGGCGATCGCGCAGGACGTCGGCCTTGAGCAGGCGACGCGCACCCACCACGAGTCCCTCGATCTGCGAAGACCCGACGGCCTCGGCCCGCAACAGCAGTCGGGCCAAGGCCTCGCTGTTCGTCAGCACGGCCGCGGTCGCGTCCAGGCGCGCGAGATCGCCGGCGGCGTCCTCCAGTACAGCGAGGACGTCGTCGCTCAGGTCGAACTCACGCCCGACCAGTGGGTCCGGGAAGTACAACTCGTACGACCCGCCCAACCGCTCTGCCCGGGTGAACCCATCCGGATGCCCAGGCCATCGATGCAACTCAACCCGTGCCATGCTCTTATTCAAGCTTATCCATCAACCTTGAACAAGGGGTGGACCTGGTCATGGGCAGACTGGAGGGGTGACGTTGGACGCAGAGACTCGGCAGATGATCGCGGCGAACGAGGCCGACTGGGACGCGCGGGCGCCGTTGCATGCGGCTAGCCAGTTCTACATTCAGCCTCCGGAGTACTGGTTCGCCGACTATGAGTGGACGGATCTCGGGCCGCTCGACGGTCGCGACGTGCTCCATCTGCAATGCCACCTCGGCACCGAGACGATCGCGTTCGCCCGCCGTGGCGCACACGTGGCCGGGCTCGACCTTTCGCGGAAGTCGCTCGAGGAGGCGCGTCAGTTGGCCGCCGACGCCGAGCAAGAGGTCGAGTACGTGCACGCCAATGTGTACGACGCGGTCGATGCATTGAGCGGTCGCCAGTTCGACATCGTCTACACGGGCAAGGGCGCGCTCTGCTACCTCCCGGACCTGGAGCAGTGGGCCAAGGTCGTCCACGACCTGCTCAAGCCCGGCGGCTTCGTCTACATCGTCGAGTTTCACCCGCTGCTCAACGCCCTCCGCGAGGTTTCACTCCCTGGCGAGTCCGAAGAGCTCACGCTCCGCGCCGACTACTTGGAGGGCCGCGGGCCGATCGCGCACGATTCCACCGTCACCTACACCGGCGACCAGGTCCCGGGCCGGCAGCGTAGCTACGAATGGAGGCACGGGCTCGGCGAGATCGTCACCACTCTCGCCGGCTCGAACTTCACCGTCACCACGCTCCGTGAGTCCGAGGTCCTGCAGTGGCCCCGCTGGCCCTCGATGCAGCAGACCCCAGAGGGCTGGTGGCGCCTGCCGGACGAGGCACCACGCGTCCCCCTCCTGTTCGCTCTGAAGGCAACCCGCTCCAACTAACCCGACCACCCGCCCCCGGCCGAGTCGGGCTGCGGGTCGCTCTCTCGTGCTCTGGACTCAACCTTTTGGCGGTGCGATCGTCGTTTAGGTATGGGTCTGTTCGTGGGAGACGTGGTGGAGCCGGCGGCGGGAGCGGGCTCCGGCGTTCCACCGCCGGAGGCGTTCGAGGCGTTGTTCCGGGCGCATGCCGTCCGGCTGGTCCGGTTGGCCCACCTGCTCGGTGCCGAGGACGCGGAAGACGTGGTGCAGGAGGCGTTCTGCCGGCTGTACGTCGCCCGCGAGCAACGCGACATCGCCAACCTGACCGGGTACCTGAACCGGATCGTGGTCAACGAAGTTCGCACGCGGCAGCGGCGCAAGCTCCTCGCGGACCGCAAGATCCTGCACCTGATCACGGCCGCGCCCGCCGACGAGCAGCTCGAACGCGACGAGTCCATCCGCGGGCTGATGCGTGCGCTCGACGGCTTGGCGCCGCGGCAGCGCGAGGCGCTCGTACTGCGCTACTGGCTGGATCTGCCCCTGGCCGAGATCGCCGACGCGATGCAGGTACGCGTCGGCACGGTCAAATCACTCGTCAGCCGTGGCCTGGCCAGGCTCGCGGTCGAACTCGAGGACCACCGATGAACGAAACCGAGCGCCACCTGACGAAGGAGCTCGACCGAGCCGCGTCCGCCGTACAGGTCGACGTCGACCAGCTGTGGGAGGCGATGCAGGACCGCACGAGTGCTCCCGTGCCTGCGCATCCGGCCTGCTGGCGTCGGCGAGTTGCGCCGTACGTGGCGGCTGCTTCGGTGCTGGCAGTGTTCGCCGTCGTCGCCGCGCTCCTTGCCAACGGCAACCACTCGCCGAAACCCGCGACGACGCCGCATGCCAGCATCGGTGATTGGGCCTGCAAGGACCGGATGTCCATCGTGCCGGGTGTCGATCCCACGACCGGCGAGCGGGTTCGCGCCGTCCTCAATCCCGACGTACGGCCGCCGGAAGCAGAGGTGTACGGCGTACCGCGGTACGAGTTCACCTTCACTGGCAACACCGGCGTACTCGACTACGGCGACGACTCCGGCCGGCGCATCGCCCGCACCGACCTGACCCGGACCCCGACCGGCTGGCTGGTGGGCCAACGCACCTTGTGCTCCGGGCCGGATCGACGGCTGTCACCAGATCCGTCCGAACTCGGACAGCACACGGCGTCGCCCTTGCCGCTGGATCCGCGGTCGGCCCAGGTCAAGGCGACCCCGCCGATCGGTACGCCAATCATGCTCGACGATCGCATGTACTACGACGCCGTCGGAATGCTGCGCCATCGGACGCTCTATGTCTTCGCCGTCCAAGGCGGCTACCAGTTCGCCAGCATGCCGGCCGACGGCTCGTATTCGTCGGGCGCGCAGGCCGAAGACACGGTGGGCGCCAACCTCTCGCCGATCAACGGTTCCGACGACACCTATATCTTCGGCGACCACGACGCACGCCTGGGTCTCGTCCTCACCTACCTCACCAAGAAGACCTCGGTCGAAGGCATCACCTCGTATGACGTGCCAACCAACACCGCCGGCGCATCCCAGCACTTCAGCTTTCCCGGCGGCCGCACCCTCTACACAGTGGTGCCCGCCCCCGCCGAAGATGGCCGGACCTTGGTCACCGTCCACCGCTCAACCGGCGACGACCCCCCCCGACGCTACTAACATCACCTCGTGACCGACGATCAGCGGGCTCAGCGCGAGCAGGACCTCATCGCCTACTACAACAACGAGGCTCCGGCCCGCGTCGGCCGCGAACTCCCGGACGAACGAGTCGCACGGCGTACGGCGTACCTCCAGCAACTGGACCGGGAGAGCCGGCGGTCGGTCCTGGAGATCGGCTGCGGTCCCGGCCGCGACGGGCAGGCGATCTCGGACGCCGGATTCGACTACACCGGCGTGGATCTCGCGCCGGCGAGCGTCGACACCTGCCGCTCGCTAGGCCTCGACGCCCGGGTCGCGTCTGTCCTCGAGCTCCCCTTCGAGGACGCGACCTTCGACGCCGGCTGGACCATGAGCACCCTCCTGCACATCGCCAACGAGGACCTCGACCAAGCCCTGTCCGAAATCACCCGAGTCCTCCGCCCCGGCGCCCCACTGGCCATCGGCCTCTGGGGCGCCTCCGACCCCACCGAACAAGCCTGGCAGGACAACACCGACTTCGGCCCCGCCCGCTTCTTCAGCATCCGCACCGACCCCACCCTCCGCAAAACCCTCCGACTCCACGCAGACCTCGAGCTATGGCAAACCTGGAACGACGACCAGGC
This sequence comes from Kribbella sp. NPDC051952, assembly GCF_040680855.1. NCBI lineage: Bacteria > Bacillati > Actinomycetota > Actinomycetes > Propionibacteriales > Kribbellaceae > Kribbella > Kribbella sp. NPDC051952. The sequence continues at coordinate 236,073 of NZ_JBFAXQ010000004.1, forward strand.
CATGCACTACCAATGGGCAGTCCTCCGAACCACCCGCTGAATCAATCCGTTCGGCGGCGCCTGGTGGCGTGCGGACGCCCCTTCGAGCGAAGGACCGTGGTTTCGGCCTGAGCATGGTGGCGGCCCTGGCGGAGGAAGTCGATCAGGAACTCGAGCTGGGCGTTGGTGTAGCCGGCGAGCTGGTCCTGCCAACGCGTGTCCATCGACTCGTAGTACTGCGCGATGTCGGCGACGCGTTCGGGCACGACCTGGATCACGATGCGGCGGCGGTCGGCTGGGTCGGGTTCGCGACGGACATAGCCGGCACGCTCGAGCCGGTCGACCAGCCGGGTAACCGCGCCGGTAGTCATGCCCATCAGGTCGGCCAACTGACGTGCGCCGGCCGGACCGATCTCCAGCAGGGCACTGATCGCGTGGATGTCGGTCAGCGGCATGCCGAGCTGGTCGGCGACGGCGATCTGGTAGCGCACTGCTGCCGACACGTACCACGGCATCTCCTGGACCAATGCGCCCTGCAGCTCTGCCCGCTCGCTCGCCATGGACCAAACCTACGGGTACCCCTGATTGATCCCGGGTAGCTGCTGTAAGCAGTAGATGCTTGAAGCAGCGAAATGCTTCACTCCTGCTATGAGAGAGAACTGGAAGCCCTACGCCCTCGTGGTCCCGTTCAGCGCCCTGATCACCGGGCTGTTCAACCTGTCCAGCTGGATTCCGTGGCCCCTGGCGGTCGTGATCGGCGCGGCCTGGGGATGCCTGATCGGCCTGATCGCCACCAGGATCGGCGCCAGGCCGCGGGTCGCGGACGGCCTGATCGTGCTCGGCACCGCCGGGTTCGCGTTCGCAGGCTGCGGTGGCCTGATGGCGATCCTCCTGCTGAACGGTGCACTCAACAGCACCTCACTGACCGGCGAGGCGCTCGAGCAGATGTTCCTGCCGTCCATCCCGTACTACATCGCGGTCAACAGCATCCTCGAACTGCTGATCATCCCGGCCGTCCTGTACGTCGCCTGGCGGCCCGGCCGGCGCCGGATCCTGATCGTGGCCGCGGCCGTTCTCTACTTCGCGATGCGGGTGTGGACCTATCTCGCCTTCGTGCCCGCTCGCCTCGGCTGGGCCGACTCCGATCATTCGATCCAACCGCTGTCCGACGTCGAACGGGCGCAGGCGGCCAAGGATCTGATGCTCGACGATCCGCGCTGGATCCTGCTGCTGATCATGTTCGTGCTGTTCGTGCTAGCGGCGTTTCTGCGGCCCGCGGATGGCGACGTAGAGGAGGGATACTCCGCCGGCGGCGACCAGGGGGCCGACTATGGCCCAGAAGGTGCTGCCGGTCATGGAGCTGCCTTTGAGGTCGCCGAGGCCTTGGAGGGTCCAGATCGCGCCGATGGCGAGGAGGAGGATGCCGCAGGCGATGGCGAGGATCTTTCCCATGGGGTGAGGTTAGTCGAGGAGGGCGTCGCAGAGGTCGACGAGTTGCCGGCGGAGTGGGCGGGCGCGATCGGCGAAGGCTCGTTGGGCGGCGGCGTACTCGGCTTTGCCGGCCGGGGTCTCGATCGGCACCGGCACGTAGCCCAGGGGAGCGAAGTCGTAGGGGGAGGCGCGCATGTCGAGGGTGCGGATGTCGCGGGCCAGTTCGAAGCAGTCCAGCACCAACGCGCTCGGCGCGAACGGCATCAGCTTGGACGCCCATTTGTAGAGGTCCATGTTGGCGTGCAGGCAACCGCCCTGTTCCAATGCTGGTTGGGATTCGCGCGTCGGCTGCAGGACGTTCAACGGTCGGGCCGGTGACGTGAAGAAGCGGAACGCGTCGAAGTGCGAGCACGCGATCTTGTGCGACTCGACCACCTGATCGGTGCCCTCCGCACCTAATCGCAACGGCCACGAACCATGACGTACGTCGTCAGTCCGGTAGACCATCGCCCACTCGTGCAGCCCGAAACACCCGAACTGGGGTTGGCGATCCAGCGTCGCCCCGAGCAGTCGCCGGATCCACCGGATGCTGTCCGCCCGGCGCGTGATCTCCGCCGGATCCAGGCACGCGGCCCCGTCGGCGTACGTGTACCCCCGGCGTCCGTCGTACGCCGAAGCCGACAGCAACCGCACTCCCGGTCCCGGGTGCCAGACCCGCAGCTGGTTCGGGCGCGTGGGGTAATAGGTGAACAGAAAGTCCTCGACCGGATGCGGTTCACGCCGCTGTCGGCGTTCGAGGTGATCGGCGAGCAACGCGTCCACGCGGACCGAGTGGTCCGTCGCGTACGACGTCCACTCGGCAACAGTCAGCGTGACAGTCACAGGTCCGGGTCGAGCGGGTCCGGGTCGAGCGGGTCCGGGTCGAGCAGGTCCGGATCGAGCAGGTCCAGGGCGAACGCCCACAGGTCCACGCCCGCGATCGGGGACCAGTCACGCGACGGCAGCCGGGTGAAGCCAAGACGCTCGTACAGACGGTGTGCCGTCGTCATGTAGATCGCGCTGCTCATGACCAGCCGATCGACCCCCAATTCCCGGGTGCGGTCAATGCAGCGGTTGGTCAGAGCCGTCCCGATCCCCAGCCCGCGCGCCCGCCCCGCGACCCCGAGCATCCGGAACTCGCCCTCGCCGTCTCGCCCGATCTCTCGGTAAACAGAGCCAGGCGGACAGTAAGTAACAGTGCCGAGCAGACCCTCGGCGTCGGCCGCGACCCACAGCTCAGCCTTGGCGGCCCGATCCGCGGCCGCACGAAGCGTCCGCGCGTAATCACCCCGCACGAAACCGTCGTGCGTATAGGCCTCCACGGTCAGCTCGCCCACCGCGTCGTACTCAGCCGGAACGGCCAGGCGGATATCAACAGTCACCGCATAACTGTCTCATTCCGCGGCGACGGTAGGCTCAGCCCGTGCGTATCGCCAGATTCTCCGTCGACGACGAGCCCAAGTACGGCGTTGTCGAGACCGACGACCCCGAGGGCCTCACCGGCACGGTCGCCGTGCTGGACTCGGACCCGCTCTACCGGCCGGTCCAGTTCACCGGCGAGAAGCTGCAGCTGGCCGATGTCCGGCTGCTCGCGCCGGTGATCCCGCGCAGCAAGGTCGTCTGCGTCGGCCGGAACTACGCGGCCCACGCGCAGGAGCTCGGCAACGAGGTTCCGAAGGAACCGCTGATCTTCCTCAAGCCGAACACCAGTGTGATCGGCCCGCGCGACGGCATCGTGTACCCCGAGCAGACCAACGACCTGAACTTCGAGGGCGAGCTCGCGATCGTGATCGGTCGGATCTGCCGTGATCTGCCCAAGGAGCGGGTCAACGAGGTGATCTTCGGCTACACGATCGCCAACGACGTGACCGCGCGCGACCTGCAGAAGAGCGACGGCCAATGGGCCCGGGCCAAGGGGTACGACACGTTCTGCCCGCTCGGTCCGTGGATCACGACCGAGCTGGACGTGTCCGACGTACGCGTCTCGACGGAGGTGAACGGGGAGCCGAAGCAGGACGGGCGGACCTCGCAGTTCATCTTCGACATCCCGGAGGTGCTGGCCTACATCACCTCCTTCACCACCCTGCTGCCCGGCGACGTGGTGCTGACCGGCACCCCGGCGGGGGTCGGCCCGATGCTGCCCGGCGACGAGGTCGCGGTCAGCGTCGAAGGAATCGGAACTCTGACGAACAAGGTGATCGTGCGTGACTGACGACGTGCTGGGCGACCTCGAGCCGAACGAGGTGCGGGTACGGTTCCCACCGTCGCCGACCGGTCTGCTGACCGTCGGCAACATCCGCAGCGCGCTGTTCAACTGGGCCTTCGCCCGGCACTACGGCGGCAAGCTGGTGCTCCGCATCGAGGACACCGACCAGGCCCGCAACACCGATGAGGGCTACCAGTACACCTACGACTCGCTGCGCTGGCTCGGCCTCAACTGGGACGAGGGCCCGCAGGTCGGCGGCGAGTACGGGCCGTACCTGCAGTCCGAGCGGATGGACACGTACGCCGACGTCGTGGCGAAACTGCTCGCGGCGGGCAAGGCGTACCACTGCTACTGCTCGCAGGAGGAGCTCGACCAGCGCCGCGAGGCCGCGCGTACGGCCGGCCAGCACAGCGGGTACGACGGCCACTGCCGCGTCCTCACCGACGAGCAGGTCAAGGCGTACGTCGACGAGGGCCGCCGGCCCGTGGTCCGGCTGCGGATGCCCGACCGGCCGATCGTGTTCGACGACCTGGTCCGCGGCGAGATCACCTTCCTGCCGGAGAATCTGGGCGACTACGTCCTGGTCCGGGCGAACGGTTACCCGCTCTACCCGCTGGTGAACCCGGTGGACGACGCGCTGATGAACATCACCCACGTGCTCCGCGGCGAGGATCTGTTGCCGTCGACGCCGCGGCAGATCGCGCTGTACGAGGCGCTCGCCGACATCGGCATCGGCAGCGGCCGGACCCCGCGGTTCGGGCACCTGCCGTTCGTGATGGGCGAGGGCAACAAGCGGCTCTCCAAGCGGGACAAGGGTTCCGGCCTCGGCGAGTACATGGAGCGCGGCTTCCTGCCGGAGGGCCTGCTCAACTACCTGGCCCTGCTCGGCTGGTCGATCGCCGAGGACCGCGACGTGTTCACGATGGCCGAGATGGTCGAGGCCTTCGACATCCGCAAGGTGAACTCGAACTCGGCCCGCTTCGATCCGAAGAAGTGCGAGGCGATCAACGCGTCGCACATGCGGATGCTGCCGCCGGAGGAGTTCGCCCAGCGGATGATCCCGTTCCTGGCCCAGGGCGGCGTGCTTCCGGCCGAGCCTTCGGCTGACCAGCTCAAGGTGCTGCAGGCCGCCGTACCGCTGGTGCAGGAGCGGATGAACACGCTGTCCGAGTCGGTCGACATGCTCGGGTTCCTGTTCATCGACGACGACGCGTTCACGATCGATCCGGATGCCGCGGCCAAGGGTCTGAATGGCGATGCGGGTGCGGTCCTGGAGGCGTCGGCGAAGGCGCTCGCGGACGTCGAGTGGACCACCGAGGCGATCGAGGCGGCCCTGCGGGCGTCGCTGATCGACGGGCTCGGATTGAAGCCGAAGAACGCGTTCGGCCCGGTCCGGGTGGCGATCTCCGGACGTCGGATCTCGCCGCCGCTGTTCGAGTCACTGGAACTGCTCGGCCGGGAGAAGTCGCTGCACCGGCTCGAGCAGGCCCGCCGTACGACGTCATGACCCCGCAGGACTCCACTCCGGAAGCCCCGACGTACCTGCGCCTGCTGCGGAACACGAACAGCCCGCGCGGGTACGTCGTGCTCGGGGCGCTCGCGATCCTGGTCGGCTGGATGGTCGTCGGGGTCGTGATCCTCGGGTTCCAGCAGGCGATCCGGAAGGACCCCGAGGGCACGGTCTCGTGGTTCGGGCTGCTGGCGACGAACCTGACGTTGATCGTCCTGATCCCGCTCAGCATGGTGGTCGCGCAGAAGCTGAACGGGCAGGCGCCGGGGTTGTTGTCGTCCGTGGTCGGGCGGTTGCGGTGGCGGCCGCTGGCCTGGTTCGCGCTGATCGCCGTCGCGCTCGAGTTGGTGATGCTCGCGGTGATCCAGTTCGGCAACATCGAGCTCGCCGGCGCCGAACAACATGGCGGCGGCGCGGCGCCGGATGCGGTCGCGGTGATCGCGGTCACGGTGCTGACGTCCTCGTTCCAGGCGGCGGGGGAGGAGTACTTCTTCCGCGGCTACCTGCTGCAGGCGGTCGGTGCGCTGGTGCGGAGTTCGGTGATAGCGATCCTGGTCACGACGCTGCTCTTCACGATCGCGCACGGGATCTGGCCGTGGCAGAGCCCGGCGCTGTTCCTGGACCGGTTCGCGTTCGGTCTGGTCGCTGCCCTGCTCGTGATCCGTACGGGCGGTCTGGAGGCCTCGATCGCGGCGCACGCGGCGAACAACGTGGTGACGTTCATCTTCGCGGCCCTGACGGACAGCGTCGGCGCGAGCCTCGGCGTCAAGGACGCGCCGTGGGGCCTCGTGACGCTCGACGTGGTGAAGTTCGTGGCCTTCGGCGCGATCGCGCTCTGGCTGGCCCGCCGGTTCAAACTGGACAACGTCTGCACGTTGCCGTTGACCGGTACGGCGGCACCCGGCACGAGGCTGGTGTGACGGGAGTGACAACCCGCGAGAGCCGACCCGTTTTGGTGTCCGGGCCGATGCTCGGGTACTCTCTTCGAGCCAGGTTGTGAGGGCGGAGACGGTCTCACAATCGCAGAGAAATGCCTTGGGGTATGGGGTAATTGGCAGCCCGTCTGATTCTGGTTCAGTTAGTCTAGGTTCGAGTCCTAGTACCCCAGCGGATTGGACCGCGCCGATGGAAATCGGTAAGGTTCAACCTCGTTGCCCGGCCCGCAAGGACCGGTCGACAACCCTCTGGCCCCGTTGTGTAGCGGCCTAGCACGCCGCCCTCTCAAGGCGGTAGCGCGGGTTCGAATCCCGTCGGGGCTACCAGAGAAAAGCCTCCCACCCTCGCGGGTGGGAGGCTTTGTTGCTTCAGCGCCGCCGGACCGCGTACGTGAGGGTTGCGATCACTGTGTACGCGGCCGCGAGCAGGATCCCGAGCCGGGCGTTGTCCGCTTCGGTGACCATCGTGAAGAAGAACCCGCTGCCGACGGCGTTGAGGCTCGCGTGCCACACGGCCACCAGTTGCCACCGCCCGCCGCTTGCGACGAAGACCTGCAGCATCACCATCGTGAAAGCGGCGTTCCCGACGACCCCGAGCACCCAGGGCAGATCACCGTTGAGCATCAACGGCAGATGCCAGAGGATCCGCATCGCCGACGCGAGCAACCAAGCGACGACCAAGCCGTGCCGGCGCAGCAGGATCGGTGCCGCGAACGCCATCCAGCCGGCCTCCTCGCCGATCCCGATCAGCACCACCAGCACAGGGATCGTCGCCAGTGCGCCAGGCCAGCCCGCCAGTTGTTCCCCGGTGGGCAGCGGCGCACCTAGTAGATGATTCACCAGCACGTTGAGGACGTGCACCGCGGCCGGAGCCAGGACGGCGAGCAGATACCACTTCGGCGCGGCTCGCCAGTTGCGCAGCCGCCCGCCCCACTCCCGCAGCTCCGCACGCCCCTGGCAGGCGGTCACGATCAACGCGGCGGGAAGTGGGCCGAGCGGGAAATTGCCGGGATTCGATCCGATGCCGAAGAAGGCCAGGATCCACGGCGCCCAGCCGAACAGGCAGGCCAGCAGGACGAAGCTGAGGACCGGATGGCGCCGGACGAGTCCGGTCGCCGGGTTGGTCCTGTAGTGATGCGGCACGGGCAGAACGGTGGGTGCGAGCATGGCACTCCTTCCATACGCCTCCGTATGGAGGATGGTCCATACGGTAGCGTATGGCCATGGCAGCTGGGAAGCGCGAATCCTTGTCGGCGAACGACTGGACGGCGGCGGCACTCGATGCGCTGGCCCGAGGTGGTCTCGGGGCGATCGCGGTCGAGCCGCTGGCCAAGGCGCTCGGCGCGACGAAAGGCAGCTTCTACTGGCACTTCGCCGACCGGAACGCACTCATCGCCGCGGCCCTCGAGCGCTGGGAGCAACGCGATACCGAACGGGTGATCGCGACGACCGATCAGGCCCCGGAGGTCGCGACCCGGTTACGCAACCTGCTGCGCCTGGTCTTCACGGCCGTGCTCGGAGACACCGGCACCGGGTCCGTCGAGCTGGCGTTGCAGGCCACCGCGACCCATCCGCTGGTCGCGCCCACGCTCGCTCGGGTGACCGAACGCCGGCTCGACTACCTCACCTCACTCTTCACCGAACTCGGCCTGTCCCGGGCGCGCGCCCGGGACCGCGGCCTGCTCGCGTACGCCGCCTTCCTGGGTCATGCGCAGCTCATGCACTCGACGCCGGCGCTCGTACCGACTGGCCGGGCGCTGTCCGGTCACATCGACCGCTTGATCGAAACCCTGACGACGATCGAAGACTGACGGGCTGGCGACTCACCTGGAGGAGACCATGAACCGAATCATCCTGGACACCGACATCGGCTCGGACGTCGACGACGCGATGGCCCTCGCCCAGCTCATGGGCACCCCGGGCTTCGACCTCGTCGAGGTCCACACCGTGTACGGCGACACCCGCCTGCGCGCCCAGATAGCCCGCCGGTACGCCGCCCTCGCCGGCCTCGAGGTGGATGTCGTCGCAGGTACGGCGAAGCCCTTGTCGGGACGTGAGGTGTGGTGGGCAGGCCACGAAGGGACGAGCCGGAGGTGGCGCGGTGGGTCCGGCGGCTCTGGGTGATGGGCGGATCGTTCGGTCCCGATGCCGAGCCCGAACACAACTTCCGCAGTGACGAGGCCGCGCAGACCGTGCTCAACGCCGGCATCCCGACGACGGTCACCGGGCTGGAGATCACCCAGCGGGTCAGCATCGACTCGGGTCGGCTGGAACGGATCCGGGCCGCCGGTGCCTTGGGTGCTGCGCTCGGTGGGGACATCGAGCAATGGTGGGCGCACTGGAACAAGACCTGGAACGTCCGGCACGATCCGGTCGCGGTCCTGACTCTGACCCGGCCCGACCTGTTCACGTTCTCCGCGCCCGGCCGGATCGACATCACCCTCGGAACCGGCCTGAGCGCGTTCGTCGCCGATCCCGCCGGCACGGTCCGGATCGCGACCGATCTCGACACCGAGGCGGTGGCCGAGGAGATCACGACCCGGATCGTCGCAGCCGGCGGCTAGGCGGGCGACGGGGTGATGGTCGGCGGCGCAGAGCCCAGTGCCCGACGCACGCTGAAGCCGACGGCGATCAGTACGACGCCCCACACCAGCGCCGTGACACCGAGCAGTACGGCGATGCTGACCGCGCCGGCGCCCGGATTCGCGGCGAACAGGACGCCGAGCAGGATCGACAGGGCGGCGCTCAGCACCAGCAGCCATCGCGGCATCACCTGACGACTGCTGAACGCGCCGAACAGCTCGAACACCCCGCGGACGATCAGCCAGATCCCGAGGATCCAGGTCAGCGTCTTCGCCGTCATGCCCGGACTGGTGATCGCGAAGAAGCCGGCGATCAGCGCGATCACGCCGAGCACGATCAGCCAGAGCCGGCTACCGCGAGACTCCGGCTGGAACGCCTGGACGATCGAACCGATGCCGTCTGTCAGGGCCCAGAAGCCCCAGAGCAGCGCGAGTGCGATCGCCGTGGAGATCGGCCAGACGATCGCGAGAATCCCGAACACGATGCCGATCACGCCCCGGACGAACAGCATCTTCCAACCGACGGTAAGCCAGTCCCGCTCCATGCCAGACCTCCTCGAGGATTTCCACTCTCATGGTGATCCCGGGGCGGTCGGGTGACAACTACTCAGAGGCGCGACGTAGCGCTTCGGAGAGACGTTCGGCGGCGGCCATCACGGCCGGGGCGTGCATCCGGCCGGGTTGACGGGAGAGCCGCTCGATCGGACCGGAGACGGAGACGGCGGCAATGACCTTGCCGCTGGGGGAGCGGACCGGAGCCGAGACGGACGCGACGCCCTGCTCCCGCTCGCCGACCGAGTGGGCCCAGCCGCGACGCCGGACGCCGGCCAGGGCGGCCGCGTTGAAGGTCGCGTTGTGGAGGCCGCGGTGCATCCGCTCCGGGTCCTCCCAGGCAAGCAGTATTTGCGCCGCGGAGCCTGCGGCCATGGTCAACTGGCTGCCGACCGGCACGGTGTCGCGCAGACCGGAAGGACGCTCGGCGGCGGCGACGCAGACCCGGTACTCACCCTGGCGGCGGAACAGCTGCGCCGACTCACCGGTGATGTCCCGCAGTCGCGCCAGCACCGGTCCGGCGGTTGCGAGCAGCCGGTCCTCACCGGCGGCGGAGGCCAACTCACTGAGTCGCGGTCCGAGCACGAACCGTCCCTGCATGTCGCGGCCGACCAGCCGGTGGTGCTCCAGCGCCACCGCCAGCCGGTGTGCGGTCGGCCGGGCCAGCCCGGTGGCCGCCACGAGTCCAGCCAGGGTCGCCGGCCCGGACTCGAGGGCGGACAGAACGAGGGCTGCTTTGTCGAGAACGCCGACTCCGCTAGAGTTGTCCATGGGACGATATTGCCGTCTCGAATCGTGGAACGCAAGTGGCTTCCGCACTCGGTTCCGGAGCACTGTGAGCGATAGCACGCCACCACCTAGCTCGGTGAGCCTCGCCTACGAACCGCACGATCGGGGCGGTGGGGCGGGAAAAGTATCCAAGGAGGAGAAGTCTGATGGGTAGGACGTTGTCGGAAAAGGTCTGGGATGCGCACGTCGTGCGCCAGGCCGAAGGAGAGCCCGACCTCCTCTACATCGACCTCCACCTGGTGCACGAGGTGACCAGTCCGCAGGCCTTCGACGGACTCCGGCTGGCCGGCCGTCCGGTTCGCCGGCCCGACCTGACCATCGCGACCGAGGACCACAACGTCCCGACCTTCGACGTGGACAAGCCGATCGCGGACCCGGTGTCGCGGACGCAGGTGGACACACTGCGGAAGAACGCCGAGGAGTTCGGCATCCGGATCCACACCCTCGGCGACCCGGACCAGGGCGTCGTGCACGTGATCGGCCCGCAGCTCGGTCTGACCCAGCCCGGGATGACCGTGGTCTGCGGTGACAGCCACACCTCTACTCACGGCGCGTTCGGAGCGATTGCCTTCGGCATCGGTACGAGCGAGGTCGAGCACGTGCTGGCCACGCAGACGTTGATGCAGGCCCGGCCGAAGACGATGGCCGTCACGGTCGACGGCGTACTGCCGGACGGGGTTTCGGCCAAGGACCTGGTGCTGGCGCTGATCGCCCAGGTCGGCACCGGTGGCGGTCAGGGTTACATCGTCGAGTACCGCGGCGAGGCGATCCGGGCGCTGAGCATGGAAGCCCGGATGACGATCTGCAACATGTCGATCGAGTGGGGCGCGAAGGCCGGCATGATCGCGCCGGACGAGACCACGTTCGCCTACCTGCAGGACAAGCCGCACGCGCCGCAGGGCGTCGACTGGGAAGCGGCCGTCGAGTACTGGAAGAGCCTGGCCACCGACGACGACGCCAGCTTCGACCGCGAGGTTGTGCTGCGCGCCGAGGACATCGCGCCGTTCGTCACCTGGGGTACCAACCCGGGCCAGGGCATCCCGCTGTCGGAGGCCGTGCCGTCGCCGGACGACTTCGAGACCGAGAACGACAAGGTCGCCGCCGCGCGGGCGCTGGAGTACATGGGCCTCACCGCCGGTACGCCGATGCGCGAGATCCACGTGGACACGGTGTTCCTGGGTTCCTGCACCAACGGCCGGATCGAGGACCTGCGCGCGGCTGCCGGCGTACTGGCCGGGCGGAAGGTTGCCGACGGCACCCGGATGCTCGTGGTGCCGGGTTCGGGCCGGGTCCGGCTGCAGGCCGAGGCCGAGGGCCTGGACGCGATCTTCAAGGACGCCGGCGCCGAGTGGCGTGGCGCGGGTTGCTCGATGTGCCTGGGGATGAACCCGGACCAGTTGGCCCCGGGTGAGCGCAGCGCCTCGACGTCGAACCGCAACTTCGAAGGCCGGCAGGGCAAGGGTGGCCGGACGCACCTGGTGTCGCCGCTGGTCGCCGCCGCGACCGCTGTCACCGGCACGTTGGCCGCGCCCGCGGACCTGCCGCCTGTCGCTGTCGCCGTACCCGAGAACGTCTGAGGAGAACAGGAACAATGGAAGCGTTCGTTCAGCACATCGGTACGGCGGCCCCGCTGCGCCGGAGCAACGTCGACACCGACCAGATCATCCCCGCCGTGTACCTGAAGCGGGTCACCCGGACCGGGTTCGAGGACGGGCTGTTCTCGGCCTGGCGCAACGATCCGGCCTTCGTCCTCAACCAGCCTGAGTACGAGGGCGTCTCGGTGCTCGTGGCCGGACCGGACTTCGGCACCGGATCGTCGCGGGAGCACGCGGTCTGGGCATTGCTCGACTACGGGTTCCGTGTGGTCGTGTCCTCGCGATTCGGCGACATTTTCCGCGGCAACTCGGGCAAGGCGGGCCTGCTCGCGGCGCTCGTGACCGAGGACGTCGTCGAGCAGTTGTGGACCACGATCGAGGCCGACCCGGGCACCAAGGTGACCGTCGACCTGGAGAACAAGACGATCTCGGCGGGCGACGTCTCGGCGCCGTTCGAGATCGACGACTACACCCGCTACCGGCTGCTGAACGGTCTCGACGACGTCGGCATCACGCTGTCGCACGAGGCCGATATCGCCACGTACGAAGCAACCCGGCCGAGCTTCAAGCCGGCCACCCTCCCCGCCAAGGCCTGACCACCACAGTTGTCGCCGCCGTAACGAAACGCACATCGGCGGCGATAACTCTGGTGTTAGGCTTGCGGGGTTGTCAGAACAAGGCTTGCGAGATCAGGGAGGTGAGGCGCTGATGAACAGCGATCCCTCCAGACATACCGATCTCGCTCGACCTTGAGAGGCTGAGTCCTCTGTAGTTGCGGCCTGAGTGCCGTGGGGGTCGGGCAGATGCGTGCCCACCACTCACTTCACCGCACCTGGAGGACTCATGTCCGACCTGCGCCTGCGCACTCTTCGCGCCTTCGGCCGTACCCCGTCGCTTCGTGCCGCCGCACGCCGTCACGACGAGCCCACGCCCGCCCTCGAGCCGGTCCCGGCGTCGCGGGAGACGCCGAAACCCAAGGGGCACAGCGTCGTCGACAGTGCGATCTACTGCGGCGGCCGCCGGGTCGCGTCCCCGGATTCGCTGGCCGAGACCTATCGCGTTCTGCACAAAGCCCCGCGCAGCCTGGCCTGGATCGGCCTGTACCGGCCGGACAGCCGTGAGCTCGCCTCGCTGGCGCAGGAGTTCGACCTGCACGAGCTGGCCATCGAGGACGCCATCCAGGCCCATCAGCGGCCGAAGCTGGAGCGCTACGGCGACACGTTGTTCGTCGTACTGAAGGCCGCTCGGTACCGGGACGCGACCGAGGAGGTCGAGTTCGGCGAGGTGCACGTGTTCGTCGGCCCGGACTTCGTGGTGACGGTCCGGCATGCCGAAGCGCCCAACCTGGCCGCGGTCCGGCGCCGGGTCGAACGCGATCCCGACCTGCTCAACCGGGGCACCGAATCGGTTCTCTACGCGATCATGGACAAGGTCGTCGACGGGTACGCGCCAGTGGTCGCCGGTCTCGAGAACGACATCGACGAGATCGAGACCGAGGTGTTCCGCGGCGATCCCAAGGTGTCGCGGCGTATCTACGAACTGTCCCGCGAGGTGATCGAGTTCCAGCGCGCGACCCGGCCGTTGGTCGGCATGCTCGAATCGCTGCGCGGCGGATTCCAGAAGTACGGCGTCGACGAGGAACTGCAACGTTCACTGCGCGATGTGGCCGACCACGTCACCGAGGTGGTGGAGAAGGTGGACGGATTCCGCGAACTGCTGCGCGACATCCTGACGGTGAACGCGACCCTGGTGGCGCAGCAACAGAACGAGGAGATGAAGAGCCTCGCGATCGCCAGCAGCGCGCAGAACGAAGAGGTCAAGAAGATCTCGGCCTGGGCGGCCATCCTGTTCGCGCCGACGTTGATCGGCACGGTCTACGGGATGAACTTCGACCACATGCCGGAGCTGCATTGGGAGTACGGCTACCCGTTCGCGATCGGCCTGATGGGCTTGGTGTGTGGTGGTCTGTACCTCATCTTCAAGCGGCTCAGCTGGCTCTAGACAGCCTGTTGCCCTGGTCACGGATGGGCATCGGTTCGTTGCTCAGAAGGGGATTCGGGGCCCCGAATAGGCCGGTTCGGGCGAAATTGTGGCCTGAATCGCCTAAAACAAGGCCAAATTGCCGCGTTGGTGTTTGTGAACGGCCACTTGAGTCCATAACGTTCCTGTGAGATCGAGCGCTGTGCTCGACGCCTAGTTCACGGAGGGAAGCAGTGAACAAGAGCCAGTTGGTCGAAGCGCTCGCAGTGCACTTCGACGGAAACCGCCGCCAGGCCCAGCACGCACTGGAATCGGTGATCGACACCGTGCAGCGCGAGCTGACCAAAAAGGGTGGCAAGGTCGCCATCACCGGTTTCGGTGCCTTCGAGGCCATCGAGCGTGGCGCGCGCATCGTGCGCAACCCGCGGACCGGTGAGACCAAGCGTGCCAAGAAGACCACGGTGCCGAAGTTCCGCGCGGGTGCGGAGCTGAAGGCCGTTGTCTCCGGTGCGAAGAAGCTGCCGAAGCTGGTCACGCCGAAGCCGACCGCGACCGCCACCAAGGCGGCCGCCCCGGCGAAGAAGGCCGCCCCGGTGAAGGCCGCGGCGACCAAGACCGCCGCCGCCAAGAAGGCGACGCCGGCCAAGACGGTTGCGAAGAAGGCCCCGGTCAAGGCAGCTGCCAAGAAGGCCCCGGCCAAGACCGTCGCCAAGAAGGCGCCGGCCAAGAAGGCCGCCGTTGCGAAGAAGGCGCCGGCCAAGAAGGCCCCCGCCAAGAAGGCTCCGGCGAAGCGCGCCGCGCGCTGACCTTCAGCACTGCAGCACCGCAGTACCCGCACTACAGCGAAGGCCGGTCTCCCCACTCCAGGGGCGACCGGCCTTCGCCGTGTCCAGTGATGCTTACGGCAACTTTCTAGAGTTCGGTGGCGAAGTCCACCTTCGTGATCGCCAGCTCGGCGCCCGACCCGGTGGTCTCGAGCCGCACCCGCTGCCCGACCCGTAGATGCCGCACCGGAGTGTCCGCGACCGCGTGCACGGTGAAGGGCAGCTCGACACCCCGGTCGGTCAGCACCGCGCCGGAGAACGTCTCGGTGTCGTAGCGGCTCACAGTTCCTTGCATGTCAGCAGGCTATTCCCTCGGTGCCGGTCGCCGCACCGAGCACCAGCGACATCACGTCCGCGGTCGCCGGACCCACACCCAGCTGTACGGCGTGCGCGAGATCGGCTGCTGTGTCGACATCTCGTCGTACCGACTCGATCGTGGTCAGCTCGATCGGCACCGCCCCGGAGGCTTGGTGGGCCAGTGCGGAACCGACGCCGAAGCGGGGATCCAGCGCAATCCCGGGCGCTGCCGCGAGCAACGTCGTACCGGTGCCTGGGAGGTCGACGACGAACGAACGTGGGGCGACACAGGCCGCGAGTACGGCGGTCAGCTCGGCGGGCCGCAACGCGGGCAGATCCGCGGACAGGGCGGCCACTCCGTTGCCCGGGAACTCGGCAGCGGCAACAGTGGCACCATGCAGCAAGGCTTCGTTCAGCCCTAGGCCGGGGAGATCGGGGATGACACGCGCGCCCACCGAGGTCACGTCCGCGGCCACGACCGGATCGTCGGTGACGACCAGAACGGCGTGCACCAGGGGAGAGGCGAGGGCGGCCACAGTAGTGTCGACAGCGAAGGCGCGGGCGAGCTCCGGACGGTGCTGCGGGTAGGCGGGAGCGAGCCGGCTCTTTGCGATCGCCGTACGCTTCACCGGGATCGCCAGGGTCCAGGGAGCGACCAGTAGGTCTGCCATCAGGCAGGATTCTCCCATGACCGAGGGCAGTAGCGAGCACCAGGAGGCAGCAGTGGACGGCCAGCACGAGGTTCCCCGGCCGCGCCGGGGCTTCTGGTTCGGTCTGATCGTCGCGATCGTCAAGCCGTTCATGCTCGTGTTCACCAAGTCGCGGTTCACCGGCCGGGAGAACATGCCCCGGTCCGGCGGGGTGGTCTTCGCGGCCAATCACATCTCGCACTTCGACCCGGTGGTGCTCGGGTTCTTCATCTGGGAATGCCGCCGGATCCCGCGGTTCCTCGGTAAGGCGTCGGTGTTCAAGGTGCCGATCGCCGGCCGGATCATCACCAGTGCGGGGCAGATCCCGGTGCACCGCGAGTCGACACAGGCCGCCGACGCGTTCCGGGACGCCGTCGCGGCGGTCGAGAAGGGCGAGTGCGTCGGCGTCTACCCGGAGGGCACGATCACCCGCGACCCCGACCTGTGGCCGATGACGGGCAAGACCGGCGCGGCCCGGATCGCGCTACAGACCGGTTGTCCGGTGATCCCGGTCGCCAACTGGGGTGCACACGAGGTGCTGAGGTCCTACACCGGCAAGATCAGGTTCCGGCTGCTGCCGCGTAAGACGATCCAGGTCCGGGCCGGCACGCCGGTCGACCTGAGCGCGTTCGAGGGCAAGCCGTTGACCAACCAGCTGTTGCACGAGGCAACCGAGGTGATCATGACCGCGGTCGCCGCCACGCTGGGCGAGCTGCGCGGCGAGACTCCGCCCAAGGAGCTCTACGACCTCCGCAAGGCACGCGCGGCCGAGAGGGCCGAGAAGGACGACGGTGAGGAGAAGGCATGACGAAGGTAGCGGTGTTCGGGGCCGGGTCCTGGGGTACGGCGTTCGCCGTCGTACTGGCGAATGCAGGCAACCAGGTCTCCGTCTGGGGCCGGCGTGAATCGCTCTGTGAAGCGATCAACACCCAGCACGAGAACGCCGACTACCTGCCGGGCCTGCGTCTCCCGGACGCGATCACCGCGACCCACGATCCAGCCGCGGCCGCCGATGGCGCGGAGGCCGTCGTACTGGCGGTTCCGTCGCAGTCGCTGCGGGACAATCTGAAGGATTGGGCCGGCGTGCTGCCGAACGCCGTACCGCTGGTCAGCCTGATGAAGGGCGTCGAGGTCGGTACGACGAAGCGGATGAGCGAGGTGATCGCCGAGCTGACCGGTGCCGGACCGGAGCGGATCGCGGTGGTCTCGGGTCCCAACCTGGCCCGCGAGATCGCCGAAGGTCAGCCGGCGGCGTCGGTGGTTGCCTGTGAGGACGAGGGGACTGCGACCCGGTTGCAGAAGCTGTGCCATTCGCCGACGTTCCGCCCGTACACGAACAACGACGTGATCGGCTGCGAGCTCGGCGGCGCCTGCAAGAACGTGATCGCCTTGGCCGTCGGGATGGCGGTCGGCCTCGGCTTCGGCGACAACGCGCGCGCTTCGGTGATCACTCGAGGCCTCGCCGAGATCGCTCGCCTTGGTACGGCGGTTGGCGCGGACGAGCACACGTTCTCCGGATTGGCCGGCCTGGGCGATCTGGTCGCGACGTGTTCGTCGCCGCTGTCGCGCAACCGGACGTTCGGCGAGAAGCTTGGGCAGGGCCTCACGGTCGCCGAGATCGCCGGCGCGACCCGCCAGGTTGCCGAGGGCGTGAAGTCCTGCGCATCGATCTCGGAGCTCGCCCATCACCACGATGTCGAGATGCCGATCGTCGAACACGTGACCAAGGTCGTCGCAGGCGAGATGACCCCGAAGGACATGCTCTTCAGCCTCGTCTCCCGCTCCGCGAAGTCGGAGCGCTGGGGATGATGATCCCCGCGGCTTTCGTGCACGAGACCACCACTCGTGAAGGGGAGCGGGGCGCGGCCTGGCTCGCCGACCTGCCAGGGATCGTCGACGAGCTGCAGAAGCGATGGGACCTCGTCCCCGACGGCGAGGTGACTCACGGCCGGGTCGGCGTGATCGTCCCGGTGCAGGATGCTGTCCTGAAGGTCTCGTTCCCGCATCCGGGGAACGACCACGAGCCCGATGCCTTCGAGAGCTGGGCCGGCCGGGGCGCGGTAAAGCTGTACGAGCGGGCCGACGACTGCTACGCGATGCTGCTCGAGCGAGTGCATCCGTCGACCCTCGCGGAGTCGGACGAGGACATCTGCGCGGCGGCCGGTCAGCTCAGCCGGCGGCTGGCCATTCCCGCGCCGGAAGGTCTGCCACGGATGGTCGACCAGGCCGACGCCTGGGAAGAGGAGCTGCGCAAGGACGCGTTCGAGTTCGACCAGGAGTTGCCGGGCCCTACGGTCGACGCAGCCCTGGCCGTGATCGACGACCTGGCTCGCGACCAGCCCGAGCTCCTCATCCACGGAGACTTCCATCCCCGCAACATCCTCCGCGCCGATCGGGAGCCGTGGCTCGCCGTCGATCCGAAGGGCTACGTCGGCGATCCGGCCTACGACGGCGCGACGATGCTCAAGGTGCGGGCGGCGGATCTGCACGCGACCGGGCGGTTCGGTCCCGATGACCTGCTGAAGCAACTGCAGCACGAGCTCGCGGTCTATGCCGAAGCCGCCGGCGTCGATCCGGTGCGGGTGCGCCGGTGGGTTCAGTTGCAGATGGTGCAAGGCGCCTACTGGGGCCGGCGCCACGGCTTCGGCCGCGCCCGCAGTGGATCGGGCCTGGACGACCTGGTAGCCCTCGCCGACCAACTCGCGGTCACGCTCGCGACTTGACGGTCAGATTGCCAGGACGTGTTGCTGGGCCAGGAAGGCGGCGCCGCGGAGGGCTGCGTCGGGGCCGGAGCGGGCGGTGACCACTTGTAGGTCGGTGGTGGCTAGGGGCAACGATCTGGCGTAGATGGCTTCGCGGATGCCGGCCAGCAGGCTGTCGCCGGCTCGGGACAGGGATCCGCCGATGACGATGACCGACGGGTTGAGCAGGCTGACTGCCGCGGCGAGGACGGTGCCGATCTCGCGGCCGGCCTGCCGGACCGCGGTGGTGGCGGCGGTGTTGCCGGCGCGGACCAGGTCGACGATGCCCTGACTGGTTGACGCGTTGAGTTGTGCGGCGAGGGCTGCGGCCGAGGCGACGGCTTCGAGGCAGCCGTGGTTGCCGCAGCGGCAGAGTTCGGTACGGCCCGGCGCCTGGATGTGGCCGATGTCGCCGGCCGCGCCCTGGGCGCCGCGGTGCAGGTGGCCGCCGCTGATCACGCCGGCACCGATGCCGGTGGCAACTTTCACGAACAGCAGGTCGTCGACGTCCGGGTACTCGGCGGTGTGTTCGCCGAGCGCCATGATGTTCACATCGTTGTCGACCAGGACCGGTCCGGGGAGTTCACAGGTCAGCCGGCCGACGACGTCGTACGCGTCCCAGCCGGGCATGATCGGTGGGTGGTTCGGCCGGCCGGTGCTGTGCTCGACAGGTCCTGGTAGGCCGACGCCCGTACCGGCGAGGTCGCCCGGCGAGCGATGCGCGGCCCGGAGCAAAGCCCGCGCTTTGTGGGCGACGGCGTCCAGGACGACCTCGGGTCCTTCGGCGATATTCATCGGGGTCGTCGAGCGGTCCAGGATCTCGCCGGTCAGGTCGGTGAGAGCGACGGACAGGTGGGTCGCGCCGACATCAACGGCGAGGATCAACCGGGCGGCCGGGTTGAACCGGAACCGCGCCGGCGGCCGCCCGCCTGTGGACGCCGCTTCACCGGACGGTACGACGAGACCGGCTGTCAGCAGGGCCTCGATCCGGCCGGTCACGGTCGACCGGGCGAGGCCGCTGAGATCGATGAGTTCGGCGCGGGTCCTCGGTTGCCCATCCAGGAGCAGACGCAGTACGGCGCCGGCTTCTGCTGTCCCGAGTTCGCTCATCACCGGACTTCCGTCGTACGCGGGTGGACTTTTGCTTGACAGGGTTCAAAAGTGTCACATAGCGTCCTTCGACGTGTCCACCAGTGCGCGCAAGCTTCGGGTCGGGATCGTCGGCGGCGGCTTCATGGGTCGCGTTCACGGCCGGTCCGCGTTGGTCTCCGGGGCACAGGTCGTCGGTGCTGTCGGCTCGACGCCCGAACGGGCCGAGGCTGCGGCCGAGGCCACCGGCGCCGAGCGCGGCTACGCGACCCTCGACGAACTGCTTGCCGCCGACATCGACGTGGTCCACGTCTGTACGCCGAACGACACTCACCTCGCGGTGACTCTGCAGGCACTCGAGGCCGGCAAGCACGTGGTCTGTGAGAAGCCGCTGGCGACCTCGGTCCAGGACGCCACTGGTCTGCAGACCGCCGCCTTCGAGGCCGAGCTGGTCGGCGCCGTGCCGTTCGTCTACCGCTACCACCCGATGGTTCGCGAGCTGCGAACCCGGATCGCAGCGGGCGATGCCGGCGTGATCACCAGCTTGCATGGGTCGTACCTGCAGGACTGGCTCGCCGGTGCGGACGATCAGAACTGGCGAGTCGACGACTCCACCGGTGGACCTTCGCGGACGTTCGCGGACATCGGTTCGCACTGGTGCGACCTGACTGAGTTTGTCACCGGGGACCGGATCGCCGCGATCAGCGCGCAGCTGCGGACGGTCCGGTCGCAGCGTGGTGGCGTGGAGGTCCGCACCGAGGATCTAGCCACCGCTCAGTTCCGGACTGAGGCAGGTGTGGTCGGCACGATCGTGGTCAGCCAGGTCGCGGCCGGGCGGAAGAACCGCTTGTATCTGGAGGTCTCCGGTACGGAGTCGAGCTTCGGCTTCGACCAGGAGGACCCGGATCGCCTGTGGGTCGGCCGTCGTACGGCGTCGGAGCTGCTGACCCGGGACCCCGACACGCTGAGCCCGCCCGCCGCGCGAGTGAACCGGCTGCCGGCCGGTCACGCGCAGGGGTACCAGGACGCGTTCGACTCGTTCGTTGCCGACAGCTATGCCGCCGTACTGGGTGACCAGCCGGACGGCCTGCCCGATTTCGCCGCCGGAGCGCGGTCCGCCCGCGTGGTCGACGCCGTACTGCGCTCGGCCGCGGCCGACAGCGCCTGGATCACCGTCGAGAACCCTTAGGAGCTTGTGAGATGCCTCGTCCGATCACTTTGTTCACCGGTCAGTGGGCCGACCTGCCGTTCGAGGAGGTCTGCCAGTTCGCGTCCGAGGCCGGGTACGACGGCGTCGAGATCGCGTGCTCGGGTGACCACTTCGACGTCCAGCAGGCCGTCGACGACGACTCGTACGTCCAGGGGCGCAAGGACATCCTGGAGAAGTACAACCTGAAGGTCTGGGCGATCTCGAACCACCTGGTCGGCCAGGCGGTCTGCGACAACCCGATCGACTTCCGGCACCAGGCGATCGTGCCGTCCCGGATCTGGGGCGACGGCGATGCCGAGGGTGTGCGGCAGCGGGCCGCCGAGGACCTCAAGAACACCGCGCGGGCGGCCGCGAAGCTGGGTGTGAAGACGGTCATCGGCTTCACCGGCTCGTCGATCTGGCAGTACGTCGCGATGTTCCCACCGGTGCCCGCGGAGCGGATCGAGGCCGGATACAAGGACTTCGCGGACCGGTGGAACCCGATCCTCGACGTGTTCGACGAGGAGGGTGTGCGGTTCGCGCACGAGGTGCACCCGTCGGAGATCGCGTACGACTACTGGACGACCACGCTGACGCTGGAGGCGATCGGCCACCGCGAGGCGTTCGGGTTGAACTGGGACCCGTCGCACATGGTGTGGCAGGACATCGACCCGGTCGCGTTCCTGTGGGACTTCAAGGACCGGATCTACCACGTCGACTGCAAGGACACCCGGATGCGGGTCGGCGGCGGCCGCAACGGGCGGCTCGGTTCGCACCTGCCGTGGGGTGACCCGCGGCGCGGCTGGGACTTCTACTCGACCGGCCACGGTGACGTGCAGTGGGAGGACTGCTTCCGCGTGCTGAACTCGATCGGCTACGACGGCCCGATCTCGGTCGAATGGGAAGACGCCGGCATGGAGCGCAAGGTCGGCGCCGCCGAGGCCGTCAACAACATCCGCGCCCTCGCCTTCGACAAGCCCACCGCCGCCTTCGACGCAGCCTTCGCCACAGACAAGTAGGCGCGCTGCCGAGCGCCGCAGGTTGCCCCTTGCGACCTGCGGCGCAGGCGGAGCGTCAGGACGCGGTCGAGGTGCTTGTGCTGCTGCGGGTGTCGCGGCCGGCGGCGATGCCTAGGGTGATCTGAACGAGCGAGAGCGCGGCGAACACGATCAGCGTGGTGTCCCAGCTGCCGGTGTGCTCGGTCAGGAAGCCGGCAAGCACCGGGCCACCCGCCGCGAGTAGGTAGCCGACCGCCTGCGCCATCCCGGACAGCTGCGTTGTCTCGTGATGCGTGCGTCCTCGGATGCTGATCAGCGTCAGCGCAGCGACCAATGCAGCGCCCTGGCCAAGGCCGGCCACGGTCGCCCACACAAGAGCCAGTCCGGGTGCCAGCAGCAGCCCGAGCAGCGCGACCAGGATCGGGATGCTCGCCGTGACCGCACCGGCCCGCTGGCTGGTCGGATGCTTCATCAACCGGCGAATGCTCAGCCCGCCGATGAGCCCGAACACCTGGAACAGAAACAGGTGTACGCCGGTAGTCCGCTCCGAAATGCCCGTCGAGATCTCGATAGTGGGCAACCAGTTGACCAGCAGGTAAAAGCTCGTCGACTGCAGTCCCATGAACCCGGTGACCAGCCAAGCCATCGGCTGCCGCCAAACGCTCACCACGGCAGCGTCCTCAGACGTAATAGGCGGCGGAAGCGGCGCGGGCGACAGCGTCCGCGGCAGCCAAATCACGGCGATCAGTACGGCGAGACCTCCCCAGATCGCGAGCGACAACCGCCAGTCGACCGCGTCCGCGATAGGTACGGCAACGATCGAGGCCAGGGCTGCCCCACTCGTGATGAACGCCGTATAGACCCCGGTCGCGCGGGATACATGCCCGGCGTAGTCGCGTTTGATGATGACCGGAACCAGTACGTTGCCGACCGCAATCAACGCCCCGATCAGGACCGTGCCGGCCCAGAGCCCGACCTGACCGGTGTACGACCGTACGACGCTGCTCGCCGCGAGGATCAACAGCGAAACAAAGACCGCCCGCTCCATGCCATGCCGCCGGGACAGTCGATGGACGACCGGTGAGGCCGCCGCGAACGCCAGCAACGGCAGGGTGCCCAGTAGACCCAGCGCGCCCTCACCAAGATGCTCGTCAGCCCCGATCCGCGGCAGAACCGGACCAACCGCGGTAAGAGCCGGCCGCAACGACAGTGCGACCAGAAAGACGGTCGCTGTGACCAGCGTGGCCCGTCGCGTCACGTGAGAACCGACGGGTCCGGCCAGCTGAACCTGTAGCAAGCCGGAGTCCCAATAAGTCTCGCCGGTTCGCCACCAGGCGGCGGGACAGTAGAGCGCTCGACGTTCTCACCGCCCCGGGCCGAATAGAACTTCTGCGCCCCGACGTTCTGCTCGAGCACCCACAGGTAAAGCCCTGAGGCCGGTGCGGCGTCCTGCACGGCCTGCGCAGTCAGGGCGAGCAACTGCGTCCCCACGCCCTGACGCTTGAGTCCAGACTGGACATGCAGGTTGTCGAGCAGCGCTCCCCAGGTGGCGTCCGCACCGATCTCCACGTGGGACAGCCCAACCAGCTCACCGCCGTACTCCGCCACGATGGTCCGCGCCCCCGGCGACGGGTTGGCCAACCGCTCGGTCCACCTCCCGGTCAGGAACCCATCCGGCTCCCCATCGAGAAACGCATCCGCATACGCGCCGCGGTAATGCCGCTGCCAACTGTCCGCATGCAAGCCGGCGACAGCGACCGCATCATCCGGCCCGGCCATCCGGAAACGCACGTTCACGCGCTCACCCGCGGTTTGGCGCGCAGGACCGGCGCAAACACGGCAAGCCCCGCGGCCAACGCCGTCACGACAACGAACGAGATCGTGAGGTTACTGGCCTGCGCAATGCCACCGATGATCGACGGCGCGACCAGACCGGATGCGTACGTGATAGTCGCGACGCCGGCGATCGCCTGGCTGGCATTGCTTCCGCTGCGAGCCGCCGCCGCGAACGCGAGCGGTACGACGACCGCGATCCCGATCCCGATCAACCCGAACCCGATCATCGCCACGATCGCGTTCGGAGCAACCACGACCAGTACGCCGCCGGCCGTCGCGATCACGCCACTCCACCGAACCGTCCGTACGGCGCCGAACCGGTCGACCACCGCATCACCCGTGATCCGCGCGATCGCCATCGTCAACGCGAACCCGGTCGTCGCACCGGCCGCGACACCGGCTCCACTGTCGAGAATGTCCCGCAGATACACGGCCGACCAGTCCAGGCTCGCCCCCTCCGCGAACACCGCGCAGAACCCGACCGCCCCGATCAGCAACGCCGACTTCGGCGGCAACGCGAACCGCGCCGGCGGCTCCTCGTCCTCTTCCGGATGGATGTTCAGCACGAACTGACACATCACCGCTCCGACAATCGTCAGTACGACGGCCATCACCAGGTGATGGATCTGCGCACTCAGCCCGATATGCGCGGCCACGGTCCCGATCGCAGACCCGATCAACGCGCCCGCACTCCACATCCCGTGCAGGCCGGACATGATCGACTTCTTCAGCCGGTGCTCCACCTCGACGCCGAGCGCGTTCATCGCGACGTCGGCCATCCCCGAAGTTCCGCCGTACACGAAGAGCGCGGCGCACAACGTGAGCAGGTTCGGAGCGAGCGAAGGCAGGATCAGCGCGAGGGTCCAGAGCGCGAGCAGTCCGCGCAGCGCAGTCCGGGTCCCGAAGCGGTGAGTGACCCGCGCGGCCAGCGGCATCATCAGTGCCGCACCCAGTGCCGGGAACGCGAGCGCCAGTCCCAGTTGGCCGGCGGACAGGCCTGAGTGCTCCTGGATCCAGGGCACCCGGGTTGCGAACGATCCCGTCACCGATCCGTGCACGCAGAACACCGCGGCTACGGCGTACCGCGACCGCTTGACCAGGTTTGTGTCTTCAGCCACAAGTAAACACACTATCTGTTTGAACGATCAGGCGGATGGTAGATTTCTGCGCGTGAGAAGTGCGGAACGGCATCAAGTGATCGTAGAACGACTGCGGACCGTCGACCGAGTCTCGGTCCAGGAACTGGTCGAGGCCACTGCGGCCTCGGACATGACGGTCCGTCGCGACCTCGATTTCCTCGCCGCGCAGGGCGTGCTCAAGCGCGTCCACGGGGGAGCGGTGTCGTCGATGCCGTCCGGTGTCGAGCCGCCGTACTCGCTCCGGGTCCAGGCGGCGCTCGCCGCCAAGCAGGCGATCGCGAAGCTGGCCGTCGAGCACATCCACGACGGCGAGACGATCGTCCTCGACAGCGGTACGACGGCTTTGGAGACCGCACGGCTCTTGCACGATCGCGCGCTGACGGTCATGCCGCTCTCGTTGCACGTTGCCCAGGAGCTGGCCGACGCGCCACGGATCCGTTTGCTCATGCCTGGCGGTGAGGCGCGCAAGGGCGAGCTCTCGCTGGTCGGTCCGCTCACAGTCGCGTCACTGCGGGCGCTGCGGTTCGACGTCGCCGTGCTGAGCCCCTGTGCGTTCAGTCTGGACGCCGGACTGACGGCCTTCGACCTGGGCGACGCAGAGGTCAAGCAGGAGGCCCTGGCCGTCGCCGCTCGGTCGATGGTGCTTGCCGACGGCGCCAAATGGGACCGGTCCGCGCTGGCGTACGTCTGCCCGGCCGACCGTCCCGATCTGATCATCACCGACGACAGTGCACCCGAGGACCAGCGCACGCTGCTCACGCAACGCGGAGTCCTCGTAAAGGTGGCCTCTTGACCGCCACCGAAGTGCGCTCGCAGCCTGCACCGCCGCGAGCCGCGCGAGTTGCCACGTGGCTGTACTTCGGCCTCAACGGGTTCGCGGTGGGCATGTGGGTCGTCCACATTCCCAACATCGAGCACGCGACCGGCATCACGCACAGCACGCTCGGGCTTCTGCTGCTGGTACTCGGCGGCGCCGCCTTCACCGGTATGCAGGTCGCCGGCCCACTGGTTGATCGCCTAGGTCAACGCCGGCTCGTCCCGGCCGCCGGCGTACTGCTCGGCATTGCCCTGGCCGGGCCGGGCTTGGCCACGAACTGGTGGACGCTCGGCCTCACGTTGATCCTGATCGGCTTCGGCAACGGCTCGATCGACGTCGGCATGAACGCACAGGCCGTTGTGGTGGAACGCGCGTACCCACGTCCGATCATGGCCGCCTTCCACGCGATGTGGTCGATCGGCGGTGCGATTGCCGCGCTGATCGGTGCGGCGACGCTGCGCGCTGAGGTGCCGACCGAGGTAACCCTGGCGATTGCCGGTGTGATCTGCATCGTCATCTCGCTGGCCGCGCGCCCCTTCTTGCTCGAGGCAACGGTTGAGGAGACCGACGAGCCGGCCGAAGAGCGCGCGAAGCCGCCGGCCAAACTGGTCTGGGCGCTCGGCGGACTCGCCTTCGGCCTGATGCTGTCCGAGGGCGTCGCGAACGACTGGGCCGCACTCCACTTCCGCGACATCCTCGGTACGTCGGTCAGCACAGCGGCCTACGCGTACGGCGCTTTCGCCGTCGCGATGACCGTCGGCCGGTTCCTCACCGACCGGGTCGCCGCGGTCGTCGGACCCGCCGCGATCGTCCGGTGGGGCGCCGCGATGGCGGCAGTCGGGCTCACCATCGTGATCGTCGTACCTTGGGTGCCCGTCGCGCTGGCCGGCTGGGCGTTGTTCGGTCTGGGTCTCGCAGGCGGCGTACCGCAGCTCTTCACCGCGGCCGGCAACCTCGACCCGCGCTCGGCCGGCTCGCTGATGGCTCGCGTCGTCGGACTCGGGTACGTCGGTCTGCTCGCCGGGCCGGCGTTGATCGGCGGACTCGCGCACTGGATGCCGCTGAACATCGCGTTCATCCTGCCGGTCGTGCTGTGCGTACTAACGTTCTTCGGTGGGCCGGTGCTCAAAAAGCGTTAGCCAGCGCCCGTTCCAGATCGGCCCAGAGGTCGTCGGGGTGCTCGATCCCGACGGCCAGCCGGATCAGGTCCTGCGGGATCGTCGGGGGCTCGATCGGCCAGCGGCGGCGACGTTCCAGCATCGACTCGACGCCGCCGAGACTGGTCGCGTGCACCCACAACTCGGTGCCTTCGCAGACCCGCTGAGCGGCCTCGGCATCACCGCCGAGCTCGATCGACAGGATCGCGCCGAAGCCGGACATCTGCTTAGCGGCCCGCTCGTGCCCGGAATCTGATGGGAGACCCGGGTAGCGCACTCGACTGACCCGCGGATGCTCAAGCAGCCGCTCGGCCAGGAAGGCCGCGTTGGCCTGCGCGCGCTCGAGCCGCAGGGCCAACGTGCGCAGACCGCGCAGCGCAAGCCACGCCTCCATCGGGCCCGGGATCGCGCCGAGGCTGCGGCGGCGCAGTTCGATCGCGTTCCAGAGGTCGTCGTTGGCGGTGACGGCCGCGCCGAGGATGACGTCCGAGTGACCGGCGATGAACTTGGTGGCCGAGTGCATCACGATGTCCGCGCCGAGGCTCAGCGGCTGCTGCAGCAATGGGGTGGCGAAGGTGTTGTCGACGACAACGATCGCGTCGGTGGCCCGCCCGGCCGCGGCGACCGTGGGGATGTCGGCGACCTCCAGCGCCGGGTTGGTCGGCGACTCGATCCACAGCATGTCGGCGGCCTCGACAGCCTGGACGACCGCGTCGGTGTCCGCGACGTTCACCCGGTCCACGGTCAGCCGGCCTTGCTCCATCTGCTGATCGAGTAGCGCGAGTACGCCGGAATACGCGTGCTGCGGTGCGACCACCCGGCCACCGACCGGGACGAGGTCGACGATCGCCGCGACGGTCGCCATGCCGGATGCGAACGTCAGCCCGCGTCCACCTTCGAGTTCCCCGAGCGTCTGCTCCAACGCGGACCACGCGTCGTTGCCGAACCGCCCGTAGCCACGGTCCCCACCCGCGACGTACGTCGAGCTGAAGACGGGCGACTCGCCGACCGGCGCGTTCGGCACGCGCTCGGGCCGGCCGGAATGGACGACGACAGTGGACGGGTCCAGATCAGGTGCCATAGCCAGGATTGTCCCTGACCTGGTCGGGTGCTGCCGGGAGGGGGATGCCGCCGGTGCGGAGCAGGGTCATCGATCGCCGGGCCAGCTGCCTGACGTCGATGCCGTCGAGATCCTCGGCCCAGACGCGGACCACGGTCTCGATGATGTTCATCGCGATCCCGGCGGCCAGGGCGGCGGTGACCTCGGCGTCCCGCGGGTCGCTCCCGGGCATCCGGCGTACCAGCTCGTCGGTGAGGTCGTTGCGGAAGCGCCAGATCAGCTCGTTGAGGTGGGCGCTCACCGAGGGAGTTTGCTCGGCCAGCTCGAAGACGGCCTGGATCCGGTCCGGGTTCTGCTCGAGTTGCTCGAGGACGCGCTCGATCACCGCCTGCAGGCCGTCCGGCAGGTCCAGCCCGGGCTGGTCGCGGAACCACGCGACCGCGTCGACCAGGCAGTCCTCGACGAACTCGAGGACGAGCGTCTCCTTGGTCGGGAAGTACCGGTACAGCGTGCTCGGACCGACCTCCGCGGCCGCCGCGATCTGCTCCACCGTGGTCCGGCCGAAGCCGTGGTCGGTGAACAGCTCGAACGCCTTGTCCGCGATCAGCCGGCGGGTCCGCTCCCGCTTCACCTCGCGCAGTCCCATCTCCACCTCCGCGGGCAGAGTACCGGTTCGGCGACGCGCCGGACGCTGCTGTCGATCGGCAGATACAGTCATATGGTAGTCACTTCCAGTTTCTACCGAAAGGGCGTCATGACCGAGAGCTTCCCCACCAGCCGACCGTCCGGATGCCCGTTCGACCCCGCCCACGAGTACGCCGCCTTCCGCCACCGCGACACCCCATCGAAGGTCTCCACCCCGGCCGGCGTCGACGCGTACGTCGTCACCCGGTACGACGAGGTCCGCACGGTGCTCCGCGACACCCGCCTCAGCTCCAGGTCCGCCCCGTCGGACCACGCCACCCCGAACGCCGACCTGGATCGGGTGATCGAGTCCGGCTCGATCATCCACAACGACGGCGACGCGCATAAGCGGCTCCGGCGGATGCTGGCGACCGAGTTCGCGGTCAAGCGGATGGAGGCGATGCGGCCGCGGATCGTCGCGATGATCGAGGCGCAGCTGGACGCGATGCTGGCTCGGGGCGGACCGGTCGACCTGGTGCAGGAGTTCGCGCTGCCGATCCCGTCATTGGTGATCTGCGAGCTGCTCGGCGTCCCGTACGAGGACCGCGACCAGTTCCAGGAGCGCAGTGCTCTGCTGGTGACGGTCGACGGCGATCCGGACGAGATGATGCGGGTCAGCGGCGAGCTGAACCAGTACATGGTCGATCTGGTGCTCGCGAAGCAGGCCAAGCGTGACGACGACCTGCTGTCCCGCCTGATCACCCGCGGCGAGGAGCTGGGCCAGCCCCTGAGCTTGCCCGAACTGGTGTCGGTCGGCATCACGCTGCTGATCGCGGGCCACGAGACGACGGCGAACATGATCGCGCTCAGCACCCTCGCGCTGCTCCGCCACCCAGATCAGCTCGCCGCCCTGCGCGCCGATCCGGCGCTGGCCACCTCCGCGGTCGAGGAGCTGCTGCGGTACCTGTCCGTGGTCCAGTTCGGTCTGTTCCGGCACGTGACCGACGACCTGCCGGTCGGCGCCGGGACGATCGAAGGCGGCGGCTTCCTGATCGCGGCCCTGTCGGCGGCCAACCGGGACGAGAGTGTGTTCCCGGACCCGGATCAGCTCGACCTGACCCGGAACGACGGCGCGCACGTGGCCTTCGGCTTCGGCCCACACCAGTGCCTCGGCCAGCAGCTCGCCCGGGTCGAACTCGAGGAGGTCTTCTCCCGCCTCTACACCCGCATCCCCACCCTTCGTCTCGCTGTCGATTTCGATCAGATCCAGTACAAGAACAACACTCTCGTCTACGGCGTCACCGCACTCCCTGTCACCTGGTGATCACCCTCTGCTGACGGCTACGGTCCGCGATCTGAACAGCTCTTAACCGAACCCCGATCGGATCCTGATCTCCAGACCGCTACAGTCGAGCCGGTGAGTGAGTACTCGAGGGAACAACGCAAAACCCGTGTCGCCGTCGTGTTCGGTGGCCGGTCGAGCGAGCACGCCATCTCCTGTGTGACCGCGGCCAACGTGCTGCAGGTGATCGATCGGGACAAGTACGACGTGGTCCCGGTCGGCATCAGCACCAGCGGTCACTGGGTCCTGGAAAGCGGCGACCCGGAGCGGCTGTCGATCACCGACGGGAAGCTCCCCGAGGTCGACGTGACCGCGCTGCCGGTGATCTTCGGCTCGAACCGCGAACTCGTGGTGAGCGAACCCGACCAGGTCCCGAGCACGCTCGGCGAGGTCGACGTGGTCTTCCCGCTGCTGCACGGCCCGTGGGGCGAGGACGGCACCATCCAGGGCCTCCTGGAGATGTCCGACATCCGGTACGTCGGCTCCGGCGTACTCGCCAGCGCAGTCGGCATGGACAAGCACTACATGAAGGTCGTCTTCCAGGCCGCCGGCCTCGACGTCACGCCGTACGTCGTGATCCGCGACCGCGACTGGATCCGGGACGCGGCCGCGTGCCGCGCGGCGGTCGACGCGCTCGGCTACCCGGTCTTCGTGAAGCCGGCCCGGGGCGGCTCGAGCCTGGGCATCAGCAAGGTGAACAGCCTGGACGAGCTCGACGACGCGATCGTCGAAGCGCGGGCGCATGACCCGAAGGTGATCGTCGAGGCCACCGCGAAGGACCCCCGCGAGATCGAGGTCGGCGTACTCGGCGGGCTGGACGGCGGCCAGCCGCAGGTCAGCGTGTGTGGCGAGGTCGCGATCTCGGGCGGCGGGCACGACTTCTACGACTTCGAGACCAAGTACCTGCCGGAGGGCGAGGAGTACACCGCGCTCTCGGTGCCGGCCGAGCTCCCCGACGAGGTCGTCGCGGAGATCCGGGCGAAGGCGCTGACCGCGTTCGACGCGATCGAGGCCGAGGGCCTGGCCCGCGTCGACTTCTTCCTCGACGCCGACGGCAAGGTGATCATCAACGAGATCAACACCATGCCCGGTTTCACGCCGACCAGCATGTTCCCTCGCCTGTGGGCGGCATCCGGTCTCGACTACCCGGCCCTGGTCCAGCACCTGTTGACCCTGGCAGAGACCCGCCCAACCGGCCTCCGCTGACCTGCTTCGCCTGGCCAGGCCCGCTGTGAAAGCGGACTGAAAGCCCGCGGCCCTACGGTCCCACCAGTGGCCCGGTCCGCGGGCGGCCAGGAGGGGAGCAGTTCTATGTCCACAGCGGTGCTCGACATGTCGATGTCCCTGGACGGGTACATCGCCGATCTCGACGATTACCTCGGTGGTGACGACGGCCATCGGCTGCACAACTGGTTCGCCGAGGATGCGGACATCTTGCGGCCGCCTGGGTCGGCGGGCGAGTTCCTCGACGAATGGAACGCGTGCGGAGCAGTCCTCGCGGGTCGCCGCACCGCCGAGCTGATGGATCATTGGGGCGGCGACCACAACGGCGCACCGATCTTCGTCCCCAGCCACCGTCCGCCCAGCCCGGCCGCGCGATGGGGCTATCCGCTGGTGACCTACGTGCCGGACGGTATCGAGAGCGCGATGAAGCAGGCCAAGGCGGCCGCCGGGGATCGTGACGTCCAGGTACGCGGCGGCAACGTCGCCCGAACCGCACTCGAAGCAGGCGTCCTGGACGAGATCCAGATCCATCAGATCCCGGTCCTGCTCGGCCGTGGTCACCGCCTGTTCGATCTCCTCCCGGCCGAGATCGAGTTGGACATCGTCCGCGTCATCGACACCCCCGACGCAACCCATATCCGCTACCGAATCCGCCGCTGAACGCCTCTCGGCCGGCCCCGCGGTCATAGCCGGCTCGCTCGGGCGTGGAGGTAGCGCTGCTGCGGGAGGCTGGTGGTCCGGCTGGCGGCCTCCTCGTAGGCAGCGCGGGCACCGGCCGCGTCGCCAGACATCTCCAGTAGATGCGCCCGGACCGCCGACAGCCGGTGGTCATTCGCGATCCGATCGTCGCCCTCGATCGCGCCGAGCAGATCGAGGCCAGCCTCGGCCCCACGCGCCATCGCCACCGCGACCACGTGGTTGAGCGCGACCATCGGATTGTCCGTCAGCTGCAGCAACACCTCGTACAGCGCGACGATCTGCTCCCAGTCGGTCTCCTCGGCCGACGCCGCCTCGTCATGCACCGCCGCAATCGCGGCCTGCAGTTGATAAGGCCCGACCGGCCCCCGAGGCAAGACGGCCGTGATCAGCTCCACGCCCTCCCGGATCAGCTCCGGGATCCACAGCGAACGATCCTGCTCAGCCATCGGAACCAGCTCCCCGAGCGAACCGGTCCGCGCCGGCCGTCGCGCATCCGTCAACAGCATCAACGCCAGCAGCCCCGCCACCTCGGCGTCATCCGGCAACAGCCGGTGCAACATCCGCGCCAGCCGGATCCCCTCGGCCGACAACTCGACCCGCTGCAGGCTCGGCCCCGTCGTACTCGCATACCCCTCGGTGAAGATCAGGTACACGACCTTGAGCACCGCCCCCAGCCGCTCATCCCGGTCGTCCGGCAGGGTGAACCGCGCACCGCTCTCCTTCACGCTCGCCTTGGCCCGGGTGATCCGCCGGGTCATCGTTGCCTCCGGCACCAGGAACGCCCGCGCGATCGCCGTGGTGGTCAGACCACCCACCGCCCGCAGCGTCAACGCGATCTGCGACGCGGGGGACAGGGACGGATGGCAACACAGGAACAGCAGCACCAGCGTGTCGTCGGTATCCGCGACCGGCTCACCCGGCAGCGCCCACTGCGCCACCCGGTCCTCCCGCCGCTGACGGGCCTGCTCCCGGCGGAGCAGATCCGTCAGCCGACGCGAAGCCACCGTGATCAGCCACCCGCGTGGACTCTCCGGCAAGCCTTCTTCCGGCCACTGCCGCGCCGCCGCGAGCAACGCCTCCTGCACAGCATCCTCAGCCGTGTCGAAGTGCCCGTACCTGCGGACCAGCGCCCCGAGCACCTGCGGCGCCAGCTCCCGCAGCAGATCCTCGAGAGCGATAGTCATGTCGGCTCACTCCACCAGTTCGGCCCCGGACTCGACGATCGGCCGGATGTCGGCGTACGCCGTCGCCCGGACGAACTCGGGTGCCGGCGTGTCGGCCAGTCGGCTCGCGATCTCGGTCGCCCGGTCGAAGGACTCGCACTCGACGATCCAGTATCCGGCGAGCACCTCCTGAGTCTCGGCGTACGGCCCGTCCGTCACCACCGAGGCACCATCCTTCGACCCCAACCGCCGGGTCAGCACCGGCGCCGCCAGCGCCCGTGTCTCCACCAGCTCACCGGACTCGACCAGGTCACCGTTCAGCTTCTCCATGAACGCGCCCATCGCCGCGAAATCCTCCGCCGTCCAGGCCGGCTTGTCGGTCGCCTTCCCCGCCATCCCGTCGTAGTCCTGCTGCGACGCGTACGTCAGGATCATGTACTTCATCAGATTCTCCCGTCCTCGGGGCACCCACCACGGGCGCCTCTCACCCAAGACGTCGCCTCCGCCGCCCCGAACCGGACACGAATCGCAGAGGAACTTCTCGACAGGGAGTATGCCGTCGTCAGATGCAGGGAGTGACGAGTTTGTTGAACCTGTGGACAGCGTCGGAAACGTCGGTCAGCGCGTTGGCCTCCGGGCTGTATTTCGCCGGGACGATCATCTCGACATAGAGAGAGCGGCCGATGGTGGTGAAGACGAAGCCGTCGGTGACTTCCTTGGCGAACCAGCCGATGCCGTTGACCTCGAAGCACTGGGATTGGGCTTCAGCCATGCCGGCCGGAGCAGCCACGCCACACGTGACCCGGATCGGCGGATCGCCGTACGCGGCGGTCAGGGTGCTGGCAGGCGACGTCTTGCGCCGCTTGGCGTCGAGCACCTTCTCCGGGAGGGCCTGCATCAGCTGCTCACACGCAGTCGCGACCTCAGGCGCGGGACTGGGTACGGCGACCTTGGCCGGACCAGGGCTGCACCCGGCCAGCACGAAGAGGCCGAGTGCAGCGAAGAGGAACCTGGGCATGCGAAAGGAAGGCGGGATCCTGTAGGTCAGCTCAGATGTGGACGACGGGACAGGTCAGCGTACGAGTGATACCGGGCACGTTCTGGACCCGGGCAACCACCAGTTTGCCCAGTTCGTCGACGTTGCGGGCCTCCGCGCGGACGATCACGTCGTACGGACCGGTGACGTCCTCGGCCAGGGTGACGCCCTGGACCTCGGCGATCTGTGCAGCGACATCGGCAGCCTTGCCGACCTCGGTCTGGATCAGGATGTAGGCCTGGACCACCACGTCGTTCTCCACTCAGTCGTCCTCAGCTGGCTCCGGCCATGCCCCTGCAGGGGTACTGCGAGGGGGCCGGGCGTACTCTTCGTTGCCCGGTCACGGTACCGCCTAGACTCCGGTTGGCGATATGGGAGGTCTGTTGACGTGACAGAGACGTTGGGGAGCACGGGTGAGTTCGGCCTGATCGCGGCCGTCACCAAAGGGCTGTCCACAGGTGCGGACGTCCTGGTCGGGCCTGGTGACGACGCGGCCGTGGTGGCCGTGCCGGACGGGCGGATGGTGATCACGACCGACCTGCTGGTGGAGGGGCGGCACTTCCGCCAGGACTGGTCATCGGCGTACGACGTGGGCCGCAAGGCCGCCGCACAGAACCTGGCCGACATCATGGCGATGGGCGCCCGCCCGACCGCACTCGTGGTTGGCTTCGGCGCGCCCGCCGAGCTGCCGACCGCCTGGGCGCTGGAGCTCAACCAGGGCCTGGTGGACGAGTGTGAGCTGGTCGATGTGAGCATCGTCGGCGGTGACACCGTCCAGTCGGACAAGATCGTGGTCTCGGTGACGGCGTTCGGTTCGCTGGACGGACGCCCGCCGGTGCTGCGGTCAGGCGCGCGCCCGGGCGACGAGGTCGCGTACGTCGGTCGCCTGGGCTGGGCTGAGGCAGGCTGGGCAGTGCTCGCCCGCGGGTTCCGCTCACCGCGGGCTGTCGTCGAAGCGCATCGCCGGCCCCAACCGCCGTACGCCGAAGGCCCGCGAGCCGCCCTGGCCGGGGCCTCCTCGCTATGTGACGTGAGCGACGGACTGGTCGCCGACCTCGGGCACATCGCGGTCGCGAGTCAGGTCGTCATCGACATCCACACGGCTGCGCTCACCGTCCCGGAGCCGCTCCAGGCCGTCGCAGCCGCGACCGGAGCGGACCCGCTGAAGTTCGTCCTGACCGGCGGCGAGGACCATGCCTTGGTCGGCACCTTCGAGCCTGCCGACGTCCCCGAGGGCTGGACCGTGATCGGCTCGGTTGCTGAGGGCAACGAGGAACGCCCGGCCGGGATCGTGACTGTCGACGGCGCGACCTATGCTGCCGAGGCCGGTCACGCCCATTTCAGGAGTTGAGATGCTTCCCAGAGTGCTGACCATCGCCGGCTCCGACTCCGGCGGTGGAGCGGGGATCCAGGCGGACCTCAAGACGATGCTGGCCAACGGTGTGCACGGGATGAGTGTGCTGACCGCGATCACCGCGCAGAACAGTCTCGGCGTGCAGGGTGCGTGGGAGCTGCCGGAGGAGCAGGTCCGGGCCCAGTTCCACAGCGTGGTCGACGACATCGGTGTGGACGCGGTCAAGACCGGCATGCTGGCGTCGCAGTCCATGGTCCGCGTGGTCGCGTCACTCCTGCGGACACTGCCGCCGTCGGTGCCGGTGGTCGTCGACCCGGTGTCGGTGTCGAAGCATGGCAACTCACTACTCGCCGCCGACGCGATGGACGCCGTACGCACGGAGATCGTCCCGCTGGCCACAGTCCTCACGCCGAACCTCACGGAGCTCGGACCGGTCGCCGGGATCGGGCTGGAGACAGTGGAGGACCGCGAGCTCGCGGCAAAGCTCCTCCTGGACGCCGGTGCGTCGTGGGTGCTGGTCAAGGGCGGTCACGACGTTGGCACGGCCTCGGTGGACGTGCTGCACGGTCCAGGGGTCCGCCGGTCGTACAGTGCGGTGAGGGCGGACAATCGGCACACCCATGGCACCGGATGCACGCTGGCCAGTGCCATCGCGTCGTACCTGGCCCAGGGGTACGACGTACCGAGCGCAGTGGGTGCTGCGAAGGCTTACGTGACTGGGGCGATCTCGGCTGGGTTCCCACTCGGTGCTGGGATCGGTCCGGTCGATCATGCGTGGAGATTTCGAGGGAGTGGCAGTTGACGAGGCAGCAGCCCCCGGTTGACGGGTACTGCGAGCAGTGCGGCTTCAACTACGACACGGGCGACCTGCAGGGGACAGTAACCCTGCTCGTTCGGCAGGCGGCGGAGTGCAGCATGGCTCTGACCAAGGCCGCGGCCGGACCGGACGCCGGCGTCGTCAAGTTGCGGCCGGAGCCGGACGTCTGGTCGGCGATCGAGTACGCCTGCCACGTGCGCGACGTACTCGAGGTACAGCGGTTCCGGATCGCGCAGTGCCTGGCGGAGGACCGGCCGGTGTACGCGCCGATGGACCGGACCGGCCGGGTGAAGCAGCAGAAGTACGAGGACCAGGACCCGATGGAGGTGGCGGCTGCGTTGATGCGGTTCGCCCGCGAGTTCGGCGCGGCCGCGCGGGTGCTCACGCCGCCGCAGTTGGGGCGGCTGGGGCTCTACAACTACCCGGTCCGCGCGCCGCGCACGCTGGGGTGGATCATCCGGCACACCGCCCACGAGATCCAGCACCACCGGCACGATCTGACCACCATCCTGGCCCAGGTCGAACCCCCGATCGTGCCCAAACCCAAGCCGGAACCTGTGGCCGAATCTGACGAGTCCGCTGAGGCCACAGAGTCCACCGAGCCTTCAGCTGAGCCTTCAGCTGAGGTCCAGAGCGCCGCTGACTAGTGCTCTGCCACCCAGGCGGCGATGGCTGGTTCGCTGGTGAGGTGGTCGAGCGCCAACGCGGCCGCCCCGCGCAGCGGACCATCCGGCTGATGCGTGGCGGACAGCACCGGCGGGGGAGCGGTGCGATGGAACGTCATCAACCCGTCCAGATAGGCATCCTCGAACGTCGACTCAGCAGCAGCGCGGAGTGGGATCGCAAGCCCGCCTAACGTGATCACATCTGGGTCGTGCGCGTTCACCAGTCCAGCGATGCCGGAGGCGAGCGCCGCGACCACCTTGACCACCGCCCGGCGCGCAGTGCGGTCCGTGCGCTGCAGCACCGCTTCGGTGTACGCGTACGGGTCGTCCGGAGCCGCTTCCTTGAGGTGCCGAGCCAACGCGCGTCCGTCGATCTCCAGATCCCAGCACCCGCGCGCGCCACACGGGCAGATCCGGGTGCGATCTCCCAGCGCCATGTGCCCGTACTCGCCGCCCGCTCCCGATGCACCCTGAGCCGGTACGCCGTCGATCAGCAGCGTCCCGCCGATACCCACCTCGATGATCAGGTGCAGCGCCGTACCAGCCCCCGCGGCAGCGCCCGTGCGAGCCTCAGCCACACCACTCAACGTCGCGTCGTTGCCGGCGAACAGACGGAGCCCGGTGCCGGCAGTGACGGTCTCAAGGTCCAGCTCGGCCCAGCCCAGTGTCGGCGCTTGCATCAGCCGGTTGTCGCGGATGGTGCCCGGCGCAGCCAGGCTCACTACCCGCAGCCGAGCGCCATACACCTGGTGTGCCCGCCCGACCTCACGCTGCAGGTTGCTGATCACCACCTGCGGCCGTCTGCTCCGGTGTCGCTTGGACTGATGGTCCTGGAACGACCCGTCGAGCGTGACGATCGCACTGCGCCAACTGCCCTGCCTGAGGTCGAGCGCGAGTGCTACCGGTCCCTGTGGATGCGCTCGCAGCAGAGTGGTCGGCCGACCACGTCCCTGACTCGGTGCGGGGGCCTCGGTCAGCAGTCGTACGTCGCGTAGCCGGGCGGTCACCTCGGTCGCCGAACCGGTGCTCAGCCGCAACGCCCGCGCCACTGCCGCCCGCGTAATACTTGGCTGGCGGCTCACCTGCGCCAGCACGTCCGAAGCCGTCTGCCACTGTCCCCGGCGCACTGGAGTCACAGCACCGTTCTACCTTATGCTCGTAGAACGAGTTTAATTGGAGGGGTGATGAGGCTTCCCGGCGTCCGCGCCGTACTGTTCGACATGGACGGCACCCTGGTCGATTCCGACGCCGTCGTCGACCGGAGCTGGACCCAATGGGGGACGGAGTACGGCGTACCCGCCGCCGACGTCCTCGCGATCGCGCACGGGAACCCGGCGGAGGCGACAATCGCCCAGCTGCGGCCGGATCTCACCGCCCCGGAGCGTGCTGTGGCTGTTGCCCGCGTGCTGGATCTCGAATGCGATGACCTGTCCGATGTCGTGCCGACGCCTGGTGCGCTCGAGCTGATCAGCACGCTCGAACGACTCGGTCTGCCGTGGGCGGTCTACACAAGCGCATCGACTCGGTTGGCCAAGGCTCGGTTGGCCACTGCGGGGATCACGCCGTCGATCCTTGTCACGCTGGACGACGTGAGTCGCGGCAAGCCGAATCCTGAGGGCTATCAGTGGGCCGCTGAGCTTCTCGGCGTACCCATTGCGCAGTGTCTGGTGGTCGAGGACACGCCTGTTGGACTGGCCGCGGGGCGCGCATCTGGTGCGACCACGGCCGGTCTCAAGGGGGTGCCCGCGGACATCGAGCTGCCTGACCTCCACCGCCTCATCGCGCTCTTCACTGCGGACGGGGGATGAGTTCCAGCGTGTCCGCGGACCGGGGCGACGAGGTCCGGATCGGCATCGGCCTGTCGTCGATGGGCTTCGTACTGGCCGGATTGGGTGCCTGTGTCGCGATTCTGGCGCGGGATCTCGATGAACCCACAAGTCGACTCGCATTGCTGTCTTCCGGGTTCGCCGCTGGGCTGTTGATTGTCGCGGTGGTCGGTCCGCGGTTGCTGCGGTCGTGGCCGATTCCGACCGTTCTTGCGATCGGCTCGCTGGTGTGCGCGGTTGGTACGGTCCTGCTCGCGCTCGCTCCGGCGTACGGCGTCGCGATCGCCGGCGGACTGTGTATCGGGCTCGGCGGGGCGTTGCTGGTGCTGGTCGCGCCGCTCCTGCTCGACGGTCCGACCGCGGCCGCCAAGCTGAGCCGCGTCAACGCGGTTGCCAGCGGGACCGGCATACTCGCGCCGCTCACCATCGGCGCGCTCGACTCTCTCGGTCCGACAGGTCGACTCGCGATGCTCGCCGCAGCACCGCCGCTTCTCTTGCTGGCTGTCCTCACCTGGCGCGCCACTCCGCCGGTACGCTCTCGTCCCCGAGGGCCCGTGCCTGTCTTGATCGACTCCGCGCCGGCTGTGGGTCTCGCCAGGCGATGGTCTGGTCGGCGATCGAAGAAGCTGGGCCGCGCGGTCGTTGTGAGTGTCGGCCTCGGCTGGCTACGCGTAGTACTTGCCGTATCGGTCGAGTTCTGCTTCGTAGTCTGGGCAGTGGCTCGCCTGGTGTCCACCGGGTTGCCGACGGCAACAGCCGCGGTGCTGGGTACGGCGTTCCCTGTCGGCATGGCGATCGGCCGGGCAATCGGTCCGATCAACTGGCGCGGCTGGTCACCCGTCATCCCCTCCGGTGCCCTGGCGGCCGCAGGCACCCTTCTGGTCAGCGGCTTCGACGCCCCCGCTTGGGTTGCCATCGGCCTGGCGATCGCCGGCCTCGGCGTCGCGCCTCTCTACCCAGTCACTCTGGCCGCTTTGGTCGCCACGCCCGGCCTCAGCTCGGCACGCCTCTCAGCCATCGGAGCCCTAGCCTCCGGTACGGCGATCCTGGTCGCCCCCGCGCTCCTCGCCGTACTCGCCCGCGTCCTAGACCTACGTACGGCGTACCTCGTTACCCTCCCGCTGATCGCAGTCCTCTTCGCCCTCAGCCACTCCCGCGCAAACCGCCACGTGCAGCGAGACGACCTCCACGTACGCCGTGAGCCCGACAGTGAAGCCGGTATCGCCGACCGTCCGCGCACTCCACACACAGACTGACCAGCCCGGCGAAGGCGAACATCATGCCCGTGGCCCGTGGCCCGTGGCCCGTGGCCCGTGGCCCGTGGCGCGCGGCCCGCGAGCTGCTCGGCGGGACGCTTACATGTGTTTCTCCGCGCCAGCGGTGTGAGATTTGCCCTTGTGGATAGGGGATTTCCGCGCTTGATAGATTTGCGAGAGGCCAGACGCGGGCATAGAATCGAACGCATGTTCGAGGAAGATCTGACCAAGTTGCCGACGGCTGACCTGCTGGAGTCGGCCGCCGGGCACCGTGCCGAGGTCAACCGGCTCGACGCTCGGCTCCTCGTGCATGCTCAGATCTACGCCGACCGGTTCCACCCCGACGTATGCCCAACCCGCCCAGGCCGCCGCTCCTGCGACGGCCGTGAACGCGCTGTGGTGCTGGGTGGCGAGGGCTGTCCGGCGATCGCAGAGTTCGCCATCGCCGAGTTCGGTGTCATCCTCGGGATCTCGCCGCGGGTGGCGGCGGACCTGATCGGCCAATCGCTGGCGTTACGCCATCGCTTCCCATTCACCTGGGCGCGAGTGCTGGCCGGAGACGCGACACCATGGAAGGCGCGCCAGATCGCGGCAGCCTGTGTGAAGCTGACGGAGGAAGCCGCCCGGTACATCGACCAGCGCGTGGCACGGCTCGTGGACTCGATCACGCCGTACCGCTTGGACAAGATCGTCAGAGCCGCCAAGATGCACGCGGATCCCGAGTCGGCGCGGGCCGAGGCTGATGAGAAGTCCCGTGAGCGCGGCGTCTTCGTTGGCAGCGCCGACGAACACGGCACCAAGACCATGTACATCCGCGCCGCGACCGGCGACGTCAGGCGCCACGACGCGACCATCGGCGACATCGCCGAGGCCCTGAAGATCTTCGGCGACCCGTCCTCACTCGACGCCCGCCGCGCCAAGGCAGTTGGTGTCATCGCCGACCCCCGCTACACCGAAGAACTCCTGTTCCAAGCTCGCCACCAACACCTCGCACAGCCATCAGACCGATCAACCGCAGCTGTGTCAGGCCGACCTGCCAGCCCGGACCATCAAGCCGAGTCACGCCTTGCGAGTCTGCCGAACCATCAAGCTGCGTCGCTCCCTGCGGGTCAGGCAGACCATCAGACCGACCCTGCCGTGGCCGGGCCCCGTCCTGCCGCCCTCGGCGGGGATCGGATCACCGACCGACGCGCCTGGTCGAGCGCTGTGCCCGGCCGTGGCGGCAAGCTACTGAGTGACTTCCCGAGCGCGTGGCTCGAACCCGGTCCGGACGACGAGGCCGATCGAGACGCGCCTCATCCCAGTGATAACGAACTCCCAGACCCACTAGACCTGCCACCCCGTGCCCCGCTCGAAGTACCGACCCATGCCCTAGCCGAGCAAGCCGAGCTAGGCGATCCCGGCCGACAGATCGACCCCGGCGAAGGCGCTCCGCTCGATGCGGCCGCTGAGCGTGCGCTGAATGCCCGCTTGGCCCAGATCAAACACGACGCCTACACGCGCACCGGCACCACCGATGCAGGACGGGACCGGTTGCGTCCGGGGAAGACCGAGATCTACGTCCACCTGACCGACCACACCCTCGCCACCGGCAGCGGCGTCCTCCGTGTCGAAGGCACCGGCCCGATGCTCGCGACGCAACTCAGCGAGCTCGTCGGCCACGGTCCGTACGTCGTCAAGCCGGTCATCGACCTGAACGAAGCGGTCAGTGTCGACGCCTACGAAATCCCCGAGCGAATCCGCGAACGAGTAAAGCTCACCCATCCGGTCGAACTGTTCCCCTTCGGCACCCGCGAAACCCACCGCAGCATGGACCTGGACCACATCAAGCCCTACGACCCACTCGGTCCACCAGGCCAGACGAGCACCTCGAATCTCGCACCCCTGGGCCGCTTCGGTCACCGGGTGAAGACACACGCGCCCGGCTGGACGGTACGGCGCCTCGATACCAAGACGCTGGAATGGACGACGCCGCAGGGTTTCACCTTCCACGTCGACCCAACCGGCACTCACCGAGTGCAGGGCTCGGCGAGCGATCGCTCAGGTCCACCGAAGGAAGTAACATGATGCCCATGGAGTGTTTTGCTGCTTGGCGCATTCGCCGCTGACGGGCGGCCCGCCGTATCGCTTGGCCGGGTCGCGCAGCTGGCCGATTCCTTCAGCGCGAGAGGCACACTTCATGTTCATCCGTTCGTACGTTCAGTCTGACCTGGCCCGGCTCATCGAGCTCACCATCGAGACGTTCGGCCCTTTCTACGAGCAGTCGTTCCGCCCGCTGATGGGCGAGACGATCTTCGCCAATCAGCACGGCAACTGGCGGGACGACTATCGCAAGCAGGTCGCCGAGCTTCATGACCCTGATCAGCACAAGTACGTCGCCGTCGCCGAAGACAACGGCGTACTGAGTGGCTACGTAGCCTGGTCGGTCAATCCCGAGCGGCGGAGCGGAGAGGTTGTCATCCTCGCCGTCTCGTCGCAGCATCGCCGGGAGAATCTCGGCACCGCTCTCTGTGAGCACGCCTTCGATGCGATGCGCATACACGGCCTGGACGTTGTGCATATCGGTACCGGTGGCGACGACTTCCATGCGCCGGCTCGCGCTCTCTACGAGAGTCTCGGCTGCGTGCAGCTACCGGTCGCGGTCTATTACCGGACGCTCTGACCTGAGCGGCTGTCGATCGGCTCGGTTCCCATTCGTGTAGAGGGCGACAGAGCCGGTCGACAGCCGGCGAGGATCGACGCGTACGAGGTGACGTGATGTCTGAGGCGAAGGTTCTGCTGCGTGGGCTGGGGATTCCCGAGTCGCCCCGGTGGCATGACGGCCGGCTGTGGTTCAGCAACTGGATCGAGCAGCAGGTGGTGGCCGTCGACATGGACGGTACGACGGAGGCGATCGACGTACCCGTCGAGCAGCTGATGGGATGGTCCATCGACTGGCTACCGGACGGCCGGATGCTGACGACCGGCGACAAGCTTCGGCGCTGGGAGCCGGACGGATCGGTCAGCGTCTTCGCCGAGCAGCATGCGAACGAGATCGTTGTGGATGCCCGGGGCAACACCTACCTGAACGGCGCGGACTTCAACTTCGCCGGCGGAGAGGCGCCGAAGCCCGGGTACATCAAGCTCGTCACGCCGGACGGAACCGTCCGCGAGGTTGCCGGCGACATCCAGTTTCCCAATGGCATGGTCATCACGCCGGACAACCAGACGCTGATCATCTCCGAGTCGTTCGCGGGGCAGCTCACGGCGTTCGACATCGCTCCGGACGGAGGACTGTCCAACCGTCGCGTCTTCGCCAAAGGGCTGGGCCCGGATGGGATCTGCATGGACGCCGAAGGCGCGGTGTGGGTCTCGACCGGCGGCTCGTCGGTCGTACGGGTGGCCGCGGGTGGCGACGTACTCCAACGCGTCGAGTTCGGTGAGGACCGTGCTCCGTTCGCGTTGGCACTCGGCGGTCCCGATCGGCGAACCCTGTTCATTCTGACCGCGGAGTGGCGCGCGGCCGACAGCATCACCGACAACCTCGGCCGCCTGACCAAAGGGCCTCGCACCGGAGAGGTCCTCGTGCTGCCAGTCACGGTCCCTGGAGTCGGCCGCCCCTGACTACGGCTTCGCGTACTTGCCGACCATGCGGACCAGGGTGTCCGGCGGGACGACCTTGACATGCGGGTCCAGTCCGTCGACGACAGCCAGCACGTTGTCGACGGACTTGCTCCAGGCGTGCCAGACGACGACGGAGTACCCGGCGGTGGAGTGTGGGTTGCGGGTGGCTGCGTTGAGTTCGGCCGTCACGGATGCTTCGTCGGCTCCGTCGAGGCCGTCCCACAGCATCGTGCGAGCTGAGATGACCGGCTTCCCTTCGGACCAGACGACCTTGCCCTTGAGGCCGTCATAGCGGGAGTACTCGAGATAGATGAGACCGTCGATCTCGCGGCGCTTGAGGTACGACGACCACAACCTGGTGTTCTCGAACGAGTTGAAGTCGATGATCTGGGCGACGGACAGGTCCGCTCGGCCCATCGCTTGGGCGAGTGAGGCGGTGTGCTTCTCCAGCGCGGCGGCGGGGTAGCGGCTCGGGTACATGTAGCCGCCGCCGGACGGGCCG
Organism: Kribbella sp. NPDC051952; assembly: GCF_040680855.1. Lineage (NCBI taxonomy): Bacteria > Bacillati > Actinomycetota > Actinomycetes > Propionibacteriales > Kribbellaceae > Kribbella > Kribbella sp. NPDC051952. The sequence goes on from NZ_JBFAXQ010000004.1 coordinate 279,618, forward strand.
ACGACCCAGCGGTCCTTCTTGGAGTTGGCGTAGAACCAGCGCATCACGGACGGGGCGAGGTCGATCAGCGAGGGGGAGATGCCCCAACCGAGGTCGACCTCTCCGCGGCGCGGGCTGCCGAACCACCGCTTGTCGGTGGGGAAATCGCCCAACGCCCACTGGATGTTGTCGCCGTCGGTGATGAGGAAGGTGACGTAGTGAGCCTGTGGGTCAGGATCGAGGGCCCTCCCCCCACCCCCTCCGCGCTGTTCAAGCCGGTCTTCGCGGATACCGGACAGGACTGACAAGTTGCGGGCATGGTCCGCAGGCAAAGCCTTCACCCCGGCAGCCGAGTTCACGCCGATGAACGCATCCTCACCGTTCGACGCATCACCCCAGCCGATCACCGTCGCATCGTCATCGAGCGCGTTGACAACCTCCGCGCGGAAGTCTGAGTTGCCGTCGAAGAAGGCGAAGGTGCCCGCCATCGTCACGTAGTCGCGCAGTCGTTCTGGCCAGTTCGTCGACTGCTCGACCGCGACGTCGTGCCGCAACCGCCGCCAGTAGTTGTCGAAGACCCAGCGGTCGTCCTTGTCCCGTACGTCGAGAACCTTGCGCAATCCGGCCTGGATCGCGGTGGCCTCCAAACTCTCCTCGATCGCCACGGCACCCGTCAGGCCGGCGAGTGTGGTCGCCACGTTGACCGAGGGAGTGCCCGTACGAAAGAGAACATATCCGTTCACGCCGGACCGGCTGACGGTTTTCCACAGGTCACCGGTTCGGGTGCGTACGCCGTACTTGGAGACGAGATCGTCGAGCCAGTACTGGTACCCGAGCGATGGGATGTTCAGGTACAGCGATTCGCCGCCGCGACGCGCCATCAGGCCCTGAAGCGTGGTTGCGAGCGTCCGCTCAGCGGGACTCAACCCATCCTCGGCCAGCACGTTCAACAACCGCGGCCGCTGACCCTTGGGATAGCCGGCCGGGGATGCGACAGCGGGAGAGAACGAACCCAATCCCGCCCCAAGCCCAACTCCGGCAGTGAGGCCCAGAGCGGCGCGGCGGGTCAGCGTGAGACGTCGGCGATCGGACATGGCGGTGCCTCCAGGGAGCGACTGGTGACTGTCCTACGTTGTCATCTGCCCGGCGACGATGCCACAGCCACCCCGGCGCCACAAGACCTCAGCCCGGAATCGGCAGCCCATAACGCCGCAGCAGCTCCACCAGCGCCGGAACGCCGGCCGACAGCTCGTACACTTCAGCCTGCAGCCCCACGCTCAAAGCCCCGGCCACATTGGCTTCGTTGTCGTCGATGAACAGCACCGATGACGCAGGCACATCCAGTACGCCGAGAATCGCCCGGAAGTACGCCGGATCCGGCTTCGCCAGCCCTAGATCGCACGAGTAGAACGTGTGGTCGAACCACTCGCCGTACCCGCGCTCGTCCTGCATGATCGCCCGCCGAAACGCCTGCTGGTTGGTTGCCAGGTGGCACCCGATCCCAGCCGCCCGCAGTTCACCGATGAGGGCGATCACCTCGGGCTCGGCGGCGAACCAGCGCCAGGGCTCGAGCGCCTCCTCCAGTGAGACGGGCGAGTCCCACCGCCGAAGCACCTCTGCGACCGCGTCGCGGAAGTCTTGCTTCCCGACGAGCGCGGGCCGCTCGGCCGCCATGAGGTCCGCGATGAAGGCGTCGCCGTCACCGGGGACGAGCGAGGTCAGCCGCGACCACCAGTCGCGACTCGGGCGTTGGATGACGCCGTCGGCGTCCCAGAGAACGGCGGAGGGTACAGGGGAGTGCATGCCGCCATCCTGTCAGCACACCAACCTGGACCGGCCCCTTGACCGGTTCAGTCGGTATGCGCTTACCTAATGGCGACGTAAACATATCTGGACACCTTCCGGCGAAATCCAACAGAAAGCGCCAGGTGAGGCGTATGACCTTGAGCAGAAGGAACTTCCTCGCGCTCGGCGGCGCGAGCGCGGCCGCCGCGACGACCGGCCTCACCGGCTGTGGCTCCCGCAGCTCACTCGGCGGATCGAACGAGCTCAGCATGTGGACCTGGGTCGGCTCGGTGAACGACGGGCTGATCGGCCAGGCCGAGAAGACGATCCCCGGGTACGACGGCATGAAGCTGGCGATGACCCGGATCGGGTCCAACTACAAGACCAAGGTGCTGACCGCGCTGGCCGGCAAGTCGCTCGTCCCGGACATCGTCGCGATCAACGACGACGTGGCGACGTACTTCCCGAACGCCGACCAGTTCCACGATCTCAACGAGCTCGGCGCCAAGGAGCTCGAGAAGGACTTCCTGCCCTGGAAGTGGAAGTGGGGGACCACGCCGGAGGGCAAGATGATGGCGTACCCGATGGACACCGGGCCGACCGCCTTGTTCTACCGGACCGACGTCTTCACCAAGGCCGGTATCGACACCGACCCGGCGGCCGTCGCGGAGCTCGCGCCGGACTGGGACGCCTTCATCCAGCTCGGCAAGAAGGTGAAGCAGGGCGTCCCCGGTTCGTCGATCACCGACAACATCACCAGTGTGTACGCGTACCGGATGGCCCAGCAGTCCAAGCGCTACATGACCCAGGACGGGAAGTACATCGGCGACCAGGACCACGTCCGGGAGTCGTTCGATCTCGCCGTCCGGGTCGTGAAGGAAGGCCTGTCGGCGAACGCTCAGAACGGCTCGACCGACGCCGATGCCGTCGTGACCAACGGCAAGCTGGTCGCGTTCAACGGCGCGGTCTGGTGGGCCCAGCTCGGCCCGAAGAACGCGGCACCGAAGACGAAGGGACTCTGGCGGGTGACGGCGGCTCCTGGTGGCGCCGGCAACCGTGGTGGGTCCTTCCTCGGGATCACGAAGTACTGCAAGAACCCGGAGGCGGCGTTCGCCTTCATCAGTTGGCTGGAGTCGGCGAAGAACCAGGCCGAGGCGTTCCTCGACCCGGTCCTGTTCCCGTCCACGCCGGCCAGCTACACCGATTCCCGGCTGGCCGCGCCTGATCCGTTCTTCGGCGGTCAGAAGATCGTCGACGTCTTCGCTGCATCGGCGAAGAAGTACCCGGGCGCCTTCTTCTCGCCGTACGACAGCATCATCGACGCGCCGATCAGCGCCGAGCTGGTGAACGTCGAGACGGCCGGCAAGAACCCGGACCAGGCCTGGAAGGACGCTCAGCAACAGATCGAGCGCGAACTGACCCGGGCGGGGGCGATCTGAGATGGCTGTCACCAGCAAGGCGCTCCCCGCGACCGTGCGCGCCACCCGGGCCGCGGACCGGCCGCCGAACAAGTACAAGCAGGCGTTTCCGCAGTACGCCGCGGTCGCGCCGTTCTTCATCCTGTTCGCGATCTTCGGCGCGTTCCCCGTGCTGTTCTCGATCTGGATCTCGTTCCATTCCTGGGACGGCATCGGGCAGATGAAGTGGGTCGGACTGGAGCAGTACAACTACCTGCTCTCCGATCCCGTGTTCTGGAAGACGATCGGCAACACGCTGATCATCTGGGTGCTGTCGACCGTACCGATGCTGCTGCTGGCGCTGGTGATCGCGAACGCGCTGCACAACGCGACCCGGCTGCGCAGCTTCTACCGGATCGCGTACTTCATCCCGAACGTCACGTCCGTGGTCGCGGTCACCCTGGTCTTCGGCTCGATCTTCAGCAACAACTTCGGTCTGCTGAACGCGTTCCTGCAATCGATCGGGCTCGGCAAGATCGAATGGCTGACCCAGCCCTGGGGGATCAAGGTCGCGATCGCGACCATCGTCACCTGGCGCTGGGTCGGCTACAACGCGATCATCTACCTGGCCGGACTGCAAGCCATCTCGGCCGACGTCTACGAGGCCGCGAAGGTCGACGGCGCCTCGTCGCGGCAGACCTTCTGGCGGATCACCGTACCGATGATGCGGCCGGTCATCCTGTTCACCGCGGTCACCTCGACCATCGGCGGACTGCAGATCTTCACCGAGTCCCGGGTGCTGTTCGGTGACACCAGCAACATCGGTGGACCGGGCGACGCCGGCCTGACGATCGTCTCGTACCTCTACCAGAGCGCCTTCATCAAGAACCAGTTCGGGTACGGCGCAGCCGTCGGGTGGGCGTTGTTCATCCTGATCGTGCTGTTCAGCATCATCAACTGGCGGCTGATCGGCGGCAGCGACGACGAACGGCTCACCAAACGCGCCGCCCGCCGGGCCGAACGCAAGATCGCCGCCCAGAAGGCAGCACACCAGGAGGCAGCCGATGTCCATTGAGCGCATCCGCACCGCCGTCGGCCACATCGTGCTGATGCTCGGTGTGCTGGTCTCGCTGTTCCCGTTCTACTGGATGGTGGTGATGGCCTCCAACACCACTCCGGACATCTTCGCCTACCCGCCGAAGCTGGTGATCGGCTCGCACCTGTTCGAGAACATGGGCAAGGTGCTCGACAACGTCGACTTCTTCGGGTCGATGCTGCTCACCCTGATCGCGTCGCTCGGCGTCACGGTCCTGGTGCTGTTCTTCGACTCACTGGCCGCGTTCGCGTTCGCCAAGTACGAGTTCCCCGGCCGCAACTTCCTCTTCGGGTTGCTGCTGGCAACGTTCATGATCCCGGCCCAGCTGTCGCTGGTACCGCAGTTCGTGACGCTGGCCGAGTTCGGCTGGATCGGGTCGCTGAAGGCACTGATCATCCCCGGCGCCGCGAACGCGTTCGGCATCTTCTGGATGCGCCAGTACGCCCGCGGCGCGATCCCGGACGAACTCATCTCGGCCGCCAAGGTCGACGGCGCCGGCTTCTTCCGGCAGTACCTCACCGTCGGCCTGCCGGTGCTACGGCCCGGCTTGGCATTTCTGGGTATCTTCACCTTCATCAACGTCTGGAACGACTACCTCTGGCCGCTGATCGTGATGACCGACCCGAACCGCCTCACCCTTCAGGTCGCACTCGATCAGCTGAACGGCATTTACGGCACCGACTACTCAATGGTGATGGCCGGTGCACTGATGAGCGTCATCCCGCTGATCGGCGTCTTCCTGATCGGCGCCCGCTCCTTCATTGCCGACCTCGCCGCCGGCGCGATGAAATTCTGACTCCACAACTGAACGGGACACCTCTTGACTGACACCAAGCTCCGCTGGGGAATCCTCGGGACCGGCAACATCGCCGCGCGCTTCGCCAGCCAGGTGCCGACCTCGCCGACCAACTCGGTCGTCGCGGTCGGCAGCCGGTCGCTCGACTCGGCCAACACCTTCGCCGACAAGTGGGACATCGCCAACCGCCACGGTTCGTACGACGACCTGCTCGCCGACGAGACCGTGGACGCGGTATACGTGGCCACGCCGCACCCGATGCACGTCGAGTGGGCGATCAAGGCCGCCGAGGCCGGCAAGCACGTGCTCTGCGAGAAGCCGCTCGCGATCAACAAGGCCTGGGCCGAGGCGATGATCGAGGCCGCGGTACGCAACGACGTCTTCCTGATGGAGGCGTACATGTACCGCTGCCTGCCGCAGACCAAGCTGGTCGCCCAGCTGGTCCGCGACGGCGAGATCGGCACGGTCCACCAGATCCAGGCGACGTTCGCGTTCGCGTCGGCATTCCGGGCCGAGTCGCGGATCTTCGCCGACGACCTGGCCGGCGGCGGCATCCTCGACGTCGGTGGCTACCCGGTCTCGTACTCCCGGCTGATCGCCGGCGCCGCGATCGGGCAGCCGTTCGCCGACCCGGCCGCGGTGACCGCGGTCGGCCACGTCGGCGAGACCGGTGCCGACGAATGGTCCGTGGCGACGCTGTTCTTCGAGGGCGGCGTGACCGCTCAGGTGAGCACCGGCGTACGGCTGCGCGACCAGAACCAGGTCCGGATCTTCGGCAGCGAGGGCTACCTGGTCATCGAGGACCCGTGGTTCGGCGGCGACGGTGAGCCGACCCACGTGACCCTGCACAAGGTAGGGGAGGAGCCGCGGGACATCTCCGCGGACCCGGCCCTGATCTACGCAGCCGAGGCCGAGGCAGTTGCCGCGGCGATCGAGCAGCGGCAGGCGCCCGAGATGAGCTGGGCCGACACCCTCGGCAACCTGACCGTCCAGGACGCCTGGCGGGCCGCGATCGGGCAGCAGTACGCGAGCGAGCGGGACGACGCGATCATCCCGACCACGACCGGACGGCCGCTCAAGCGCCGCGACGACGCCCCGATGACGTACGGGCGGGTGCCCGGGCTGGACAAGCAGGTCTCGCGACTCGTCATGGGTGTGGACAACCAGCAGACGCTGACCCACGCGGCGACGATCTTCGACGACTTCGTCGAGCGTGGCGGTACGACGTTCGACACGGCCTACATCTACGGCCGGGGCCGGGGCGAGACGCTGCTCGGGCAGTGGATCACCTCGCGCGGCAACCGGGACGAGATCGTTGTCATCGGCAAGGGTGCGCACACGCCGCACTGCGACCCCGAGTCGATCACCTCGCAACTGAACGAGAGCCTCGAGCGGCTGCAGACCGACCACCTCGACCTCTACCTGATGCACCGCGACAACGAGGAGATCCCGGTCTCCGAGTTCGTCGACGTCATGCACGACCATTACAAGGCCGGCCGGATCAAGGCGTACGGCGGCTCCAACTGGTCGCTCGAGCGGTTCGACGAGGCCAACGCGTACGCCGAGGCGAGCGGCAAGCAGCCGTTCACCCTGCTGAGCAACCACCTCAGCCTCGCCCGGGCTTACGACGTACCGTGGGCCGGGTGCAGGCATGTCTCGGACGATGAGTCGCAGGCCTGGTTGCGGGAGCGGCAGGTTGCGCTCTTCCCGTGGTCGAGCCAGGCGCGCGGGTTCTTCACTGGACGGGCCAAGCCGGAGGATCGGTCGGACGAGGAGCTGGTGCGCTGCTTCTACTCCGACGACAACTTCCGTCGCCTCGACCGGGCCCGGGAGCTCGCGGCCGCGAAGGGTGTCGAGCCGACCGCGATCGCGCTGGCCTGGTTGCTGCACCAGCCGTACCCGGTCTTCCCGCTGATCGGCCCGCGGCACATCAGCGAAACGCGGACCTCGACACCCGGTCTGTCGGTGACACTCACCGACGAGGAAGTGGCCTATCTCACTGCCTGATCGGGCGTTCCCAGCCGAATTGGTCGGGCGCCGACCCACATGTAACATGGTCTGTCGGTGTCACGACCCTGAACACGGAGAATCATGTCTAAGAAGTGCGATGTCTGCGGCAAGCAGCCGACGTTCGGCAACAGCGTTGCCCGCCTGGGTAAGGGTGCAATGATCCGCCGGGTCAAGGCTCGCACGCCCCGGCGGTTCAACCCCAACATCCAGCCGGTCCGGGCGCTCATCAAGGGCACCCCGACCCGCATGAAGGTCTGCACGTCCTGCATCAAGGCCGGCAAGGTCCAGCGCGTCGTCGGCTGACCCAGCTTTTCTTCCGTGTAGGGCCTGACTAGGCGCCCGGGATCACCCCGGGCGCCTATTCGCGTTCCGCGATGACCGTGATCTCGTTCCGGTTGTGGTGCAGCTGCCGGGCGTGCAGTACGGCGTACTGCTGCCGGAGCACGTCCAGACCACGCCGGGCACCGTCGAGCGGATTCTTCCCGCCGCCCTTGAGCGTGACGACCGCCAGCGCGCCTCGGCGCAGATGCGTCGCCGCGTCGACCATCATCCGGGCGCTCAGCACCTGATCCATCCGCATGTCGTTCACCGCGACGTCGAACCGCAACCGATTCGCCGCGAAGAACCGTCCGGCGGTGGTCGCCTCGTGATGGATCCGGCGATCGCCTCGCAGCCGTGGGTCCAGCTCACCAGGATCAACAGACCACACCTCCTGCCCATGCTGCCGCAGGATCCGCGTCCACCCACCCGGCGAGGCGCCGAGATCGACCGCCTTCCCACCGGCCGGCAGTTCCAGCCCGAAGGTCGCGATCGCCTCCTCCAGCTTGAACTCCGACCGAGAGACCCGCTCGTCGGCCCGGGCCAACCGCATCCGCCCACCCGGCCAGTCCGACAGGCTGTCCGCCAGCCGGTTGACGCCCAGGAGCACCGCTCGGCGGCCGGCGAAGCACGAGACGACGTACTCCTGATCAGAGCGGGTCACGGCCACTCCGCGCTCGGTGAGCGCGTGCTCGATCCGGTGGTAGTAGGTCCCGCCGGTGGCGGCGCTGTCGGTCCAGGCCTGCACCGCGAGTGCCCTGGGGTACTCGGGCAGCTCAGCCAGAATCAGGTCGGCCAGCTCGTAGTCGGGTGGCAGGTCCTCGAAGCTCCCGATCTCGGTGGTCAGGTGGCGCACGAACATGATCCGCCCGGCGTCACACGCCTGGGCCAACTCGTGCACCGAGGGACCGGTGACGCGACCGAGGTCGCCACTCACCCGCTCGATCCGCACCTCGCGGCCGAACTCGCCGCGGACCTCTCGCACAGCCCACTCGTAACTGTCGGCCGCGACCGAGAACAACACACTCACCCCCGAACCCTAGCGGGACCGGTTAGCCTTCCGGGCGTGGAGGAACTGACCGTCGAGGTGTTGCGGGCCTGGGCTCGGACCGCGCTGGCCGAGTTGGGCCGGGCGCGGACCGAGATCGACGAGCTCAACGTGTACCCGGTCCCGGATGGCGACACCGGGACCAACCTCTACCTGACCTGGGAGGCCGCCTGCGACGCGCTCCCGCGCGGCGAGCTCACGTTCGCGGAGGCGGTCCAGGCGTTCGGGCGCGGCGCGCTGCTCGGCGCCCGCGGCAACTCCGGCGTGATCACCTCGCAGCTCGTCCGCGCCTGCGGTCTCCGCCTCGCCGAGAACCTCCCGCGGCAGCAGGAGGACGGCGTACTCGCGGATCCCCGCATGAGCGAGCCGGTTGCGTTCGCGGATGCCCTGAAGTACGCCGCAGACGCCGCGTACGGCGCGGTCGCCCAGCCGGTCGAGGGGACCATGCTCACCGTCGCCCGGGCCGCCGCCACCGGTGCGATGACGGCCGCGAACGACGGGAAGAGCCTGGCCGACGTGTGCCTGGCAGCCGTCGCGTCCGCCCGGCAGGCCCTCACCAAGACCACCGAGCAGCTCGACGTCCTGCGTCGCGCGGGCGTCGTGGATGCCGGGGGAGCGGGCCTGGTGGTGATCCTCGGCGCGATGGAGTCGGTACTGACGGGACAGGTCGTACGGGTCGACGTACCGGCGCGGGTCGAGCCACAAGGTGAGGGCGCCGAGCGGCACGACGGACCGGCGTACGAGGTGATGTACCTGCTGGACGCGCCGGACGACAAGATCGGGGACTTCCGGCAGAACCTCGTGACGCTGGGGGATTCGGTCGTCGTGGTCGGCGGCGACGGGCTCTGGAACGTCCACGTGCACAGCGACGACGTCGGCGCCGCGATCGAGCAGGGCATCGACATCGGCCGTCCGCATCGGATCCGGGTCACCCATTTCGCTGACCAGACGCATCAGCACGAGCCGATTCCGGGGCGGGCGGTAATCGCGGTCGTTGCGGGCGAGGGGCTGGCCAACCTGTTCGGCGAGGCAGGCGCGCACGTCATCAGGGGCGGTCCGGGCCGGCGATGCTCGACCGGCGAACTCCTGCAGGCGATCGAGCGGTCGAAGGCGCCGGAGATCGTGATCCTGCCCAACGACAAGGACTCGATCGCGGTGGCCGAGGCGGCCGCGACCGCGGCCCGGCAGGACGGGATCCGGGTCGCCGTGATCCCGACCCGGGCCCAGGTCCAGGGCCTGGCAGCGATCGCCGTCCACGACCCGGAGCGCAGCTTCGACGACGACGTCGTACACCTGTCGGCGGCGGCCGGACAGACCCGGCACGGCGCGGTCACGATCGCGGTCAAGGACGCCTGGACGATGGCCGGCCGGTGCCGGATCGGCGACGCCCTCGGGGTGGTCGACGGCGACTTCGCCCTCATCACCGAGGACCTCGGGACCGCCGCCCGGGAAGTGGTCGACCGGCTGCTCGGCGGCGGTGGCGAGCTGCTCACGATCGTCACCGGCCAGGACGCGGACCCCGCGCTGGCCGAGGCGATCGAGCGGCACGTCCGCCGGAACCGCAAAGATGTCGACGTCGTGGTGTACGACGGAGGACAGGACAGGTACCCGCTGCTGATCGGGGTGGAATGACTGGTGTTGGAATGATTGGCGACATGGACCGGAAGCTCCGCGACTTCCTGGGTGCCAAGACGGCGAAGTCCTTCGCGGACGTGCTCGCGATCGAGACCGTCGGCGAACTCCTGCGGCACTACCCGCGCCGGTACCTGAAGAAGGGCGAGCTGACGCCGTTCGACGAGCTCGAGGTCGGCGACCAGGCGACCGTGAACGGGCGGGTCAAGAAGGTCACCGTGCGGTCGCTCGACACCAAGGCCGAGATCCCGCTGACCGACGTGCAGAAATGGACCCGGCGCAAGACGCTGACCAAGGTCGTCGTCACCGATGGCCGGCACGACCTGGAGCTCGCCTTCTTCAACCAGCCCTGGCTCGCGACCAAGCTGACCCCGGGGACGGCCGCCCTGTTCTGGGGCGAGGTGACGATGTTCCGCGACATCATGCAGCTGAAGAGCCCGGGCACCGAGATCCTCGACGACGAGGACCTGTCCGAGGCCGAGATCGAGCGTCGGGCCCGGCCGTTCCGGCCGCTCTACCCGGCGACCGCGAAGTTGCCGACCGCAACGATCGAGCGGTCCGTGAAGATCGTCCTGGACAGCCTGGACGAGCATCTCGACGACCCGATCCCGGAGCTGATCCTGCGCAAGGAGAAGCTGCTCGGACTGCGGGAAGCCTTGCAGCTGGTGCATCTGCCGGATACCGAGAAGGACATCAGCCAGGCGCAGAACCGGTTCCGGTTCGAGGAAGCGCTGGTGATGCAGACGATCCTGGCCCAGCGTCGCGCGGTCACAGATGCGCTGAACGCCGTACCCAGGCCGCGGACCGAGGGCGGCTTGCTGGACGAGTTCGACCAGCGGTTGCCGTTCAAGCTGACCGAGGGTCAGGCTGAGGTCGGCGAGGAGATCTTCGCGGATCTGGCCCGCCCGCACCCGATGCACCGGCTGCTGCAGGGCGAGGTCGGCTCCGGCAAGACCGTGGTCGCGCTGCGGGCGATGCTGTCGGTCGTCGACAACGGCGGCCAGGCGGTCCTGCTTGCTCCGACCGAGGTGCTCGCGACGCAGCACCACAAGACGCTGACCAGGATGCTTGGTGAGCTGGCCGAGGCGGGGATGCTGGGTGGTGCGGACCGGGCCACGAGGGTCGGTCTGCTGACCGGATCCCTCAACGCGGCAGCCCGGCGTACGGCGATGCTGGACGCGGCGAGTGGTGCCGCCGGGATCGTGGTCGGGACGCACGCGTTGCTCGAGGACAAAGTGCAGTTCGCCGATCTCGGGCTCGTGGTCGTCGACGAACAGCACCGGTTCGGCGTCGAGCAGCGGGCCGCCCTCAGCCAGAAGTCGGGGGAGAACACCCCGCACGTGCTCGTGATGACGGCGACGCCGATCCCGCGGACGGTCGCGATGACAGTGTTCGGCGATCTCGCCGTCTCGACACTGACCGAGTTGCCGGCCGGACGGTCGCCGATCCAGTCGTCCGTGGTCCCGGCCAAGGAGAAGCCCGACTGGCTGCAGCGCGCCTGGACGCGAGTTCGCGAGGAGGTCGGCAAGGGCCACCAGGCGTACGTCGTCTGCCCGCGGATCGGGGACGACGTGAAGAACGCGGGCGACGAGGAGGGCGAGTTCGCCGCCGGCGAGGAGGACAAGGGCACGAAGAAGCAGGCCCGGCCGCCGATCTCGGTCATGCAGGTGGCCGACGCGCTGGCCGAGATCCTGCACGACCTGCGGGTGGAGATCCTGCACGGGCGGCTGCCGGCCGACGAGAAGGACGCGGTGATGACCCGGTTCGCGGCCGGCGAGGTCGACGTACTGATCGCGACCACGGTGATCGAGGTCGGCGTCGACGTACCGAACGCCTCGACGATGGTGATCATGGACGCCGACCGGTTCGGGATCTCCCAGCTGCACCAGCTCCGTGGCCGGGTCGGACGTGGCCGGGTGCCGGGGTTGTGCCTGCTGGTTACCGACCTGTGGCCTGGTTCGAAGTCGTACGGGCGGCTCGATGCCGTCGCGTCGACCACGGACGGGTTCGAGTTGTCGCGGATCGACCTGGAGACGCGGCGTGAGGGCGACGTACTGGGCGTGGCTCAGTCGGGCCGCCGGACCAGTCTGAAGCTGCTCAGTGTGCTGCGGGACGAGGAGATCATCTTCACCGCGCGACACGTGGCGAACTCGATCGTCTCGGTGGACGCGGAACTGGCCGAGTACCCGACGCTGCGGTCCTTCGTCCGGAGCGCGCTGGAGTCCGAGACGACCGAGTATCTGGAGAAGACGTGAGCCGGATCGTCGGGGGAGTGGCCGGCGGGCGGCGGATCGTCGTACCGGCGGGGAGTGGGACACGCCCGACCGCGGATCGGGTCCGGGAGGCGCTGTTCTCTTCGCTGGAGTCCGAGTTCGGCAGCTTCGACGGACTGGCCGTGCTCGACCTGTACGCCGGATCCGGGGCGATCGGGCTCGAGGCACTGTCCCGGGGAGCCGCGACGGTCGTGCTCGTCGAGTCGGACCGGAAGGCGGCCGAGGTGATCACGGCGAATGTCCGGACCGTCGGGCTGCCCGGGGCGACTGTGCTCACCCGCCCGGTCGAGAAGGTCACAGCGGGTGACAGTCCGGCTGTCTTCGACCTGGTTTTCGCGGATCCGCCGTACAAGCTGGAGACGGTCGAGCTGCAGGACGTGCTGATCGCACTGGCCGGGAACGGCTGGCTGGCCGACGACGCGGTGGTCGTGGTCGAGCGGGGTAAGCGGGAGCCGTGGGAGTGGCCGGAAGGGTTCGCCGCGCTGCGCGATCGCAAGTACGGCGAGGCCCGGCTTTGGTACGGTCACCGCCATGGCTAAGGCAGTCTTCCCGGGGACGTTCGACCCGCCCACGAACGGGCATCTGGACATCATCGGCCGGGCTGCCGCCGCCTTCGACGAGGTGATCGTCGCGGCCGGGGTGAACCAGTCCAAGGCACGCCTGTTCGACCTGGACGAGCGGCTCACGATGCTGACAGAGCTGGCCAAACCGTTCGCCAACGTCCGGATCGGCACCTTCGAAGGGCTCCTGGTCGACTACTGCCGGGCCGAGGGCGCGGGCGTGATCATCAAGGGGCTCCGCTCGGCCGCCGACTACGACTACGAGCTCCAGATGGCCCAGCTGAATCACGCCATGACCGGGGTGGATACGATGTTCCTGCCGACCCGCGCGGAGAACGCCTTCGTCTCGTCCAGCTGGGTCAAGGAGATCGCCAAACTCGGTGGTGAGGTGGCCTCTTTCGTGCCCGCCGGCGTTCACGCGCGGTTGCTGGAGAAGATCTAGGATGACCCCGAATTGGGCGACTGGCCGCGGAGTTGGTAGTGTTGATCACCGGTCTCGACGAGACCGAGTTCCTGCCTGCCCACGCCTGAAAGGGATGTTCTGAGCGTCTTGGACCCGCGGTCCCCACTCGTGATCGATACGCACGAGCTGACACGCCGCGCCGGGTCCCAACGCGAAGTCACCTTCACGGCGCCGGCGCCGGCAGATCTCGGAATCGACGTGATCGGTGTCCCCGAAGGCGATCCGATCCAGTTCGATCTACGGCTGGAATCGGTGGTCGAAGGGGTCCTCGTCACCGGAACGGCCCGCGGCCGACTGGTCGGGGAGTGCGCGCGGTGCCTGGTCGATATCGAGGACGAGTTCCTCGCTGACGTCCAGGAGCTGTACGTCTACCCGGAAAGCGAAGCCGAGCCGGACGAGGCCAGCCGGATGGAGGGCGATCTGATCGACCTCGAGCCGGCGCTGAGGGACCAGGTGGTGCTCGCGCTACCGTTCCAGCCGTTGTGTACGGACGACTGTCCGGGTCTGTGCCCCGAGTGTGGGGTGCGCCTGGCCGACGAGCCCGGCCACAAGCACGAGGACGGGGGCGACCCACGATGGGCAGCCCTGGGCAACCTGCTCCAGACTGACGAACGACCGCAGGACAACTGAACACCGAATACACGCCAGCCAGCCGGCCGGGTCATGCACCCCCGGCCGAACTTAGGAGTCATAACCGTGGCCGTTCCGAAGCGGAAGATGTCGCGCAGCAACACCCGCAGCCGCCGGGCCCAGTGGAAGACCACTGCCCCGTCGCTGGTGACCTGCGTGAACCCCGCCTGCCGCGCGAAGCACCTGCAGCACACCGTTTGCCCGACCTGCGGCCAGTACGGCGCGAAGGGCGAGCGTCGCCAGGTCGTCGAGAGCTAAGAGGCACCAGCCAGTGAATTCGGTCAACCCTGAGTTGATCTCCGACGGGGGAATCTACGCCGAGCTGAACCAGCGGCTCGGCGTAGCGCTGGCTGACAATTTGCTGGAGCACGCCTTCACCCACCGCTCGTACGCGTACGAGAACGGTGGGCTGCCGACCAACGAGCGGCTGGAGTTCCTCGGGGACTCCGTGCTCGGTGTGATCGTCACGGAGTCGCTGTTCCGGAACCACCCGGACCTCTCTGAGGGCCGGCTGGCCAAGCTGCGCGCCGCAGTGGTCAACATGCGCGCGCTCGCCGGGGTCGCCCGCGATCTCAAGCTGGGCAAGTACCTGCGGCTCGGCCGCGGCGAAGAGGCCACGGGCGGTCGCGACAAGTCGTCGATCCTGGCCGACTGCGTCGAGGCTTTGATCGGCGCGGTCTACCTGGACCGCGGTTTCGAGACCGCCGGTCAGGTCGTGCACACGCTGTTCGACGACCTGATGGAGTCGTCGGCCCGCCTCGGTGCCGGCCTGGACTGGAAGACCTCGCTGCAGGAGCTGGTCGCCCAGCTCGGCGTCGGCGTACCCGAATATGTGATCGCGGAGTCCGGCCCGGATCACGCCAAGACGTTCGAGGCGCGGGTCCGGATCGGGTCCGACACCTACGGGCACGGCATCGGCCGGAGCAAGAAGGAAGCCGAGCAGCAGGCCGCGGAGACCGCCTGGAAGGCGCTCCGGGCCGCTCACCCGGACAGCACGGACCCCTCGCAGCAGCCCTGAGGTGCCTGAGCTTCCTGAGGTAGAGGTCGTACGCCGGGGTCTGGCGGAGTTCACCACCGGCCGGACCATCGACGCGGTCGAGGTCCTGCACCCCCGCCCGGTACGGCGTCACGCCGCCGGGCCGGACGACTTCGTGGCACGGCTCAAGGGGCAGGTGTTCACCGAGCCGGCCAGGCGCGGGAAGTACCTCTGGCTGCCGCTGGAATCGGGCGACGCGGTCCTCACCCATCTCGGCATGAGCGGTCAGTTCCGGGTCCAGCCGGTCGGCGCGCCCGACGAACCGCACCTACGGGTCCGGTTCCGGTTCGCCGACGACGGTGGAGAGGTCCGGTTTGTGGACCAGCGGATGTTCGGTGGTCTGTCCTATTCCGAAGGCGGTGCGGAGCTGCCCCCGGAAATCGCGCACATCGCCCGCGACCCGTTCGATCCTCTGTTCGATCCGGAGGTTTTCGTGGCCGCGGTCCGGCGCCGCAAGACCGGCCTGAAGCGAGCCTTGCTGGACCAGACCGTGATCAGCGGAGTGGGCAATATCTACGCTGACGAAGCGTTGTGGCGGGCCAAGCTGCACTACGCCCGGGCCACAGATTCGCTGAAACCCTTACAAATAAGGGAGATCCTGCGGCACGCCCATGAGGTGATGGCCGCGGCGCTGGACGTCGGCGGGACCAGCTTCGATGCCCTGTATGTCAACGTGAACGGGGAATCCGGCTATTTCGAACGCGGCCTGAACGTCTACGGACAGGAGGGTTCGCCGTGTCCCCGCGACGGCCGGCCGATCCGCCGCGAGCCGTTCATGAACCGTTCGTCCTACCGGTGCCCGAAATGTCAGCCGGTTCCGCGCCACGTCCGCTGGTGAGCGAGGTATCGTTAATAAACGTGGCCCAGGTTGACCGTCGGCTCTGCCGGTGACACCCTGAAAGACGGCACACTTTTTCGGCGCTCCTCATCGTGACCAGCAACCAGGGGCGCAACAGGCCAGAACCCTTCCGGAGGACAGCACAATGGCCAAGGCTCTTCTAGGGCATCTTGGAGGCACTGACCCGCGCATGCTTGAGCAGGTTCGTCTGCTCAACCGGCGTGTCGCCGATCTGGAGGCGCACGTGATGCGCCTGCAGGCAGAGAACGACCACCTCGTCGCACAGGTCCACGAGGGCCGGTTGCTCACAGTCGACGAGGCGCTGCGCGCCCCCGCTTCGGTCTGAGACCCAAGCCGCGACAACAGAGTTCCACCTCTACCGTCCGCACTACCACGGCGGTGGCCCCCGTCCGGGCCTCCGCCGGTTGTGTGTTCACTCAATGTTGTGCGCCCAGATCTATCGCCGCCGACTCTTATCGGCTGGCCTCCGCAGGTTCGCGTGCAGGTGTTTGTAGACTGCGAAGCGGAACTACTTCCCCCGGGTAGCGGCAGCGTTACGTGCAGTTATGACGGTTCCTTCGGTATCGTCTGTCCTTTCACGGGTTGGAGAGCATCGCTTTGTATCTGAAGAGCATGACGCTCCGAGGCTTCAAATCCTTCGCGTCGGCCACGACGATGAACTTCGAACCGGGCATCACCTGCATCGTCGGCCCGAACGGCTCCGGCAAGTCCAACGTCGTCGACGCCCTCGCCTGGGTCATGGGCGAGCAGGGCGCCAAGTCGCTGCGTGGCGGCAAGATGGAGGACGTCATCTTCGCCGGCACCTCCGGCCGCGCCCCGCTGGGCCGCGCCGAGGTGGTCCTCACCATCGACAACACCGACGGCGCGCTGCCGATCGAGTACGCCGAGGTGACGATCAGCCGGACCATGTTCCGCAACGGCGGATCCGACTACCAGATCAACGGCCAGAACTGCCGGCTGCTCGACGTACAGGAGTTGCTCAGCGACTCCGGTATCGGCCGCGAGATGCACGTCATCGTCGGCCAGGGCCAGCTCGACTCGATCCTGCGCGCCACCCCTGAGGGCCGGCGCGGGTTCGTCGAGGAGGCGGCCGGTGTCCTGAAGCACCGCAAGCGCAAGGAAAAGGCGATCCGGAAGCTGGAGGCCACCGAAGGCAACCTGCACCGGCTCGGGGACCTGATCACCGAGATCCGTCGCCAGTTGAAGCCGCTCGGGCGCCAGGCGGAGGTGGCGCGGCGGGCGGTGACGATCCAGGCCGAGGTCCGGGACGGCCGGGCCCGGCTGCTCGCCGACGACATCGTCCAGGCGCAGTCGGCGCTGGAGGCGGAGCTTCGGGACGAGGCCGCGCTGACCGAGCGCCGGACCGAGACCGAGGCCAAGCTGCGCGAGGCGCGTGAGCTGGAGGCCGAGCTCGAGGACGCACTGCGCGAGGATGCGCCGGCTCTGCAGGCCGCCCAGGACACCTGGTACCAGCTGTCCGGCTTCGGCGAGAAGATCAAAGGCACGGCGCGGATCGCGGCGGACCGGATCCGCTCACTGAACGATGAGGCCGAGGACGGGCCGCGCGCCGGGCGGGACCCGGACGAGCTCGAGCTCGAAGCTGCCCGGGTTCGCGAGACCGAGGCGCAGATCGAGGCCGAGGTCGAGGCGCACTCCGAGTTGCTGGCCGAGGCAGTCGAGCGGCGCCAGCAGTTGGAGGCGCAGGAGTCCGAGGAGGAGCGTCGGATCTCCGCGCTGATCCGGGCCGCCTCCGACCGGCGTGAGGGCCTGGCCCGGCTGACCGGCCAGGTGAACGCGCTGAAGAGCCGCGCGGCCGCTGCCGAGTCCGAGATCGGCCGGCTCGCTACCAACATGCGTGAGGCCGAGGCCCGCGCCGCCAAGGCACAGCACGACTTCACCGCGCTGGAGACTCAGGTCGCCGGTCTGGATGCCGGTGAGAAGGGCCTCGACGACCAGTTCGAGGCGGCTCAGGCCGTGCTCGACGAGATGGACGAGCGCCTGGCCAAGCTGCGGGCCGAGGAACGTGACGCTGAGCGTGAGCGCACCGGTCTGGCTGCGCGGAAGGAAGCCCTGGAGCTCGGCCTGAACCGCAAGGACGGCGCCGGCGCTCTGTTGGCCGCCTCCGAGCAGGTCAACGGGCTGATGGGCTCGGTGGCTGCGCTGCTGAGCGTCCGGTCCGGGTACGAGACCGCGATCGCGGCCGCGCTTGGTGAAGCCGCTGACGCGGTCGCCATCACGCACGCCGACGCCGCACTGCAGGCCGTCGGCCACCTGAAGCAGCACGATCTCGGCCGGGCCGGGATGCTCCTGGGTGACGCGCCGGCCGACGATTTCGCGATGTGGCCGGCGCTTCCGTATGGAGCGTCGTACGCCGTCGAGGTTGTGGAATGCCCGGAGACGCTGCGGCCCGCGTTGCGGCGGCTGCTGCGCAAGGTCGCCGTGGTGGACGACGTCCCGGCGGCGCAAGCGCTCGTACGGAATCTGCCTGACGTCACCTGCACGACCCGGGCGGGCGACGTACTCGGGGCTCACTTCGCGTACGGCGGTTCGGACGCGGCGCCGAGCCTGATCGAGGTGCAGTCCGCGGTCGACGAGGCGTCCGAGAAGCTGATCGAGGCGACGGCGCGGAGCGAGCGGCTGCGGTTCGAGCTGGCCGGGCTGGAGCAGGAGCGGACCCGGCAGAAGGAGTCCGTCGAGATCACGCTGGCTCGGCTGCACGAGTCGGACGCCGCGATGGCGGCCGTCGCCGAGCAGTTGGCGCACTTCGGGTCGCTGGCCAAGGCGTCCCGTGGTGAGGCACAGCGGATGGCTGAGGCCATCGCTGCGGCCGAGGAGGAGCGGGACAAGAACCTCTCCGGCCTCGCCGAGCTCGAGGAGCGGCTCACCGACGCCGAGCAGTTCGACGAGGACGGCGACGAGCCGGACACGTCGGAGCGCGATCGGCTCGCGGATGCGGCCAAGGCGGGCCGGGCGACCGAGATGGAGGCGCGGCTCGCGCTGCGGACCACTGAGGAGCGGGCCCGGGCACTGTCCGGGCGGGCCGATTCGCTGGAGCGCGCGGCGCGGCAGGAGCGGGAGGCCCGGGCTCGGGCGATCGCGCGGGCCGAGCGGCGAGCCCGGCAGGCGGAGGCGGCGCAGGCCGTGCATCTGGCCGCGGGTCACGTGCTGGCCCGGCTGGAGTCCTCGCTGCAGCTGGCTTCGTCCGAGCGATCGGCGATCCAGGCGCAGCGGGCCGACCGTGAGCAGGCCTTGTCACAGTCTCGGTCGGCGACGCGGAATCTGAGCTCCGAGCTGGAGCAGCTGACCAACACCGTGCACCGGGACGCGCTGGCGCGGGCCGAGCAGAAGATGCGGCTCGAGCAGCTGTACGAGAAGGCGCTCGGCGAGATCGGGATCGAGGTCGACGCGCTGGTCGCGGAGTACGGCCCGGACCAGCTGGTGCCCCCGCTGCCGAAGGACGGCGAGGACGACACCCTCGAGCTAGAGGGCGAGCCGTTCAACCGGACGAAGGTCGAGAAGCGGCTGAAGCAGGCCGAGCGCGCGCTCAACCAGCTGGGGCGGATCAACCCGCTCGCGCTGGAGGAGTTCGAGGCGATGGAGGAGCGGCACAAGTTCCTCTCCGAGCAACTCGAGGACCTGCGCAAGTCCCGCCGCGACCTGATGGACATCGTCAAGGAGGTCGACGAGCGGGTCGAACAGGTCTTCACCGAGGCCTACCGCGACGTCGAGACCGCCTTCGAGCACGTCTTCAGCCGGCTGTTCCCCGGTGGTGAGGGCAGGCTCGTGCTGACCGATCCGGACGACATGCTCGGCACCGGTATCGACGTCGAGGCCCGCCCGCCGGGCAAGAAGGTCAAGCGGCTGTCGCTGCTGTCCGGTGGCGAGCGTTCGCTGGTCGCGGTCGCGTTCCTGGTGGCGCTGTTCAAGGCGCGCCCGTCGCCGTTCTACATCCTCGACGAGGTCGAGGCCGCGCTCGACGACACCAACCTCGGCCGCCTCCTGGAGATCTACGAAGAACTCCGCGAGAACAGCCAGCTCCTGGTCATCACCCACCAGAAGCGCACCATGGAGGTAGCCGACGCCCTGTACGGCGTCACCATGCGCGGCGACGGCGTCTCCGCCGTAATCTCCCAACGCATCCGCGAACCCGAACCGGTCTAGCGAATCGGCGTAGCACGCTGTGTCTCATCGCGCTACGCTGGTGGTATGAAGATCATCACCCAGCGGGAGTTCCGCAACCACTCTGCGGCGGTGATGGATGCGGTCGAGGCCGGAGAGACCTACCACATCACCCGCAACGGCACAGAGGTCGCTGAGTTGCGTCCGCTGCAGCGGCGACGGCGATTGAGTGCCCAGGAGTTGGTGGCTCGGCACCGTCGGCTGCCCCGGGTCGATGCTGCTGCGATGCGCCAGGAGGCGGACGAGGTCTTCGGGTCTGAAGACAGAGTGGGCGACGACGACCCGTGGGAGCGCCGCGGTGAGTGATCCGGCCGCCTCCGGCGTGCTGGATACCTGCGCCTATCTTGATCTCGATCTGATCGATGCCGAGGTGCTGCCGGACTATCCCGAACTCACCGCCGTGACCCTGGCGGAGCTGCATCAGGGCGTCGCGATGGCCAAGGATGCGGCCACCAGAGCCGCTCGGACCGAGGTGCTGGGGGCTGCCGTCGCCGAGTTCGAGCCGTTGCCGTTCGACGGTGACGCCGCCGCGCGCTACGGCACGCTGGTGGCCCTGGTGATCGCGGCCGGCCGGGATCCGCGACCCCGGCGGATGGACCTGATGATCGCGGCGATCGCTTCGAGCCGTGGCCTGCCGCTCTTCACCCGCACCGCGGCCGACTTCAAGGGACTCGACAGCGTACTGACCGTCCGCTCGGTGTGACGTTTGCGTAAAACGAGACGACCGGTCATATTGGGGGTATGGCGCGGCGGAGTATGAAGGAAGAGATTCTTGGGGCCGGGGTGGACCTGTTCCTGGAGAAGGGGTTCAATGCGGCCGGGGTGAAGGACATTACCGACCGGGCCGGGGTGCCGAAGGGGTCGTTCTACAACCACTTCGAGAGCAAGGAAGCGCTCGCCACGGTCGCCCTCGAGCGGTACGGCGAAACCCGGCGGCTGACCGATCTCGCCAACCGGGAGATTCCGCCGCTGGAGCGGATCCGCCGGCACTTCGAGTTCCTTCGGGACGAGTTGCCCGACTTCGCGCGTGGGTGCATGTTCGGCAACTTCAGCGCCGAGGTCGTCGACCACAGTGAGCCGCTGCGGTTGCGCGTCCACGACAGCCTCAACCTGTGGTCGACCCTGCTCGCGGACGCGATCGCCGAGGGGCAGGCGGCGGGGGAGATCCGCGGCTCGCTCGATCCGCAGCAGACCGCGCACTATCTGACCAACGCCTGGGAGGGCACGCTGCTGCAGATGCGCGCGGACAAGAACCCCGATGCCTTCGACGTCTTCTTCGCCGTCACGTTCGACGCTCTGCTGACCTAGTAAAGCCACCCCTCAACCGGGGTGGCTTTCTCATACCCATCTCAAGATGACCGACCGTCTTAAGGAGCAACCTATGACCACCTACCGTGCGATCGAAGCCGTCGAGGACGGCACCTTCACGCTGGTCGAGCGCGAACTCACCGCCCCAGGTGCCGGCCAGGTCCGGATCGCCGTCGAGGCGTGCGGCGTCTGCCACAGCGATGTCGTCGGCGTGCACAACCTCTTCGGCAACCACCCGGCCGGGACGGCGATCGTCCCCGGTCACGAGGTGGTCGGCCGGATCGACGCAGTCGGCGATGGGGTGACCACCTGGACCGTCGGCCAGCGCGTCGGTGTCGGCTACCTGGCCGGCCCGTGCGGCGTGTGTGCGAACTGCCGCCGCGGTGATTTCGTCTACTGCTCGAACCAGCCCATCACCGGCGACACCATCGACGGCGGGTACGCCGAATCCCTGATCACGCCGGCGAGCGGACTGGTCGCCGTACCGGAGGAGTGGGACGCGGCTGAGGCTGCGCCACTGTTGTGCGCGGGGATCACGGTGTTCAACGGTCTGCGGAAGGGCGAAGCGCGACCTGGAGATCTCGTTGCGGTGCAGGGGATCGGCGGGCTCGGGCACCTCGCGATCCAGTACGCCGCCAAGCTCGGGCTGCGGGTGGTTGCGATCGCACGGGGCGAGGAGAAGCGGGAGCTGGCGCTGAAGCTCGGCGCGAGTGAGTACATCGACAGCGCGGCCGTGGATCCGGCCAAGGCGCTCCAGGAGCTCGGTGGTGCCCGGGTGATCGTGGCGACCGCCGCCAGCGGTGCCTCGATGACGCCGCTCGTCGACGGTCTGGGCCTGCGCGGCAAGCTGATCGTCGTCGGCGCGGCCACCGACCCACTCGAGGTCACGACCGGATCGCTGATCTTCGGCGGCCGCTCGATCGAGGGATCCCTCACCGGCACCCCGAGCGAGAACGAGGAGAACCTCACTTTCGCCCTCGCCAACGACGTTCGCCCCATGGTCGAGCGAGTCCCGTTGGACCAGGCCGCCGATGCGTACGCCCGGATGATGTCCGGCGCAGCCCGCTTCCGCATGGTCCTCATGACGGAAGCCTGATCCAGGGGCGGGTGCTGTTCAGGCCGTGATCGTCATCGAGGCGAGCTCGTCGCCCCGGATGTCGAAGGTGAAGTGGGACGGGCCGTTGAAGCCGTCGCCGCCGACCTGGGTCAGGATCGTGAGCGGGTTGCCCGGCGTGGAGACCTCGGTGCCGGTGAAGGTGGCCCGCTTGCCGATCAGCTCGTTGTCGCTCCAGGCGCGGATCTGGTCGTGACCGCGGAACTGGCGGCCCCAGTCGTCGACGTAGCCGTCGGCGGCGAAGGCCGCCACGAACGCATCGTTGTCCTGCTCGTCGATCGCGGTGAGCGCGCGCTGGACCGCGGCCGGGATCTCTTGGCTCATGGATCCAGACGATAGCCCTCCGGATTGAACCGGTCGCGGAATCCGCACGTGTTGCGGGATGAGATCGACATTCCGAGGAGGATCTGATGAAGCGACTGGCGACTGTGATCGGTGTGGTGGCACTCGGCCTGGCCGGACTCACCGCGTGTGGTGGTGGCGACGACTCCAGCTCCGACTCGGGTTCGAGCCCGAACGCGCCGGCGAGCAGCCAAGCGGCAACGGGGGCGAAGCTCGCGACGGCTGACGTCGGTAGCTTCGGCAAGGTTGTTGTCGACGGCAACGGACGGGCCGTGTACGTGTTCGACAAGGACACGTCGGGCAAGTCGAACTGCGAGGGCGACTGCCTGGCCAAGTGGCCCGCGGTGGCGGCCGGCGACGGCACTCCGCAGCTCGAGGGCATCGACGCATCCCTGGTCAGCACGGTCACCCGGTCCGACGGCAGCAAGCAGCTGGCGATCGGCGGACTGCCGCTGTACCTGTTCGCGAGCGACGCCGCGGCCGGTGACGCCAAGGGCCAGGCAGTTGGCGGTGTCTGGTGGCTCGTCGGCGCGGACGGCAAGAAGATCACGACCCAGCCGTCCAGCTCCGGTAATGGCAACGGTTACTGAAACACGGCCGTGGTGGGTCCCCGCCATTGCCAACGGCGGGGAATCCCCTATCCTTCGGACGGTGGGTGACTACCCAGGGCCGGACGCCGCCGAGACGCTGATCCGCACCCTGTACGCCGAGCACGGGCGCAGCCTGTTGGCGTACGCGACCCGTCTCACCGGTGATCGTGCCGCGGCCGAGGACGTCGTACAGGAGACACTGGTGCGGGCGTGGAAGCACGCCGGCGACCTCACCGAGGGTAAGGGATCCGTCCGCGGCTGGCTGCTGACGGTGGCGCGCAACATCGTCACCGACCGGGCCAGAGCGCGTGCGGTGCGCCCCGCCGAAGTCGCCGATGTGGTGGACCGGCCTCCGGTGGAGAGTGACCACTCCGAGTCGGTGGTCAACACGATGGTTGTGCTGGACGCCCTCGACAAAGTGTCGGCCGAGCATCGCGAGGTGCTCGTGCAGTTGTACTACCGCGGTCGGTCGGTGGCCGAGGCCGCAAAGGAACTGGGTGTCCCGCCCGGTACCGTGAAGTCAAGATCGTATTACGCCCTCCGAGCTCTACGCGCGGTGATGGCTGGACCTGGAGCGGAGGTGTCCCGATGAGTGAGCACGACCGTACGCAGCTGGGCGCCTACGCCCTCGGCGCGCTGGAGCCGGCCGAGGCTCGTGAGGTCGACGAGCACCTGGCCACCTGTGCCGAGTGCCGGGCCGAGGTGGCTGAGCTGGAGGAGATGAAGGAGTTCCTCGGCGAAGTACCGCCGGAGGCGTTCCTGGAAGGCCCACCCGAGGGTGGCGACCTCCTGCTGCAACGCACCCTGCGCGAGGTCCGCGAGCTGTCCCCGGCGGAGCCTGCTTCGTCGGGTCCCGCGCACGCTGCCCCGGTCAAGGGGCGTTCCCGCTGGCTGATGGTGGCCGCTGCGCTGGTGGTTATCGCCGGTGCGGTGGGCGGTGGCGTGGCGATCGGGCGGCAGACCGCACCCGAGGCCGACGCGCCCGTCGCCGGTTCCAAGCAGGTCACTGCGACTGACGCCGCCACCGGAGCCACCATGGCGACGACCGTGGAGCCACGCGCCGGCTGGAGCTGGATCAGGGTGAACGTGAAGGGCCTGAAGGCCGGAGCCCAGTGCGAGATGTTCGTGATCGACAAGTCCGGCAAGGTCTGGAACGCGGGCAGCTGGCTGGTGTCCGCGAAGGCGGCTCGCGAAGGCAGCACCTTCGGCGGCGGAGTCATCGTGCCGCAGGACCAGGTGCGGTCGGTGGAGATCAAGACCCTGCAAGGCAACCACGTGGTCACCGCCAAGATCTAACTGAGTTGTGGGACACGAGAGGATGGGCTCGTGGCGACTACTACCTCCGACGACCTCCGCGGCCGGCGCAAGGCGGCGGCCGACAACTGCGATCGCTGGCTGTCGAACCGCCGGCTGACCGTGCCGGAACGGCTCCGGCGGCTGGCTGACGTCGCCGGCGACGACCGGACCGACGTGTACGGCGGCGGCGGCGAGGTCGAGACGCTGGAGCTGGAAGTGGCCGAGCTGCTTGGCAAGCCGGCGGCCGTGTTCCTGCCGACCGGCATCCTCGCCCAGCAGGCCGTCCTGCGGGTGTACGCCGATCGCGCGGGGACCAGCCGGGTCGCGGTGCACGGGCTCTCGCACCTGTTGATGCACGAGCTCAACGCCCTCGAGGAAGTGCACCACCTCCGGATCGAGCGGCTGACGTCCGAGCCGCGGCAGCCCCGACCGGATGAGCTGTCCGCCGTTCCGGGCAAGCTGGCCGCGGTGACGTTGGAGCTGCCGCTCCGCGACGCCGGGTTCGTCCTGCCGACCTGGGACGAGCTGGTGGTGTTCGCCGAGTCGTGTGCGGAGCGCGGCGTACCCCTGCATCTGGATGGGGCTCGGTTGTGGGAGAGCACGCCGTACCTCGGACACAGCTTGGCGGAGATCGCGGCGCTCGCCTCGACGGTGTACGTGTCGTTCTACAAGGTGCTGGGCGGCGTGAGCGGTGCGGCGCTGGCCGGGCCGGATGACGTGATCGCCGAGGTGCGGCGCTGGCAGCGGCGGTTGGGCGGCAACCTGTACTCGTTGTTCCCGTACGCCGTGTCCGCGCGGGACGGGCTGCGGACCGTGCTGCCGACGATGGACGACCTGTACCAGCGGGCCGTCGAGACCGCGAAAGCCTTGCAGAGCGGGGGATTCCGGGTCTTCCCGGATCCGCCGCACACCAACTCGTTCCGGCTCTACGCGCCCCGCGCGGCCGACGCGATCGAGCTGTCGGCGGTCGAGCGGATGGAGGTGACGAGGGAGTCGATCTGCGGTCCGTGGCAGCCGGCCGACGTACCAGGCTGGTCATGGGTGGAGATGGTGGTCACACCGACGACGCTGGAGTGGCAGGTCGACGAAGTCGCCAAGGCCTTCGGGGAACTTCTGGCGCGCTGAGAGCGTCATGCCCTGTGTTGGGTTGGGGCTTTCGGGGAGAGATGTGCTGACATTCGTCGTCACCATGGTTGTTCTGCTGGTTCTGTCGGGGCTCGTGCTGCTGGCGGTCGCACGAGGAGAAGGTAAGTATTTTGGGTAGTAATCTCACTGGATGAGGCGACTGATCTTTCAGGAGTACGTCACGCTCGACGGGTACGCCGCCGATCCTGACGGTGGGCTGGAGTTCTTCGAGACGATCGCCGGGGACACCGACGACGACAATCTCGCGTTGCTCGAGAACGTCGACACGATGCTGCTCGGCGCTGCGACGTACCGGCTGTTCGTGCAGTTCTGGCCGACGGACGCTTCGGCCGAGGAGGCGATCGCGCCGAAGCTGAACGCGCTGCACCTCGTGGTCGTTTCGACGACCCTCGCGAGTGCGCCGTGGGGGGACTACGAGCCGGGCATGGTGGTCCGCGACGTCGATGCGGTCCGGGCGCTCAAGGCCGAGCAGGACGGCAAGGACATCATCCTGTGGGGCAGCATCACGCTGTTCCACTCACTGCTGCAGGCCGGTCTGGTCGACGAGGTCCAGCTGCGGATCTGCCCGGTGCTGCTCGGCGAGGGTAAGAGTGCGTTCCCGAATGGCGTCTCCCCGGTCAACCTCGAGCTGATCGAGGCCAGGCCGTGGGCGAAGGGCGGCGTACTCGTCCGCTACCAGCCGGCTAACCGATCGCGTTGACGATCGCCTTCAGGATCGGCGCGGCGACCGTGACGGTCGGCGTGACCAGGAGCAGTACGGCGACCGCGTAGGTGCCGACCGCCAGCAGGGGATGGTTCGGGTCCGCGTCCGCGAGTCGTTGGACCCGCAGCACAGTGGACGACTTGGCGGCCGCGAGTCCGGCCTCTGGGGCGGGGGAACCGGCCAGGGCTACGAGCGCGCGGGCGAGCGGCTTCGGGCCGTTGCGGCGGCGGGCGTCGTCGTCGGCCAGCAGTTCGACCAGGGTCCGTGCCTGTTCGAGCGCTACCTCGCTGCGGACAAAGCGCGGGAAGGCAGTGTGGAGTGCGGTGAACGCCTCCAATACCAGGTCGTGGCGTGCCCGCAGGTGCGCTCGCTCATGCGCGAGGACTGCCTTGAGTTCGCTGTCGTCGAGTCTTTCGAGTGCACCGACCGATACGACCACACGGGCACCGCGGAGTGCCGGCAGGCAGTAGGCGAGTGGCGTTTCCTCGGCCAGGACGCGCAAGCCCGGGATCAGGCCGTCTGGCGTCGCGAGGATGTCAACGAGGTCGCGGTGACGCTTGCGGCGGGCTCTGGTGCCGACCGCTACCCGCCCTGCTGCCCAAAGGAGTCTGACTGCCACCAAGGCGGTCAGGGCGAGGATGAGCGCGGCCAGTAGGTCTCTGGGGGAGGACGGGTCGAAGCGGGGCTCGCCGGGCTCGCCCGCGGTGGAGTAGGAGAGCGCTATGCCCGCACCGACGGCTGCGAGCACTGCGGCGAGCGCGATCGCTTGCCAGAGCGCCACGGCGGCGCGTGGGATCCGGTAGGGCCAGCTCGAGCGAGCCAGCAGTGCCGGTGCCGGTCCGGTCAGCACCAGTGCGAGTGCGGCCAGGAGGACCGGAGTGATCATCCGGCCTGATCCTCCAGCCGTTCCAGGGCCTCGCGGAGGAGTGCTGCCTCCTCGTCCGACACCTGGCCGACGAAGCGGACCAGGGCTTCACGACGGTCGCCGGCGCGGTCGAGAGCGTCGCGCATCAGGTCGGCGGCGAGCTCCTCGCGCGGCGCCGCGGCCCGGTAACGCCAGGCTTTGCCGTCGCGCTGCCGCTCGGTCAGCTTCTTCTTCGCCAGCCGGTCCAGCACTGTCATCACAGTCGTGTAGGCGAGCTCGCGGGTGCCGGCCAGCCGCTCGTGCACCTCGCGCACGGTCAGCGCGTCCGGAGCCGCCCAGAGCTGCTCCATCACCAGCCGCTCCAGGTCGCCCAACGGGCGCGGGGCCTTGTCCTCACTCGCCACGTGACCAGTATAACTACACGATGTAGTAGATCCGCGCTATCGTCTACTACGTAACGTCGTAGATGGGCTCGGGAGGCCTCGTCGTGGACACCTTGGATCTGGCCCGCTGGCAGTTCGCGATCACTACCGTCTACCACTTCTTCTTCGTCCCGGTGACGATCTCGCTGGTCGCGATCACGGCCGGCCTGCAGACCGCGTGGTACCGCACCGGCAAGGAGAAGTACCTGCGGCTGACCAAGTTCTACGGGAAGTTGTTCCTGATCAACATCGCGATGGGCGTGGTCACCGGCATCGTGCAGGAGTTCCAGTTCGGGATGAACTGGAGCGACTACTCGCGCTTCGTCGGCGACGTGTTCGGAGCCCCGTTGGCGCTCGAGGGGCTGCTCGCGTTCTTCCTCGAGTCGACGTTCATCGGGTTGTGGATGTTCGGCTGGGAGCGGTTGCCGAAGCTGGTCCACCTGGGCTGCATCTGGATGGTGGTGCTCGGCACGCAGTTGTCGGCGTACTTCATCCTGGCGGCCAACTCCTGGATGCAGAACCCGGTCGGCTTCCGCTACAACGCCGCGCGGGGTCGCGCCGAGCTGACCGATCTGTGGGCGGTGCTGACCAACAAGGTCGTCCTGGTCACCTATCCGCACACGATCTTCGCGGCCTTCATGGTCGGCGGTGCGTTCGTGGCGGGGGTCGCGTTGTGGCATCTCGTCCGGCGTCCCGCGGTGGACCGGGACGTGTTCCGGACGGCGCTCAAGATTGGCGCCGTGATCGTCCTGGCCGCCAGCGCCGGGGTCGCGATCAGCGGGGATCAGCAGGGCAAGGTGATGACCGAGGTGCAGCCGATGAAGATGGCGGCAGCGGAGGCGCTGTACGAGACCGAGCAGCCGGCGTCGTTCTCGATCTTCACGGTCGGCACGCTGGACGGGTCGAAGGAGATCTTCTCGGTCAAGGTGCCGTACCTGCTGTCGTTCCTGGCCACCGGGCACTTCAACGGCGAGGTGAAGGGGATCAACTCGCTGCAGGAGGCGTACGAGCAGCTCTACGGGCCGGGCTCGTACAAACCGAACATCCCGCTGACCTACTGGACCTTCCGGTTGATGATCGGGGTCGGGATGGCGTCCGCGGCGATCGCCTTGTGGTTGCTCTGGGCAACACGCCGGGGCCGGGCGCCGAGCCGCTGGCTGGCCTGGGTGGTGATCCCGTTGCCGCTGCTGCCGTTGCTGGCGAACTGCTTCGGCTGGATCTTCACCGAGACCGGGCGGCAGCCGTGGCTGGTGTTCGGGTTGTTGCCGACGGCATCGGGTGTGTCGCCGGGGACGACCAGCGCCGAGGTGATCACGTCGCTGGTGGGCTTCACCGTGCTGTACGGCGTGCTCGCGGTGGTCGAGACCAAGCTGATGTTCAAGACCATCCGCGGCGGGCTGGCCGGGACGGACGGGCCGGCGGTGGAGGAACCGCCGGACGGGTCGCCTGACAAGGCCGAGAAGCCACTGTCGTTCGCGTACTGAGGGGGTGGAACTGATGGAACTCACGACTGTTTGGTTCATCGCGATCGCAGGGCTGTGGACCGGGTACTTCGTGCTCGAGGGATTCGACTTCGGGGTCGGGATGCTGTTGCGGGTGCTCGGGCGGAACGAGCCGGAGCGGCGCGCGGTGATCACCACGATCGGGCCGGTCTGGGACGGCAACGAGGTGTGGCTGATCGTGGCGGGCGCGATGACGTTCGCCGCGTTCCCGGAGTGGTACGCGACGCTGTTCAGCGGGTTCTACCTGCCGCTGTTCGCGATCCTGGTGACGCTGATCCTGCGCGGCGTCGCGCTGGAGTACCGCGGTAAGCGCGACGACCTGGTCTGGCGCGGACGGATGGACACGCTGATCACGATCGGGTCGGTGGTCCCGGCGGTGCTGTGGGGGATCACGTTCGCCAATCTGGTCCGCGGGGTGCCGCTGGACGATTCGTTCGAGTACGTCGGCAACCTGGGCGATCTGCTCAGTCCGTTCGCGTTGCTCGGTGGGCTGACGTTTGCGGCGGTGTTCGTCACGCATGGCGCGATCTTCCTGGCGCTTCGCACCACGGACGACCTGCGCGGGCGCGCCAATCGGCTGGCCTCGCGGGCCGGGCTGGTGGCGGCTGTGCTGGCGATCGTCTTCCTGTGGTGGGCGCAGGCGTTGCGGGGTGACACGGCTTCGGTCGTGGTGGCGGTGCTGGCGGTCGTCGCCTTCGCGGGCGGTCTGATCGCCAACCTGGTGCGGCGTGAAGGCTGGGCGTTCATCGGTACGACGGTTGCGATCGGACTGGCTGTGGTGTCGTTGTTCGCCGCGTTGTTCCCGGACGTGATGCCGTCAACACTTGATCCTGGATCAACATTGACAACAGTTGATGCGTCGTCAACGCCGTACACATTGAAAGCGTTGACGATCATCGGCGCGATCTTCCTGCCGTTGGTGCTGCTCTATCAGGGCTGGACGTACTGGGTGTTCCGCAAGCGCGTGATGGTCGTCTCGTGAAGCCACTGGATCCGCGGTTGCTGCGGCGGGCCCGGGGTGCCCGGGTGTTCCTGGCCGCATCGGTGCTGATCGGCGTGGCCAGTGGGGTGCTGATCATTGCGCAGGCTGTCTTGCTGGCGCATGGCATTGCCGGCGTGGTGCTGCGGGGGAGTGCGATTGGGAACGTGGCCTGGGGCTTGGCGGCTGTTGTGGTGGGGCGCGGCCTGCTCGTGTGGGCGCAGGAGGTGGTAGCTCAGCGGTCTGCGGCTGCGGTGAAGTCGACGTTGCGGCGGCAGGTGCTCGAGCACTCGTTGAAGCTCGGTCCGGTCT
This sequence comes from Kribbella sp. NPDC051952, assembly GCF_040680855.1. Lineage (NCBI taxonomy): Bacteria > Bacillati > Actinomycetota > Actinomycetes > Propionibacteriales > Kribbellaceae > Kribbella > Kribbella sp. NPDC051952. The sequence continues at coordinate 310,258 of NZ_JBFAXQ010000004.1, forward strand.
GGCTGAGCGGTGAACGCAGTAGCGCGCTGACAACCCTCCTCACCAAAGGGCTTGACGATCTGGACCCGTACTTCGCGCGCTACCTCCCTCAGCTCGTACTCGCGGCCACTGTGCCGGCCGGCGTGATCGGGTGGATGGCAACGGGTGATCTGATCGCGGCGGGGACCGTGGTCGTCACACTGCCGCTGATCCCGATCTTCATGGCACTGATCGGGTGGGCGACGCAGGCACACAGTCGGCGTCGTCAGCACGCGTTGGCCGTACTCGCGCATCACTTCGGCGATGTCGTTGCCGGTCTGCCGACCTTGAAGCTGTTCGGGCGCGCGAAGGCACAGGAGTCCGCCGTACGACGGGTGACGGACCAGCACCGGGTTGCGTCGATGGCGAGTCTGCGGCTGGCGTTCTTGTCGTCGTTCGCGCTGGAGTTGCTGGCCAGCATCTCGGTGGCCCTGGTGGCCGTGGGGGTGGGGCTCAGGCTGGTGGACGGGAAGCTCGGGCTGGAGACGGCGTTGATGGTGTTGATCCTGGCGCCGGAGGCCTATCTGCCGCTGCGGCAGGTAGGCATGCAGTTTCACGCCAGCGCGGACGGGGTGGCGGCGAGTGAAGAGGTGTTCCGCGTGCTGGAGACTTCGCTGCCGGAGCGCGGTGATCGGACGGATGTGCCTGATCTGCGGGTGACTCCGCTGTACCTGTACGACGTAACCGTGCGGTACCCGGGGCGTGGGGAGCCGGCGTTGGAGGGGTTCGACCTGGAGCTTCGGCCGGGGGAGGTGGTGGCGCTCACCGGGGCCAGCGGTGCGGGGAAGTCCACTGTGCTGGCCGTGTTGCTGGGGTTTGTCGAGCCGGAGCGCGGTGTGGTCGTTGCTGGTGGGAGTGCGGCGGATGAGTTCGAGCCGGGGACGTGGAGGCGGCAGTTCGCCTGGGTCCCACAACGGCCCGGTCTCCGGCGGGGCACGGTCGCCGACAACGTCCGGCTGGGTCGTCCCGACGCGTCCGACGACGAGATTCGCCTCGCGTTGATCGCAGCCGGCGCCGCCGAGCTGGAGCTGACCAAGCCTGTAGGCGAGCAGGGTCAGCTGCTGTCCGGCGGTCAGCAACGCCGAGTAGCCCTGGCCCGAGCCCTGATCACCGACGCCCCCGTCCTCCTCCTGGACGAACCAACGGCCGGCCTGGACCCAGAAGCCGAAGCCGCAGTAATCCAAGGCCTACGAGCAACCGCCAAGACCGTCCTGATGATCGCCCACCGCCCCGCCCTGATTGCCGCTGCCGACCGAACAGTCCCCGTAGGAATCCGAGAGCTGGTAAACGCATGAACCTGGAACTCGTGCGTCCTCAGGGAAGCGTGTGGGGGCGTCTTGTGTTGGCGTTGCTGCTTGGGGTCGCGGCTGCTGGGTGTGCGGTGGCTCTGTTGGCTACTTCGGCGTGGTTGATCACCGCTGCGGCCGGGCAGCCCCCGGTGCTTCTGCTCATGGTGCCAATCGTCGCGGTGCGGGCCTTTGGAGTCGGGCGGGGCGTGTTCCGCTACGTGGAGCGGCTGGTCGGACATGATGCGGCGTACCGGGTGTTGGGGGAGACGCGAGCCCGCATCACCGGGCGGTTGGAGAAGCTGTCGCCTGGTGGGTTGACCTCGCAGCGGAAGGGCGACCTGCTCGCGCGGCTCGTGCTGGATGTGGATGCGGTCCTCGACCTCTGGCTCCGCGTGGTCCTGCCAGTGGCCGTCGCCGCGGTGACAGCCGCCGCAACCGTGGGACTGCTGGCCCTGCTGCTTCCATCAGCAGGAGCAGCCGTAGCACTAGCCGTCCTCGTCGCGTGCACCGTCGTACCGTGGCTCACCGCCAAGACCGCCCAGAAGGCCGAGCGGAACATCGCCACCGCCCGCGGCGCAGTCGCCGCGACCACCACCGAGACCCTGCTGACCGCAGCCGACATCGTCGCCTTCAATGCGATCGACAGGGTCCTGGACGACTTCAGCAAGAGCGACGCCCAGCTCGCCGCAGCCGAGCGCCGCTCAGCCTGGAGCGCCGGCCTGGGCAGCGCACTCCTCGTCCTCTGCGTCGGCGGCGCGAGCATCGCCGGCCTCGTCTTTGGCAGTACGGCGCACATCACCGGCGCAGTCTTCGCCGTACTGGTTCTGACCCCGCTAGCCCTGGCCGACGTTCTCGGCGGCATCCCGGCCGCAGCCCAGCTCGCCATCCGCGTCCGCGCCTCACTCACCCGAGTGCAAGAGCTGGTCGACACCCCAGCCCCGATCACCGAGCCAACCAATCCCCGGCCGCTCCCACCCGGCCGCGACCTCACCATCAACTTCCTGAACGTCGGGTACGACGATCACGACGTACTGAATGGGCTGAGCCTCGACATGCCCGCCGGTAGCCGTGTAGTCGTCACGGGACCGAGCGGTTCGGGTAAGAGCACCCTCGCGGCCGTCCTGCTCCGCTTCCTCGAGCCACGAAGCGGTGCGGTGCTCCTGGACGGCGTCGACCTCGCGAGCCTCGAGGGCGACCAGGTCCGGTCAGTGGTCGGCCTGCTGACCCAAGAGAGCCACGTCTTCGACACGAGCATCCGCGAGAACCTCCTGCTCGCCAAACCCGGTGCCAGCGACCTGCAGCTCTGGAAGGCCCTCTACCGCGCCCGCCTCGGGATCTTCGTCGAGAACCTCCCGGACGGGCTCGACACCATGGTCGGCGAGCATGGTGCCCGTCTGTCCGGTGGAGAGCGGCAACGACTCGCCTTCGCCCGGCTCCTGCTGGCCGATCGCGATGTACTCGTCCTGGACGAGCCGACCGAGCACCTGGACGAGGAGACCGGTCAGGCCCTGCTCGCGGACCTGTTCGCCGCGGCCGGCGCACGTACGGTCGTTCTCCTCACCCACAGGCCCGAACTCGTGCCGTCTCACGTAACGCGACAGCTGGTGCGCCTGCCGTAACGGATACCGGTCGCGGGCCGGGCGTCTGTCAAGATGGGGAACCGTGTGGACCCACCAGCTCATCACCCAGCTCACCGACCAGGCCCTGATCACGATCATCGTGGTGATCGCGGTCGTCCTGGTCGCCGGAACCACCGGACTCGTCGTCACCCGGCGGCGGAAGTCCGAGCTCCCACCGGCCGCCAAGCCCGCTCCGCTGGACACAGCTGAGCCGAAGGTCGGCGACGACGCGGAGGAACCGCGGGACACCCTCACCCGGACGCTGGAAGACGCCGAGCTGCCGGAGTCCCAGGCAGCCACGATCGAGAAGCCGGAGTCCGCGCAAGGCCGGCTGGTCCGGTTGCGGGCGCGCCTGGCCCGGTCACAGGGTTCACTCGGCAAGGGCCTGCTCGCACTGCTGTCGCGGGACAAGCTGGACGAAGAGGCGTGGGAGGACATCGAGACCACGCTGATCACCGCTGACGTCGGGGTGGCGCCCACGCAGGAGCTGGTCGAGAAGCTCCGCACCCGGATGCGGGTGGAAGGCGTGAGCGGTGACCAGGTCCGGCAGATCCTCCGCGAGGAGCTGATCGCGCTGGTCAACCCGTCCATGGACCGCACGCTCAAGGTGAGCCGCAAGGACACCCAGCCGGCCGTCGTGCTGGTGGTCGGCGTGAACGGCACCGGCAAGACGACCACGGTCGGCAAGCTCGCCCGGGTACTGGTCGCCGAGGACAAGCACGTCGTACTGGGTGCCGCTGACACGTTCCGGGCCGCGGCCGCGGACCAGTTGCAGACGTGGGGCGAGCGGGTCGGCGTACGGACCGTCCGTGGCCCTGAGGGCGGCGACCCGGCGAGCATCGCGTTCGACTCGGTCAAGCAGGGCATCGAGGAGAAGGCAGACGTCGTACTGGTCGACACCGCCGGCCGCCTGCACACCAAGACCGGGCTGATGGACGAGCTCGGCAAGGTGAAGCGGGTGATCGAGAAGTCCGCCGAGGTGGACGAGGTACTGCTTGTCATCGACGCGACCACCGGCCAGAACGGGCTCACCCAGGCCCGCGTGTTCGCCGAGGTCATCGACGTCACCGGGCTGGTCCTGACCAAGCTGGACGGTACGGCGAAGGGCGGCATCGTGATCGCGGTCCAGCGGGAGCTCGGCGTACCGGTCAAGCTGGTCGGGCTCGGCGAGGGTGCCGACGACCTGGCCCCGTTCGAGCCCGAGCAGTTCGTCGACGCCCTGCTGGACTGATGTCGGGCCTGGACTGATGTAGAGAATGCGGCAGCGGCTCCGTCTCCCGGTAAAGGGCTACGAACAGGAGATGACATGACCAAGTTCATGCTGTTGATGCACATGGACGGCGGGAACTGCGACACCCCGATGCTCGAGTGGGACGAGCCGGACATGAAGGCGCACATGCAGTACCTGACCGACAACCTCGAGCGGTTGCGGCAGAGCGGCGAGCTCGTGGAGGCGCAGGCCCTGACCTGGCCCAAGCACGCCAAGGTGGTCCGTGCGACGAGTGCGACCGCGCCTGTGCTGACGGACGGCCCGTACGCCGAGGCCAAGGAGGTCCTGGCCGGCTACACGATGATCGACGTGGAGTCGGAGGAGCGCGCGTTCGAGATCGCGGCCGGGCAGTCGGCCGCGCCCGGACCTGGTGGCGTGCCGCTCGAGCAGCCGATCGAGGTCCGCCGCGTGATGGAGTCGGATGGCGACCTCCACGACAGCTGACGACGCTCTGGATCCGGCGTTGGAGGACCTGCTGCGTCAACTGACGCCGCAGGTCCTCGGCGCGGTGGTTCGGTGGTCCGGTGACTTCGCCGCGGCCGAGGACGCCGTGCAGGAGGCCTTGCTCGCGGCCGTCAACACCTGGCCGGAGAACGGTACGCCGGACAACCCGAAGGCCTGGTTGATCCAGGCAGCGTCGCGGCGGCTGATCGACGAAGTACGCCAGGAACAGGCCCGGCGGCGCCGGGAGGAGAAGGCGGCGCTGCGGGACCTGCCGCCGGAGGACGTGGAGGAACGGGACGACACACTGCAGCTGTTGTTCCTGTGCTGCCACCCCGAGCTCACACCGGCCTCGGCGATCGCGCTGACCCTGCGTGCGGTCGGCGGACTGACCACCGCCGAGATCGCCGCGGCCTATCTGGTGCCTGAGGCAACCATGGCGCAGCGGATCAGCCGGGCCAAGCAAAAACTCAAGGGTGCGGCCTTCGAACTCGACGCGGGCGAGGAGCGGCTGCGCAACGTGCTGCACGTGCTCTACCTGATGTTCAACGAGGGCTACATGAGCACCAGTGGTCCGGAGCTGGAGCGCAGCGACCTGTCCGGTGAGGCGATCCGGCTGACCCGCGCAGTGCACGCGCTGTTCCAGGGTGACGGTCAGGTCACCGGCCTGCTCGCACTGATGCTTCTGAACGACGCACGCCGGCCCGCACGCACTGGCACCGCCGGAGAGCTCATTCCACTCGCAGAGCAGGACCGCACGCTCTGGAACAAGGACTACATCACCGAAGGCGTCGCACTGGCCGTCGAAGCCTTCAGCACGCCGCCACTCGGTGAGTACCAGCTCCAGGCCGCGATCGCCGCGCTCTACGACGAGGTGGACCGCGCCGAGGACACCGACTGGCCGCAGATCCTCGCGCTGTACGGCCTGCTCGAGGATCTGTCCGGCAACCCGATGGTGAAGCTCAGCCGCGCGATCGCGGCCGCCATGGTCGACGGTCCAGATGCCGGCCTGAAACTCCTCGAGCCACTGGACGAAGAGCTCGACGGTCACTATCGCCTGGACGCCGTCCGCGGCCACCTCTACGAGATGCGTGGCGACCGCGAAGCGGCCATCCAGCACTTCCGCGAGGCAGCCCGTCGTACGACGAGCCTGCCGGAACGGGACTACCTTGCCAGGAAGGCCGCCACGCTCTGAGCGGCGGCGAACTGGGCCGCGACCAGCCGGGCCATCGACGGCCGGCTGTCGACGGTCGAAGGCACCGGGTCGTGTGTCCGCACCAGGGCGTCCCGTCGGGCCTGGGCCATCAGGTCCTCGGCGTACTGCTGGGCCTCGGCGACCAGGGTGTCCGCGATCGCCTGTGCCTCGCTGAGCAGTCCGACCGCGTGGGCGGCCATGTGGGCTTGTTGTTCGGCCTCTGTCGCACTGGTGCGCAGGCGCTCGACTTCGGAACGTAGATCGGCCCGGTCGGCGTCGGCGTACTCGATCTGGTCGGCCAGACCGGCCAGGTACGCCGTCACTTCCTTCGGGTCGAACCCCCTCCGGCGGGTGCCGAAGGACTGGTGCCGGATCGCGTACGGAGACTGTGCTGGGTCCCGGGCGAAAGGATCTTCACTCGTCACGGTAACGATCCGATCACTGTCCGGCGCCGCGGTCAATAAGGAGACGCCGAATTCCCGTTAATTCAAACGTATTGTCCAAACGCCGTGGCGAGGTCGTCATCTGTTGCCAAGAGCAACCGAAGGAGCACCCGCGCCTTGTACGGATCGAGGAATCCGCCGTCGATCAGACCGCGCTGCAACAGGTCGAACTCCGACCCCGGAGACTTGTACGTCGAGCGCCCGATCGACCCGGCGCCCGTGCGCGACGTCAGTACGACGGGCATCCTCGCGGCCAGCTCTTCGAGCCCGGGAACAAGTGCGGCCGGCACGTGTCCGACGCCGAATCCCGCCACGACCAGCCCCTGGTGGGTGTCCGCCAATCCCCGCAACAGCAGGCCGTCGTCGTCCATCGTGACCGTGTACAGCGCCACCCGGATCGCATCGAGATCCGCGGGCTCCGCACTGCCCTGTACGCCGTCAAGCCGCAGCGGACGCGTGAGCACACTGACCCGGTCCTCGACCAGGTGACCGATCGGACCGACGTTCGGTGACACGAAGGTCGCCGTACTCATGCTGTGGGTCTTGCGCACCCAGCGGGCCGCGTGGATCTCGTCCTTGAACACGACCAGTGCGCCGAGGTCACGAGCCGCGGGGGAGCAGGCGACGCGGACCGCGGCCAGGAGGTTCGCCGGGCCGTCCGGTCCGGCCAGTGTGGGGTTGCGCATCGCACCGGTGAGCACGAACGGCTGTGGGTGCGGCCAGACCTGGTCGACCAGGAAGGCGGTCTCCTCGAGGGTGTCCGTGCCTTGCGTGACCACGACTCCGGTGGCACCGGCGGCGACAGCCTTCGATGCGGCGTCCACGACCTCGAGCATCTTCGCGGCGGTCAGGTTGGCGCTGGACACCGCCTCGACGTCCTGGATCTCCACTGCGTGGCCGACCTCGGACAATCCCGGTACGGCGGCGGTCAGGTCGGCACCTGTCAGCCGGCGGCCGCCGGTCACGGAGATTGTGCCGCCCAGGGTGAACAACGCGACGCTCACTACCAACTCCTCCTGTTTCAGTGGGTGCGCGCTCTGACGTGCATGCGCTCACCCTGTGGGCCGTAAAGACATAGCACCTCGGTCGGTCCAGGGCCTGGGTTGCCGAACCAGTGCGGCACCCGCGTGTCGAACTCCGCGGACTCGCCCTCCTTCACGATGAAGTCCTCGTCGCCCAGCCGGAGCCGGACGCGGCCGGAGAGCACGTAGAACCAGTCGTAGCCCTCATGTGTCTTCTGCTCGAGAGTGTTGCCCGGGTACCCCTCCGGAAGGATCTGCTTGAACGCCTGCAGTCCACCGGGCCGCCGGCTCAGCGGGATGTAGATCGTGCCGTGGCGCTTGATCGGCTTCGCGTGGATCCGAGGGTCACCCGTCGGCGGTGCGTCCACGAGTTCGTCCAGCTGGACCTGATATGCCCGGGCCAGCGGCAGGAGGAGCTCCAGGGTCGGCCGGCGCTGTCCGGACTCCAGCCGGGACAGCGTGCTCACCGAGATGCCGGTCGATTCGGACAACTGGGCGAGCGTCGTACCGCGTTCGATCCGCAGCGTTCGCAAGCGTGGTCCGACCGCTTCGAGTACGTTGTCGAGTGAGTCCATGTTGCCATTCTGGCAAAGAAAGTTGTCGAAAACGACAATCATCGCGGATTCTCGGATCAACGAGAGGAGCCGGAGATGACGAAGTACGACGTGATCGTGGTGGGCGGCGGAGCCGCTGGGCTGAGTGGTGCACTGGCGCTGGTGCGGTCGCGCCGCTCGGTGCTGGTGGTGGACGACGGTACGCCGCGCAACGCGCCCGCGGAGGGCGTGCACAACTACCTGACCCGCGACGGCGTACCGCCCGCTGAGCTGTATGCGCTCGGCCGCGACGAGGTGATCGGGTACGGCGGTGAATTCGTCACCGGCACCGTGACCCGGGCGCAGCGGTCCGCTGACGCCTTCACGGTTGAGTTGGCGGACGGTACGGCGTACCAGGGCCGACGACTGTTGGTGACGACCGGACTGGTCGACGTACTGCCCGATGTAGCCGGACTGGCGGAGCGGTGGGGGAAGGACGTGCTGCACTGCCCGTACTGCCACGGGTGGGAGGTCCGGGACCAGGCCATCGGCGTACTGGCGACCAGCTCGATGGCGCTGCACCAGGTGCAGCTGTTCCGGCAGTTGAGTGACGACGTGACGCTGTTCCTGCATACGGCACCGGAGCCGACCGAGGAGCAGTGGGAGGAGCTCGCTGCGCGCGGGATCTCCGTCGTACAAGGGAAAGTGGAGCAGGTCGAGGTTGAGAACGACAGGCTGACCGGGCTGCGGCTGGAAGGCGGCACGGTGGTCCCGCGGCAGGCTCTGGCGATCCAGACCACCTTGCGGGCGCGGTCCGACTTCCTGGCCGATCTGGGGCTGGAGACGACGGTTCTGGAGGTCAACGGGATCCTGATCGGCACCGTCGTACCGGTTGACGGGACGGGGGCGACGAAGGTGCCGGGGGTGTTCGCGGCCGGCAACCTGACCGATCCGAAGGCCCAGGTGATGCCCTCCGCGGCCGCCGGACTCATGGCAGCCGGAGGTCTCAACATGAACCTGATCACGGAGGAGATCGAGCTGGCAGTAGCAGGGCGGAGTAGTTGAGGAGTTGAATAGGGGCGGGAGGGTGGATGCGCGACACTGTCGACCCGGACTTCGCCTCGTACGTTGATGCGCGGCAGGGCAGATGGCTCCGGACGGCGTACCTGGTGTACGGCGATCTGGACCGAGCCGAAGAGGTACTTCTGCACGCCTTCACCCGGCTCGCACTGCGCTGGACCAAGCTGGACGACCCGGACGTCTTCGTCCAGGGGTTGCTCTACCAGCCGGCCCTGGCGCGGTGGAACCGGGTGAAGCCGTTCGAAGGCGAGGAGGACGCGGTCAAGCTCGCACTGGCCGAGCTGACAGCTGCGCAGCGGACCGTGTTCGTGCTGCTACACCTCGAGGAGCTCACCGAGTTCGAGGTGGCCGAAGTGCTCGGCATGTCACAGCAGGCCGTGCACGGACACGGGATGACCGCGTTCAGCCGGTTTCGTACGGCGCTCGGCGCGGGGGACTGGCGGGACGCGGACTCGGGGGAGTCGCGGTGAGGCGGGAGGACATCCGGCCGATGCTCTACCGGGCGGCCGACCGGCTGCCCGAGCCCGACCTGGCCGACGCCGCGTGGGCCGAAGCCGTGGCGACCCGGCGACGGCAGCGACGTACCGTCCTGATCGCCTTGGTGGTCGTGGTCCTGGTCGCACTCATCGCAGCGATCGGGGCCGGAGTCAGCTCCGGCAACAAGGCCGATCTCACCCCGCCGGACACTCCACCGGCCACGCCGGCGGGGTACGTCCAACCGTCCGGACAGATCGGCGGTATTGAGTTCTGGCTGGCTCCGCCGTCCGGCAGTGAACGGTTCCTGGACCGGCTTGAGACCCCGCTGGGCGATCGCCTGCACCTGCCGGACAAGGTACGAGCGCTCGCCGACCAGCCGATCGACCGGATCGCGGCCGTAGTGCTTGCCAAGCAGGGCAACAGCTACCAGCCGTTGCTGCTCGGCTCCGATTCCTCCTGGGCCCGCGCCGACGTGAAGCTGGTCCCGATCGCCACCGGGGCACCGTTGAGTGCCGGAGCGGTGTCACCCAATGGCCGGGTGGCCGCCTTTCCACAGCCGGGTGAGCTGGTCACGGTGGACGCGGGCACAGCTGAGGTGACCCGCTATCCCTTGCCCACCCGAGACATTCGCAGTGTGTCCTGGCTCGGAGACGCAGAACGTGTCCTGGTCGGCGGGCCCGGTGTGGCCTATCGCGTGCTGGTCGGTGAGGGTGGCTACGGCGAGGAGCACCTGACCAAGATCACCGGTGCCGACGATCCGCAGTCGATCACAGCACCGTTCAGGCTGGAGTCCGGGGCGGTGCTGCGCTACCTGGTCAACGGCCAGTGGATGGAGGACAGCACCCTCGAGTTGCCGGTCCAGCGGTGGGTCGGTCAGACGTTCTCGTCGGTCGGCACCGCGGCCCGGCTCTTCCTCGCCGACGCCCTCCCCCAGGTGCCGGGCAATGTCTCGCAGCCGCAGGTCGTTGCGGCCATTTCCACGCAGCGCACCATGCCGAGTCACCTGTTGGTGCTCGGCGATCCGGGCAAGGTCTCGCCGACCACGCCGCTCGGTCCGGCCGATCGGGCCTCGATTCGTGCGCCTGGATGCTGCGCCGTACTGGGTTGGTACGACGACAACACGGTGTTGCTGGAGGTCCAAGGCTGGGTCTTGGCCTGGGACCTTCGGTTAGGCAGAGTGCTGCGCGTCACCGAACTCGCCGTGGACGGTCTGGCTGTCGGACCAGGCGTCCGACCATGAGCCGTCCTTCATGATGGCCCGCATGGTGACTGCCACCAGCCGGTCGGCCTCGTCCGGCACCGGCATCGGCTGACCGGTCAAGGCCCGGATGATGAACACTCCGGCGAGCCACTCCACCATCAGGACCGGATCCGCGGTGCTCCGGACCGCCTCCGAGCGGGCCCGGGCACGGTCGAGGGCGGCCCTGGTGAGGTCGACCCGGCGATCCAGGAAGATCCGGTAGATCGCGGCGGACCGTCTGTCCCGGTTTGCCTCCGAGACGGCGAGGCGGATCAGCGCGAGCCCTCTCTCACTGTTCACGAACGCCAAGGCATACCGATAAACCTGGAGCAGATCGCCGGCCAGCGAGCCGGTGTCGGCGTCGGGGATCTCCAGGTCGAACAGGTCAGCCATAGCGTCGTTCGCGAGTTGTTCCTTGCTGGCCCAGCGCCGGTAGATGGTCGCTTTGCCCACTCCTGCGGCTTCGGCGACGTCGTCCACGGTCATACCGTCGAATCCACGCTCCAGCAGCAACTGGACGGCGTACCTCCGGATTCGCGGTTCGGCGTCGGGGTCTCGTGGTCGGCCGCGTCGCGGCCGCATCTCTTCGTTACTCCCCATTTCTCGTCCCAGCCTCGGACGGGTGCAGTGGCGCGCTGCGGCCCCGTGTGGTCCAGGCCAGAGTGCCACACCTTGCCCTGACATGGTCGATGTCACCTCGATGTCACCTGGCGAGCCGCTTTGTCACATGCCTGAAACAAACGGACCGATCGGCTGAAACGGCGCGCCGACACCGTTTGCCATGTGGCCAGGCGCGGGCTCCCCGGCGTTGTGGAGTTCTCCCGACTGAGGACGCCGGCCACCCCCGTTCGATGGAAGGGATGACGTTGATGGAGATCAACGCCGGCGATACCGCCTGGGTCTTGGCCAGTGCCGCCCTGGTGATGCTGATGACACCTGGCCTGGCTTTCTTCTACGGCGGCATGGTGCGTGTGAAGAGCGTGCTGAACATGATGATGATGAGCTTCATCACCATCGCCGTCGTCACGATCCTGTGGGTGGTGGTCGGCTATTCCTTGACGTTCGCCGGCGACACCGGCCACGTGATCGGTGACTTCTCGGAGGTGGGCCTGAAGGGCCTGCTCGCACCCGAGGCGGTGAGCGGGACGACGCCCACGCTCGCATTCGTCGCCTTCCAGTTGATGTTCGCGATCATCACACCGGCGCTGATCTCCGGTGCGATCGCCGACCGGGCCACGTTCCGCGGCTGGATCGCGTTCGTGGTCGGCTGGACCCTGCTGGTGTACTTCCCGGTCGCGCACTCGGTCTGGTTCCTGGACGACGGTGCCGGCGGCTGGATCGGCGACAAGCTGAAGGCGATCGACTTCGCCGGTGGTACGGCGGTGCACGTGAACGCCGGTGCCGCGGCTCTCGCGCTGGCGATCGTGCTCGGCAAGCGGGTCGGCTGGAAGAAGGACCCGATGCGGCCGCACAGCCTGCCGCTGGTCATCCTCGGCGCCGGCCTGCTGTGGTTCGGCTGGTTCGGCTTCAACGCGGGCTCCGCGCTGAGCGCCGGCACCACCGCCGCGGTCACCTTCGTGAACACCCAGGTCGCCACGGCCGCCGCGGTGATCGGCTGGCTGATCATCGAGCGGATCCGGCACGGCAAGGCCACCACGCTCGGGATGGCCTCCGGTGCGGTCGCCGGTCTGGTCGCGATCACCCCGTCCTGTGGCGCGGTGACTCCGGTCGGCGCGATCATCCTCGGCCTGGTCGCCGGAGCCGTCTGCGCCTTCGCGGTCTCGCTGAAGTACAAGCTCGGCTTCGACGACTCGCTCGACGTGGTCGGTGTACACCTGGTCGGCGGTCTGTTCGGCTCGCTGGCGATCGGCTTCCTCGGTTCGGCCGCGGCCCCGTCGGCCGTCGACGGCCTGTTCTACGGCGGTGGCGCCTCTCAGTTGGGTAAGCAGGCGCTGGCCAACCTGGTAGTCGGGGTCTACTCGTTCACGGTGGCGTTCATCCTGGGCAAGCTGATCGACAAGACCATCGGCTTCCGGGTCACCGAGGACGACGAGGTCACCGGTGTCGACCAGGTCGAGCACGCCGAGACGGCGTACGACTTCCTGAGTGCGGGCGGCCTGCGTGGCGCGCTGTCCGCCCGCCCCGCTCCGGCGGCAGCCGGCGCCGGGACCGACAATGGGACCACCGAGACGTCCGAGAAGGAAGGTGCGAACGCATGAAGCTGATCACCGCGGTGGTCAAGCCGCACAAGCTGGAGGACGTCCGGGCCGCGCTGGAGACGTTCGGTGTCACCGGCATGACGGTCACCGAGGCGAGCGGCTACGGCCGGCAGAAGGGCCACACCGAGGTCTACCGCGGCGCCGAGTACGAGGTGGACCTGGTTCCGAAGGTCCGGCTCGAGGTCGTCGTCGAGGACGGCGACGGTGCCGACGTGGTGGACGTGATCGTCAAGGCCGCGCAGACCGGCAAGATCGGTGACGGCAAGGTCTGGGTGACGTCGGTGGAGAGCATCGTCCGGGTTCGCACCGGTGAGCTGGACGGCGACGCCCTGTGAGGACGCTGTAGATGGTTGATCGGGCAGAACAGCGGCGCGTGCGTGCCGAGGAGGCCGACGCGCTGCTGTACCTGCTCCTCTCGAAGGCTTGCGACGCCCTCGGTGTACCTGCCGAGGGCGTCGCGCTGGTCGCGGTCGGCGGCTACGGCCGGGAGGAGCTGTCGCCGTACAGCGATCTCGACGTGATGCTCGTGCACGCCGAGGGGTACCCACGGGTGGACGAGCTGGCCGCACAGATCTGGTATCCGCTGTGGGACTCGCGGACCAAGCTGGACCACAGTGTCCGGACACTCGCCGAGGCCCGCCAGGCAGCGGCCGACGATGTACGGGTCGCACTGGGCCTGCTGGACGCACGGCACGTCGCGGGGGACTCACATCTCACTCTGCAGTTGCGGTCCGTGCTGATGGCGGACTGGCGTCGTACGGCGCGCTCCCGGCTGCCCGGACTGGCCCAGGCGTGCCGTGATCGCGCCTCGACGGTCGGAGAGCTCGCACACCTCGCTGAGCCCGATCTGAAGGAGGCGTACGGCGGTCTGCGGGATGCCGTCGTACTGCGGTCGTTGGTGGCCTCGTGGTTGGTCGACGTACCGCATCCGGTGGTGGAGCGGGCCCGGCTGGATCTGCTGAACATCCGCGACGAGCTGCACACGGTCGCCGGTCGTGCCACGGACAGGTTGGTTGCTGACGTGGCTGGTGAGGTCGCCGCTGGGCTTGGTCTGTCCGGGCGGGACGAACTGCTGCGGCACGTGTACTCGACCGGCCGGACGCTGGCGCACGTGTGTGATGTGTCGTGGCGCCGGGTCGAGAGCCTCATGACCAAGCCGCCGCGGTCCCGGCGCCGGGTGCGTACCGGCGGGCCGTTGCTGGTGGCACTCGATGAGGGAGTCGGTCAGCACGAGGGTGAGGTCGTGCTGATGCCGGATGCGCGTCCCGAGCGGGACGCCGTACTCGGACTGCGGGCTGCTGCGGTCGCTGCGGATCGTGAACTCGTGTTGTCGCCCGCAGTGTGTGCACGGTTGGCTTCGTCGGCTGCTGACCTGGCTGAGCCTTGGCAGGGAGAGGCGCGGCGGTTGCTGTGCGCCCTGCTGGGTGCGGGCAGCGGACTGCTCGAAGTGTGGGAGGCGTTGGACCAGGCCGGCTACATCTCGCGGATCATGCCGGAGTGGGACACAGTGCGGTTCCGGCCGCCGCAGTCCGCGATTCACCGCTTCACCGTCGACCGGCACCTGCTGGAGACGTGTGTCGAGGCTTCGAAGATGGTGCGCGACGTACGGCGGCCTGACCTGCTGCTGGTCGCCGCGCTGCTGCACGACCTCGGAAAGGCGGTCGACGGCGACCACAGTGTCACCGGTGCGGTCATCGCGGGCCGGATCGCTCGGCGGCTCGGGTTCGGTGAGGCGGATGCCGAAACGATCACCCTGCTGGTCCGCCAGCACCTCATGCTCGCTCAGGTTGCTACGCGACGCGATCTCGACGACCCGATGACGGTGGACCTCGTCGTCGGGATCGTGCGGTCCACGGAGACGCTGGACCTGCTGGAGGCGCTCACGTACGCCGATGCGCGGGCAGCCGGACCGGCTGCCTCGTCCCCGTGGCGGATGCGGCTGGTTGGTGAGTTGTGCCGACGGGTCCGCGGCGAGCTGTCCGGGGGAGGGGAGGGCATGTGGACCGAGGCTCCGCCGATCCCCGTGCCGGTGTTGCACCAGATTGTCGGCGTCGGGCGGCTGGGTCTGACGGTGACCGACCACCACGGTGATGTCCGGGTCAATGTCGCCGTACCCGATCAGGTGGGCACGCTGTCGACGGTTGCCGCCGTACTGGCGGTTGAGCGGCTCGCAGTGCGCTCTGCGGTGATCACGTCGGTGGAAGGGCTCGGGATCTCGCAGTGGACCGTGGCTGGGTCGCCGCCTGACCCAGTCCGGTTGCGGGACCGCCTCGCGGTCGCATTGCGCGACCCAACTGATCTCGTACGCCGGTTGGCCGCGCGCGACGCGTCTCGTAGTCGGGTCGCCAGTCGGGTGGATCTGTTGCCTGGAGCGTCCGAGACGGCCACCGTGCTGCAGGTGCGGGCGCATGACCGTCCTGGACTGCTTTACGACGTCACCGCGGCTATAGCTGCTACCGGCGCGGACATCCGGTCGGCACACGTCAGCACGCTGGGCGCTGAGTGTGTGGACGTCTTCTATCTGACTGACAGTCATGGCTCGCCTCTGGAGGAAGAGGACGCGCGTACGACGGCAAAGTCGGTACTGGATCGGTTGACCTTCTAGTCTCGGCTTCGTGGACGTCGTAGAAGCGCTGCAGCGACAAGCAACTGCCTGTGAGGACCTCGGGTCCCCGATGTACGCCGAGGTGCTTCGGTTGCTCGTGGACGACTACGAAGTTGGTGGTGTGTCCGTCGAGGTCCTGGCCGGCTACGAGAACCGCTCGTTCGGTGAGGCGATCGGACTGCGGTTGCTGGCTGCAGTACACGGGCTGGTGCTGTCCGGATCGGCGCCTGAGCTGGCGGCGTTCTACCCGAGTGTGGGCGGGTCTTGGGACCCCGTGCTCGGCTGGGAGGCGTTCGAGCAGGTGCTGCAGTCGCGGTCGGGTGAGATCCGTTCGCTGCTGACCCAGCCGCCGCAGACGAACGAGGTAGGCCGGTCGGCGTCGCTGTACGGCGGTCTGTTGCACCTGGTCGAGGCGGTGCCCCTGCCGGTGCGGCTGTTCGAGATTGGTGCCAGCGGTGGCTTGAACCTGCGGGCCGATCGGTTCCGGTACGTCGCGCGCGGGACGTCGTACGGACCTGCGGACAGTCCGGTGGTGTTCGATCCGGCGTGGACCGGGCCGGTGCCGGATGTAGAGCTGCGGATCGCAGAGCGGGTGGGGTGCGACATCGCGCCGGTGAACCCGTTGTCGGAGGACGGTGCGCTCACGTTGACGTCGTACGTCTGGCCGGACATGCCGGAGCGGCTCGCGCGGCTGCGTGGTGCGTTGGCGATCGCGCGGCAGGTGCCGGCCGACATCCGGCGGGAGGATGCGGTCTCGTTCCTGCAGGGGCTGGAGCTGTCGGAGGGCCACGTCACTGTGGTGTGGCACTCGATCATGTGGCAGTACCTGCGCCGCCCCGACCGGGCGGCCGTCGAGGCCCGGCTCGAGGAGCTTGGTGCGCAGGCAACCGCGTCAAGCCCGTTGGCCCATCTGCGGCTCGAGCCGCATCACACGATCTCCCACGAGCGCGGGGCGGAAGGTTGGGAGTATCGCGTCGATGTGCGGACCTGGCCGGGTGGTGAGGTCCGGGTCCTCGGACGTGCGACGCCACACGGGCAGGACCTGGTCTGGTCAGCTGAGTGACGCGACCAGGGTGTCGGTGAGTTCGGCCGCGTAGACACCGTCGGGGTCGAGGTCGGGGTCGAAGATGCCGATGTCGATCCCGACGCAGTTCGGTGCCGCGAGCAACGGACGCAGGAGAGCCCGGAGCTGGTCGTGGTCGATGCCGCCTGGGTCCGGGCTGTCGACCGCGGGCATGATCTCGGCGTCGAGGATGTCGACGTCCAGGTGCACCCAGAAGCCGTCGAGCTCATCGGTGCCACTGGTTGACGTTCGGCTGGGCGACTTCGTTTGCAGGTGCTGGAGTACGCCGTTCGCGGCCGCCTCCGGGTCATCCTTGATCTTCGCCGCCGGCCAGACCGGGATCCCGGCCGCGTGCACGTCCGCGACGTACTCGTCGTCGTCCCGGATCCCGAGCAGCGCCGCGTCCTCGACGTACGGACTGCGACCCTCGAGGTCGGTGAGATCCGCCTGGCCGCGCCCGGTCACCAGTGCGAGCGCCTCACCGCCGGCGGCTCCGACGTATGGCGAGTTGTCGACGGTCCGGAAGTCCGAGTGCCCGTCGAGGTACACCACGCCGTACCGCCCCAGCCGCTTCAGCGCCAACGCCGGCCCCAACAGGTTGCTGCACTCGCCGCCGAGCAGCACCACGAACTTCCCCTCGCGCAGGAACCCCTCAACCCGATCCGCCAACTTCACCGAGTACGTCGCCATCGCCGCGGCGTTGAACACGCCGTCCCCCGGCTTCCAATCACCCCGGTCATACCGAGGCGCGGTCACCACCCCGCCGTCCTCAGCCCCGATCCGCCGCAAAAACCCCAGATCCCGAACCGCCCCCGCCAACTTGTAACACCCCGGCACCGCCCCCACCACCGGCGGCCGCAACCCCAAGTTGGAAGTCCCATCCACCACAACCCGCCCCATACCATCCCCTAACCATTAACCAAACATCAACCGGTTAATCCTCCCGACCCCAAACGCGCCTGTCAATCACCCCACCCCGATTCGGCGGCCCAGCCCCGTGCCCCGGCCCACGAACAGACCTCACTCGCGCCCCACGCCCGCCCAGCTCCGAACGCCGCACCACAGCCTCAGCCGCCGGCGCCTGCCCCCCAAGAAACCGAAGACTGTCCACCCCCGCCTTCCGCCCCCCAGAACCCTCCCGAGACACCTCCCGCCCACCCGCCCCCTCAGCAAACGGCACACCCCCACGAACCCGATAGTGCCGCCGGATCTCCTCAAGGGTGATGTCGAGACGGATTCGTACCTCGCGGGCGAGGCTCTCGCCGATTCCGGCCGGCATGGACTGGAAGCCTTGCCAATGCGGATGCACCATCGGTCGAATCAACGCCGCGCGGACTGCCAGTTGATCGGCGACACGATTCGGCACCATCCCCGGAAGATGATTGGCGACGGCCGCCTCAGCGAACTGGTCGAAGTGCATGACCACCGGTCCCCGAGTGGCCTCCTGGATCAGTGCGGCCCTGGTGAAACCGGGACCGGTAACGTGCGCGATCAAGCTCTCGGTCGCCACGAACACGCCGGGGTACTGCGGTTTCTCGAGAACCAGGTCGCCGTACGACGCCCGTTCGGCGAAGAACTCGAAGTCCGCGAAGGTCCGTAGCTCGGCGATGCCTTCGGTCAAACCAGCCGAATGGATCGTCCGAACCGCGTTCGGCCGGTTCGGCGCATCAACCAGCATCCCGCCGTGGGTGGCCTCGTGCAGGATGGTGGCCAGGGCCTGAGCCCGCTGGCTGCTGGTGGATCCAGAGGATCCGCCGAGATGAGCCAGTACGCGGGCCTCCGAGAGCCGGAGTACGCCGGATTTCGGATGCATCGCACCCCAGATGTCCGCAGTGGTTGCTAGTACGTCGCCGTTCCAGCGATCGATCCCGGTCGGGCGTAGTGACTGAGCGATCCGATAGAGGCGGGCGACCTCCTGGTAGATCGCGGAGTCGCGCGCGATGAGCCGATCGGACGTCATGGGTCAGTCGCGCTGGTGGGAGTCCGAGTCCACTGGCCAGCTGGGGTCGCGCAGCTGATTCTCGAGGTGCTCGAGGGGCCTGGTCATTGCCCGGATGTCGGCTTCCTCGTCGTCCGTCGCCCGGTCGGCGATCTCCCAGATCCGACGGCGGGCTTCCGCGAGAGCAGTGAGCTGCTCGTCGACGGTGCCTTCGACGGGATAAGCAGCGGCATGGATCGCGCCCGCCTCGTGGTAGAGGGCACTCCATTCACGGGGTGGAGCGGCCGGCGTGGCGAGCTTGTCGATCATCCGCTCGGCGAAGTCGCGGTCGTCGCCCGGCGGCTCGTCGGCGATCAGTCCACGCAGCTGCTGCTGGGCCGCCGGGACGTCGAAGTTCTCCTCCGTGCGCTGGCGATATCTGGCGTCGGCGAACGCCGAGTTGAACTGTGCGAGGTCCAGGGGCATCTGGCTGCTCCTCCTTGTGATCGGTGGTTGTAACGCTAGCGAGGATCGGTGTGGGGGCGTTGGAGTTATCCACAGGTACGAGGGGTCGGGGGACTGGGTAGACTCGGGGAGTTCATGGCTTCTGAGGGAATGGGCTGTTCTCGTGTTCGACACGCTTTCCGATCGGCTCTCCAGTGCGTTCAAGGGGTTGCGCGGTAAGGGCAAGCTGACTGATGCCGATATCGACGCGACCACCCGGGAGATCCGGATCGCGTTGCTGGAGGCGGATGTCGCGTTGCCGGTGGTGCGCGAGTTCATCGCGGCGGTCCGGGAGCGGTCGGCCGGGGCCGAGGTGCGCGGTGGGCTGAACCCGGCGCAGCAGGTCATCAAGATCGTCAACGAGGAACTGGTCAACATCCTCGGTGGCGAGACCCGTGAGCTGCGGATGGCGAAGCGGCCGCCGACGGTGATCATGCTCGCCGGTCTGCAGGGTGCTGGTAAGACCACCCTGGCCGGGAAGCTGGCCAAGTGGCTGAAGGAGACCCAGCACCAGACCCCGATGCTGGTCGCTGCGGACCTCCAGCGGCCGAACGCGGTCACCCAGCTCCAGGTGGTCGGCGACCGGGCCGGCGTACCGGTGTTCGCGCCCGAGCCGGGTAACGGCGTCGGTGACCCGGTCGAGGTCGCCCGCAAGGCGATGGACGAGGCGAAGACCAAGCAGTACAGCGTGGTCATCGTCGACACGGCCGGCCGGCTGGGTGTCGACGAGGTGCTGATGAAGCAGGCCGCCGACATCCGCGACGCGGTCAGCCCGGACGAGATCCTGTTCGTGGTCGACGCGATGATCGGTCAGGACGCGGTCAACACCGCGCAGGCCTTCCTCGACGGGGTCGGCTTCGACGGCGTCGTACTGTCCAAGCTCGACGGTGACGCCCGTGGTGGTGCCGCGCTGTCGATCGCGCAGGTGACCGGCCGTCAGGTGATGTTCGCCAGCAACGGCGAGAAGCTCGAGGACTTCGACGTCTTCCACCCCGACCGGATGGCCTCGCGCATCCTCGGTATGGGCGACGTGATGAGCCTGATCGAGTCCGCCGAGCGCACCTTCGACGCGGAGGAGGCCGCCAAGACCGCGGCCAAGCTGCAGAAGAAGGGCGGCAAGGACTTCACCCTGGACGACTTCCTCGCCCAGATGCAGTCGGTGCGCAAGATGGGCCCGCTGACCAAGATCTTCGGCATGCTGCCCGGTGCGAACCAGTTCAAGGACCAGCTGGAGAACTTCGACGAGCGCGAGATCGACCGGATCGAGGCGGTCATCCACTCGATGACGCCGGCCGAGCGGACCGATCCGAACATCATCAACGGCTCCCGCCGGGCCCGGATCGCGAAGGGTTCCGGCACCGAGGTCGCGACCGTGAGCGGCTTGGTCGAGCGGTTCTTCGAGGCCCGGAAGATGATGTCCGCGATGGCGTCCGGCAAGGGCATGCCGGGAATGCCCGGGATGCCGGGTATGCCTGGCGCGGGTGCGGGCGGTGCGCGGAAGGCCAAGCAGCAGGCCAAGAAGGGCAAGAAGCGCGGCTCCGGCAACCCGGCCAAGCGGGCGAACCAGGGCAGCCCGCAGCCGCAGGAAGCGCAGCCGGGTGAGCTGCCCGCCGCGTTCGGTGGCGGCGCGAACGGCGGCGACTTCGAGCTGCCGGACGACCTGAAGAAGATGCTCGGGGGTAATTGAGCGCCCGAAAGGGCAGTTCTCGGTCACGCTTGGGTGAATCCGCCGTTCGGCACCCGGTCACTGCGTGAAGTGCCACACCGTTACCGGTTGTCCACGACCCGGTGACGGCTAAGATCATGCCTACGCCCGGAAACACACCAGCGGTATGCGTCGAAGGACGGATCGGATGAGGCAGCAGTTCAAGAACCTGGATACGTGGCGGGGGAAGTTGACCGCCACCTGGGTCTGCTTGGCGCCTCCCACTGCCATGATCGCTGTCTTCGTCGTCGGCGGCGTGTCGAACACGTTCATCGTGGACGCACACGCGCTGGCCGCACCGCGACAGGACACGGTCTTCGACGACCTGGCCAACAACGTCCCGACCGAGCCCGGTGTCGACGGCAGCCTCCCGACGCAGGAGAAGTCGACGATCCAGGTGCCCCTGACCGGTACGACGGATGGCACCGTGCAGCCGATTCCCGGCATCACGGGTGACACCTCCGGGATCCCGGGCACCGTGCTGGCGGCGTACCAGAAGGCGGCCAACGATCTCGCGCTGGCGATGCCCGGCTGCCACATCACCTGGCCGCTGCTCGCCGGGATCGGCAAGGTCGAGTCCGCGCACGCCAGCGGCGGCAAGGTCGAGGCGAACGGGAACACCCGCGGCAAGATCCTCGGCCCCGTCCTCGACGGCGGCCCGGGCATGGCCGCGATCGCGGACACCGACCAGGGTGTGTACGACGGCAACGCGAGCTGGGACCGGGCGGTCGGGCCGATGCAGTTCATCCCCGGCACCTGGAAGACGTTCGGCGCCGACGGCAACGGTGACGGCGTCAAGGACCCGCACAACGTGTTCGACGCGGCCCGGGCGGCGGGGGACTACCTCTGCGCCGGCGGAGCGAACCTTGGTGATCCGCAAGGCCTCGTGCAGGCCGTGCTGCGCTACAACCACTCGATGGAGTACGTGTCGACCGTGCTCCGCTGGATGCAGTCCTACAGCAAGCAGACTGTGACGATCCCGGACACCACCGGCACGATCTCCACGCCGACCGACGAAGGCAACGTCGACCAGGAGAACGACCCGACCCGCGAGAACGCCACGTCGACGCCGACACCCACCCCGACGCCGTCCGTCGTGCCGACCACGGTGCCAACCACCGCGCAGACGACGCCGACGCCGACGCCCACGCCGAAGCCGAGTACGCCGAGCACGTCGACGCCGCCGAGTTCGACGCCTCCGAGCTCGCCGACGCCGTCGAAGCCGACCTGGCGGCCGCCGACGAAGCCGCCGGTCAGCACCCCGCCGACCAACACGCCTGGTACGCCGGATCCCACCTGCACGCCGACAACGCCGGCCACGCCACCCTCCGAGACACCGAGCAGCCCGGCCACGGCGCCGTCGGGATCGCCTGCGAGCAGCCCGACGACGACTCCGGCGGCCGCGGACCCGACCGACAACCCGTCGGACGACCCGACCGGCGACCCGACCTGCGCGACCCCGACGCCGACCAAGACCGCGGCGAACTGATCCTGTACGGTTTCAGCCGCGGGTAACCGGGCAGGTTACCTGCCGCGTACCCTCCTCAAGCGGGCGTTTCACGCCTGATCGGTGCCCGTTTCCGTGGGTGTTGGCGGCTCAGGTAACTTTGCGTCGTCTTGATGTAACTTTCTGGCGTATTGATCGTTGAGGGGTCTATGCGCCTAACCCGTAGTGGTAACCGTCGGGTCAAAATAATCATCGCTTCACTGTGCACAGCCCCGCTCCTGGTCGGGGCCGTCGTGACAGTCGCTTCGGGTGGGACCGGTGCCTCCGGCTCGCTCACGGCGGACAGCCCGGTTGCTCCTTCGCCTGGAGCCGGGCTCAACAGCGGTGAGTTCGACGAACTGACGATGATCGTGCCGCAGCGTCCCGGAGTGGACGGCCGGCTCGGATCGGATCTACCCGCCCGCGCCGACGTGCCCGTGCAGGGCGCGACCGACGGCCGGTCCGTCGTGCGGCCCGGACGGGCGGGAGCCGTCAACGGCATCCCGCGCGGAGTCTTCCCCGCCTACCGCCGCGCCACCGCGAACCTCGCCGTGGTCCGGCCGAACTGCGGGCTCACCTGGCCGTTGCTGGCCGGGATCGGCAAGGTCGAGTCCGACCACGCCAGTGGCGGCCGGGTCGACGTGGCCGGCACCACCCGGGGCAAGATCCTCGGCCCGGTGCTCAACGGCCGCAGTGGGAACGGCCGGATCACCGACACCGACAAGGGCCGGTACGACACGGATCTGACCTGGGACCGTGCGGTCGGGCCGATGCAGATCATCCCGCAGGTGTGGGACGAGTTCGGGGCCGACGGCAACGGCGACGGCTACCGCAACCCGAACAACGTGTACGACGCCGTCACCACGGTCGCCGTGGTCCTCTGCGCCGAGGGCGACGACCTGAAGCAGCCGCGGGACCTGGTCGGAGCCCTGCTGCGCTACCAGCACTCCAAGGACTTCGTCGCCACCGTGCTGAAGTGGATGCGGGTCTACAGCAAGAACGCGGTCCTGGTCCCGAACGTGAAGGGCAACCTGTCGACGCCGAAGTCGACCGGCAACGCCGATCGCAAGGTGGACCCGCGCGCGGTGCCGACCATCCCGGAAGACACCACCACGCCGACCCAGTCGCAGACCCAGACCACGGCGGTGCCGACGAGGCAGCCGTCCACTCCGATCGGCGAGGTGACGAAGCCGGAGCCGGTCGACCCGCCGAGCTGGACGCCGCCGACGCGCCGGCCGACGCACCCGCCGACGAAGCCGACGACGCCGCCGACCAAGACCCCCACGCCGACGCCGACGCCGACTCCCACGCCGACCCCGACGCCGACTCCCACGGATACGCCGACGGGCACCCCGAGCGGTACGCCGTGCGCCGGCAACGACCCGACCGCTCCGACCTGCACCCCGGGCGGCGGCTCGCACGGCTGATCCACTCCCGGATACGGTCGAGCCATGACTGTGCCGGATTCCTTCCCCGCCCCACCACCCCGGTCATCCGGCGTACTGAAGCTCGTCGGCACGGTGTTGCCGGCGGGTGAGCAGCAGGAGATCCATCTCAGCGGTGGGCTGGTCGTCGACCGGCCCACCGTTGCTGATGTCAGCACTGTGCACACCGGCGGGTGGATCGTCCCCGGGCTGGTCGACGCGCACTGCCACATCGGTCTCGACCAGCACGGTGCCGTCGACCGGGACGTCCAGGAGCAGCAGGCGATCGCCGACCGCGAGGCGGGTGCGCTGCTCGTCCGTGATGCCGGATCGGCCGCGGACACCCGGTGGATCGACGACCGCGAGGACCTGCCGAAGATCATCCGGGCCGGCCGGCACATCGCCCGGTCGAAGCGGTACATCCGCAACTACGGCTGGGAGATCGAGCCGGACGAACTGGTCGCGTACGTCGAGCAGGAGGCCCGCCGTGGTGACGGCTGGGTCAAGCTGGTCGGCGACTGGATCGACCGTGACGCCGGTGACCTCACGCCGTGCTGGCCCGCCGAGGCACTGAATGCGGCGATCGCCCGGGCACACGAGCTCGGCGCCCGCGTCACCGCGCACGTCTTCGGCGAGCACGCCCTACCGGATCTGCTTGCTGCTGGCATCGACTGCCTCGAGCACGCGACCGGGGTCCTGCCGGACATGCTCGACCAGATGGCCGCGCACAGGGTCGCGGTGGTCCCGACGCTCATCCAGCTGGAGAACTTCCCGCAGTACGCCGATCAGGCCGCCGCCAAGTTCCCGGTCTACTCGGCCCACATGCGCGACCTCTACGACCACCGGATCACCAGGCTCCGGGACGCGTACGAGGCCGGCGTACCGGTGTATGCCGGGACCGACGCGGGTGGGGTCCTCGGGCACGGTCTGGTGGCGCAGGAGATCCAGGCGCTGACCGAGCTCGGGATGTCGGGGGAGCAGGCGCTGGCCGCCGGGTCGTGGGGTGCGCGCGAGTGGCTCGGGGCGCCGAGTGAGCTGAGGCCGGGCGATCCGGCCGATCTGGTCGTGTACGACGAGGATCCGCGGGCGAATCCCGCCGTACTGACGCATCCTCGGTTGATCGCACTCCGTGGCCAGGTCGTCTTCAAGCGGTGACGGGAAAAAATTCACCCAACCACTGGTCTTGACGGAAGATCTTCCCTTAGCGTGACTGTCGGGACCGCCGACGCCCCTCGGCGGACCACATCAGGGAAGGAACCGCCCCATGGGTCTAGGTACTCTCTATCTGGCCGCCCGAGTTCCCAAATTAGCCGCCCTTCTCGCCGCCGGTGTGCTGGCTTGTAGCGCACTGCCGAGCAACGCGGCCCGGCCAACCCAGACCGCCGGCCCACCGGACCTCGCGTCCGCGTTCCAGGCTGCCGCCACGAAGTACGACATACCTCGTGAGGTGCTCGTCAGTGTCGGGTTCGCCGAATCGCACCTCGACGGCCACAACGGCGAGCCCAGCCAGGCCAACGGGTACGGCGTGATGCATCTGGTCAGCAACAAGCAGAACACGACGATGTCCGAGGCAACCAAGCTCACCGGCCTCCCGGTCGCGCAGCTGTCCAAGGACAACGCCTCGAACATCCTCGGCGCCGCCGCCGTCCTCGACTCGTACGCCGATCAGGCCGGTCTGACCGACCGCGCCAACCTCGGCAAGTGGTACAGCGTGGTTGCCAAGTACTCGCACTCCGCCGACGGCCCGACCGCCCGGCTGTACACCGACGAGGTCTACCGGATCATCGGCACCGGTGTCCGCGCCGCCGGCGTCACCACCTCCCCGCGACCCGTCGTCCCGGACCGCGGCGCCTTCGCCAAGGTCGCCCCACTCGGCACCCGGTCAGCGACCTCGGTCGCGGCGGTCGACTATCCGGGCGCGATCTGGAACGCAGCCTGCACCTGCAACTACCGGGCCGGCCGCAGCCAGACCATCTCGACCATCGTCATCCACGTGACCCAGGGCTCGTACGCCGGCACGATCAACTGGTTCAAGGACCCGGCCGCGCAGGTCAGCGCGCACTACGTGATCCGGTCGAGCGACGGCCAGGTCACCCAGATGGTGGCCGAGAAGGACACCGCCTGGCACGTCGGCTCCGAGAACGGCTACACGATCGGCATCGAGCACGAGGGCTTCGTCGACGACCCGTCCTGGTTCACCGACGCGATGTATCGCTCGTCCGCCGCGCTGACCCGCAACATCGCCGACCGGCGTGGCATCCCGAAGGACCGGGCCCACATCAAGGGTCACGTCGAGATGCCGAACCAGACCCACACCGACCCCGGTCCGAACTGGAACTGGACCTACTACATGCAGCTGGTGAACGGCGGCGACCCGAACCCGCCGGAGTACAACTTCACCACCTACGGCAGCGGGGTCAGGGTCCGGTCGGCACCGAGCCTGACCGCCTCGATCGTGACCGAGCTGCCCGGCCCGACGCAGGTGTTCGTCACCTGCCAGGTGCAGGGCGACCCCGTCACCGCCGAGGGCACCACCAACAACTGGTGGGCCAAGCTGCGCGACCAGGGTGGCTACATGAGCAACATCTACATCCAGGACCCGAACCCGAAGCTCCCCGGGGTTCCGGAGTGCTAGAACCGGAAGAGTAGAGCCAGCTGTAAGGACTGGCCGGGCTGCTTGGCGGAGGATTGAGGCATGTTCACCAAGATCCTCTCGCGAGGCGGCCGGGCCAGCGCATACCTGGCCCGCCGCTACGTGCGGGCGCTCCTCCTCTTGCTGGCACTGCCCAACGGCCTGCTGCTGGGCTGGCTGATCCCCGCCTTCACCGGCGCGCTGGTCAAGCTGGCCAACAGCGAGCGGGTACGCGCGGCGAAGTACCTGGGCATACCGGCGGGACCGCCGCTGCCGCCCGCGGCCCCGCGTCGGCCGGGCGATGTGGTCGCGCTGTTCCGGGACAAGTCGTTCAAGCGCAGCCTGTGGCTCCTGCTGATGCCACTGGTGATGATCCCGGAGCTGGTGGTGGCTGTGATCGGCGTGGTCGGCGTACCGGCAGCAATCGCCGGCATGCTGCTGTGGCAGACCGCCCCCGGCGACTTCGCCCTGATGGGCGTCGACGTCAACAACTGGTTCGAGGCGCTCACGAACGGCCCGGCGCAGATAGTGACCAGCCTCGCGGTCCTGGGCTGGGGGACTCCGGCGCTGGCGCGTTTGCACGCTGGTTTAGCCCACGGCCTGCTGTCGCCGAGCGAGGACCAGTTGGAGACGGCCAGACTGGAGCAGCGGGTCGAGGAGCTCACCAAGAGCCGGGCCGGTGCGGTGGACTCGCACGGTGCCGAGCTACGCCGAATCGAACGCGACCTGCACGACGGTACGCAGGCGCAGCTGGTCTCCCTGGCCATGCGGATCGGCATCGCCAAGCAGACGATGGCCGAGGACCCGGAGAAGGCCGCCAAGCTGCTGGACGACGCCCGTGATGGCGCAGAGCAGGCCATGAACGAACTGCGCGGCGTACTGCGGACCATGTACCCACCGATCCTCGCCGACCGCGGCCTGGCCGGTGCGGTCTCCGCACTCTGCGCTCGCTGCCCTCTGCCGGTCGACCTCCGGTTGGGCGAGCTGGGACAGGTCCCGGCCGCGGTGGAGGCCGCTGCGTACTTCGTCGTCGCGGAGTCCCTCACCAACATCACCAAACACTCCGCCGCCGGGCATGTCGACGTACTGATGGAACGGCGTGATGCTGACCTCTACCTGACGATCACCGACGACGGGATCGGTGGCGCGCGGGTCAATGAGCAGTCCGACCTGCTCGGCCGGGGGAGTGGGCTGCATGGCATGCTCAGCCGGGTGCAGGCGATCGACGGTCAGTTGGAGCTGCGGAGCCCGATCGGCGGGCCGACCAACGTCGAGGTGATCCTTCCGTGCGGGTGATGATCCTCGAGGACAACCCGATCCTCGCTGAGGGCCTGAGTCTGCTGCTGAACAACTCCGGCTTCGAGGTCGCCGCGGTCGCCACCGACGCGGACGAGTTCGCGCAGGCGATGGCGACGCACCATGTGGACATCGCGGTGGTCGACGTACGCCTCCCGCCCACCTTCACCGACGAGGGCCTGCGTGCCGCGATCGAGGCCCGCCGGGTCCGGCCCGGTCTCCCGGTGCTCGTGTTCTCCCAGTACGTCGAGGAGGTCTACGCGGCCGAACTCCTCGCCGCCGGCAGTGAGGGCGTCGGCTACCTCCTCAAGGACCGCGTCTCCCGGGTCGACGAGTTCCTGGAGGCCGTACGCCGAGTTGCCGCCGGCGGGACCGTGCTCGACCCCGAGGTGGTCAGCCAGTTGATGGTCAAGCGGAGCAGCCCGCTGGACCGCCTGACCCCCCGGGAGCGTGAGGTCCTCGCGCTGATGGCCGAGGGGCTCGGCAATACCGCGATCGCCGACAAACTGGTGATCACCGAAGGCGCTGTGCACAAGCACGTCGGCAACGTCTTCCTGAAGCTCAACCTGCCCCCGACCGATTCCGGTCACCGCCGGGTGCTCGCCGTGCTCGCGCACCTCGGGCTCTGACAACGTCGGCCTTTCACTCTTGACGCACTGTTCCCAGTACGACACTCTCAGGTGCGAGAGCGCTCTCATCCACCGAACCGCCCCTAGGTGAGGAGAGTTCATGAAAGTCCTAGTAGCCGCCGTGCTCGCAGTGAGCGCGGTCACCGTCCCCAGTCAGGCCCACGCGGCCGAACCGCTGCCCATGACCGTGGCCGGCCAAGCCGCGGCGATGCAGCGGGACCTCGGTCTGACCGAGCAGCAGATGCAGCAACGCCTGGCGGTCGAGACGTCCGCCGCCAAGCTGCTGCCCGCCGCCCAGAAGGCAGCCGGTGCCGACTTCGGTGGCGCCTGGCTCGACGCGACCACCCACAAGCTGGTGATCGGACTCGTCGGCGCCGAGCACGCGGCCGCCGTACGGGCGACCGGCGCGCAGACGACCGCCGTACCCGAGCCGGCTGCGGTCCTCGACAAGCGCAAGGCCGCGGTCGACAAGCTGGCCGGGAAGGCAGTGCCGGCTGCGGTGAGCGGCTGGGCCGCTGATCCGCGCACGGGCAGTGTGGTGGTCAACGTCCAAGCAGGTAAGCGATCCCAGGCCGTCGATGCGTTCGTGGCCAAGGTCGGCAAGGCCGGCGCGGTGACGGTGCGGGAGGTCGCGGCGCAGGCACCACGGACTTTCGCGGCCGGCACCGTCGGCGGCGACCCGTACTACGTCAGCAACATCCGCTGCTCGATCGGCTTCTCCGTGTACGGCGGTTTCATCACCGCCGGCCACTGTGGTCGCGGCGGCACGGTCAGCGGCTGGGACGGTTCGGCCATCGGTGCGTTCCAGGGCTGGTCGTTCCCGGACAACGACTACGCCTGGGTCTCGGTCGGCAACGGCTGGTGGACCGTGCCGGTGGTGCTCGGCTGGGGACAGGTGAGCGACCAGCTGGTCCGCGGTTCGTCGGAGGCACCGATCGGGTCGTCGGTCTGCCGCAGTGGTTCGACGTCGCACTGGCACTGCGGCACGATCCTGGCCAAGAACGAGACCGTGAACTACGGCAACGGCCAGCTGTTCTACGGCGCGACCAAGACCAACGTCTGCGCCGAGGGTGGCGACTCCGGTGGGTCGTTCATCACCGGCGACCAGGCGCAGGGCGTGACGTCCGGCGGCTGGGGTAACTGCGGCAGCGGCGGCGAAACCTGGTTCCAGCCCGTCAACGAGATCCTCCAGACCTACGGCCTCACCCTCCACACCGCCTGAAACAGTAACGTCCGAAGAACCGAGTGCTGTCAGCCTCAGTTCTTCGGACGTTACGTGGTGGGTCAGGCGGTTTCGTCGGGGACGGGCTCGAGGACGGGCTTCTCGTCGTCCTTCTTGGTGGAGAGCGAGTCGATCAGCTGCTTCGCCAGGGCGAAGCCGGAGCCACCCATGGTGATGGTCTTCACCAGCGTGTCTTCGAGGCCCTGGGCGCCGTTCAGCACGACCATGTTGCCGACCTTGTCGAACGCGCCCGCCGCCGCGGCCACGATCTCCGGGTAGGCCTCGGCCAGCTGCTGCGCGACGACCGCATCGGTGTTGGTGGCCAGCGCCTCGGCCCGGGCCTTGATACCGGCCGCCTCGGCCATCGCCTTCGCCTGGACGGCAGCGGCCTCCGCCTTACCGTTCAGCTCGGTCGCCTTCGCCTGGGCCTCACCACGAAGCTGGACCTCCCGGGCGTTCGCCTCGGCGCCCGCGATCTGGGCGTCCCGGGCGGCCTGGGCCAGCGTGCGTTGCTTGTACGCCTCGGCGTCGGCCGGCTTCAGCACCGACGACTCCAGCTGCTTCTCGGCCAGCGACGCGTTCAGCTTCGCGGTCTCCGTCTCGGCGACGACGACCTCCTGCCGGGCCAGCGCCTCGGCCAGCGGACCGGACTGCGACGCCTTCGAGTTCGCCTGGTCGACCTCGGCCTGGTATCCGGCCTGGGCGATCGAGCTCTGCCGCACCGCGGCGGCCTTGGCGGCGGACGCGACCTGCTCGCGCTCGGTCGCCTCGCGATCCCGCTCGGCCTGCGCGATCCGGGCCGCGGCCTCGACCGCGGCGGCCTGCGGACGGCCGAGGTTGCGGATGTAGCCGGACTCGTCGTCGATCTCCTGGATCTGCAGCGAGTCGACCACCAGGCCGAGCTTCTCCATGTCGCCGGCCAGCGAGCCGCGGATGTTCGTGGTCAGCGTCTCCCGGTCGTGCAGCATCTCCTCGACCGTGGTGGAGCCGACGATCGCGCGCAGGTGACCCGCGAACAGCTCGTGGATCGTGCTCATCACCTGCTCGTCGCTCTGCTCCAGGAACCGCCGGGCCGCGTTCGCGATCGAGCCGTAGTCGTCACCGACCTTGTACGCCGTGACGCCCTTGATGTGCAGCGGGATGCCCTGGCTGGACACACACGTCACGGTCAGCGGGGTGGCGCGGATGTCCAGCGGCAACCGCCGTACGGTCTGGAAGCCCGGCAGTACGGCGGTGCCGCGGCCGACCACGATCTTGAAGCCGAGGGTCTCGTTGACCTGCTCCTGGCTCGAGTGCGCGCCCAGACCGGAGATGATGAGGGCCTCGTTCGGCTCCGCCACCCGCCAGACCATCCGGAACACGATGAGCAGGACCACCAGCGCGATCGCGCCGGTGATCACGTACGTCCACAGCATTTCCCCTCCAGGGAACGTGGGTTAGATAGCGCGAGCGACGTACACGGTGCGCGGTGGGTCGTAGTCGACGACGACAACCTGTGTGCCCACCTCGATCACTTCGTCGATCGCGGGGTAAGCGTAGAAGGCCTCGGTGGCACCGCGGACCGGCAGCATCACTTCGCCGACGATCCCAGGTCCGATCCGTCCGATCACGCGCCCCCGTTTGCCTACCATGACGCCCCTCCGACGTACCGCCAGTACTGTGGGTTCCGGCAGCTTACCCCTGCGGCGTCAGCCGCGGACGGCCCCTTCGGTCGCGCCCTTGATGAACTGCCGCGCGAAGATCCCGAAGATGATCACCAGCGGCACCATCGCCATCAGGGCGCCGGTCATGATCATGCTGTAGTCCACCCCGTGCGAGCGGTTCAGCGTCGACAATGCGACCTGCAGCGTGAGGTGGTCCGGGTTGGTCAGCACGATCAACGGCCACATGTAGTCGTTCCACGAGCCGACGAACGTGAAGATGCCGAGGAAGGCCAGCGCCGGCCGGGCCGACGGCAGCGCCACGTGCCAGTAGGTGCCGAAGAAGCCGCAGCCGTCCAGTGTCGCCGCCTCGATCAGTTCGTCGTGGATCGAGTTCGCGAAGTACTGCCGCATCCAGAAGATGCCGAAGGCATTGGCCGCGCCCGGGACGATCAGCGCCTTCAGCGAGCCGACCCATCCGAGGATCGCCATCGTCTGGAACTGCGGTACGGCGGCCAGCTGGGCCGGCAGCAGCATCGTCGCGAGCAGGATCACGAACAGCGCGTTCCGCCCGGGGAACCGGAACTTCGCGAACGTGAACGCGGCCAGCGAGTCGAAGAACAGCACCAGCAGCGTCGTACTGACCGCGACGATCGCGGTGTTGGCCATCGACTGGAAGAACGCGACGTTCTGCAGTACGTGCTGGACGTTGTCGCCGAAGTGGCTGCCGAAGGTGAGCTTCGGCGGGAACCGGTAGATGTCCGCGGTCGTGTTCGACGCCATGATGACCGTCCACAGGAACGGGAACATGAACACCAGCAGTGCGAGTACCAGGAAGGCGTGCAGCGCGATCCCGCGCAGCCGGTACCTGATCATCGGTCCTCACCCCGTCCCCGGAAGATCCGCCAGTTGATTGCCGTGAACAACAGCACCAGTACGAAGATGCTGAGCGCGATCGCCGCGGCGTACCCGTAGTCGTTGTCCAGGAAGGCGGCCCGGTAGAAGAACAGCACGACGGTCATCCCGCTCTGTCCGGTGCCGCCGCTGTTGCCGACCATCACCTGCGGCTCGGTAAAGGTCTGCAGCCCGCCGATCGTCGACATGATGACGGTGAACAGTACGACGGGACGCAGCTGCGGCAGCGTGATCGAGAAGAACGTCCGGACCGGACCGGCGCCGTCCACCTTGGCCGCCTCGTACTGGTCCTTCGGGATCGCCTGCAGGCCCGCGAGGTAGATCAGCGTGTTGTAGCCGACCCACTGCCAGACGATCATCGTGGTGATCGCGATCTTGATTCCCCACGGCTCACCCAGCCAGTCCTGGTTCTGGAAACCGAGCGACCGCAGGGCCGCGTTGACCAGGCCGAAGTTGGTGCTGAAGATCGAGCTGAAGAAGATCGCCATCGCCACCAGCGAGGTGACGTTGGGGATGAAGTACGCGATCCGGTAGACGTTGGTGAATCTGACCGCGGACTGCAGCATCACCGCGAGCAGGATCGCCAGCACCAGCGTCGGCACCGTCGACATCAGGAACAGCACCACGGTGTTCTTCAGCGAGAGCCAGAAGGTCGGGTCCTGGACCAGGAACCTGAAGTTGTCGATCCCGTTGAACCGCCGCGGGGTCAGACCGTCCCAGCGCTGGAACGCCAGCACGATCGTGGACGCCACCGGGTACAGCCCGAACACCGCGAACAGGATGTAGAACGGCGACAGCGCGAGATAGAACCGCCAGTACGACCGGACCCGCCGGCCGGGCCGCTGACCTGTGCTGGTCAGCTTCCCGGCCGGACGGGTCGCCGGCTGTGCCGTCGCCGTACCGGTCACTGCACTCCCTGCCGCTTGGCGATCGCCTTGGCCTTGGAGACGGCGCTGGCCCAGGCGGCGTCCGAGGTTTTGGCGCCGGTCTGCACCGTCTTCAGCTCGTCGTGGTACGGCGCCGCGACGCCGTCGTCGAACGGGCTCTGGTACGCGACCGGGATGCTCTTCGCGGCCGGGCCGAAGACGTCGATCGGCACCTGGCCGCCGAAGAACTTGTCCGCGGCCTTGAGCTGCGGCTTGTCGTAGGCCGCCGGCGCCGACGGGAAGATCTGCGCGTCGGCGAAGGCCTTGGCCTCGTTGTCGGCGCTGAGCATGTACTTGATCACGTCGAAGGCCTTCTGCGGGTCGGCGGCGTTCTTGGTAATCGCGAGGAACGAACCGCCGAAGTTCGCCGGGCCGCTCGGCGTCGGCGCGATCCGCCACTTGCCGGCGCTGGTCTTCACCGCGGACTTGATGTCGAGGGCGACCCACGCGGCGCCGATGTGCGCGGGGACCGTGCCCTGGTCGAGGCCGGCGTTCCAGTCCGGGCTGCCGCTCGGGGTCTTGCCGTCGATCTTCAGCGTCATCGCCTTGACCGAGGTGTCCCAGGCCTTGCGGATGTGGTCCTGGTCGCCGATGAACTTGTTGTCCTTGGAGATGTACCGCTCGGTGCCCTGGCCGATCACCATGTCGTACAGGTCGCTGGCGTCCCAGACGATCGGCGCCTTCGGGTTCTTCGCCTTCAGCTGCACGCCGGCGGCGAAGAAGTCGTCCCACGTCTTCATCGCCTCGGCCACCTTGGCCGGGTCGCTCGGCAGGCCGGCCGCGGCGAAGACGTCCTCGCGGTAGTACAGCGCGGTCGGGCCGACGTCGATCGGCAGCCCGATCACCTTGCCGTCCAGGGTTGTGGCCTGGTTGACCTTCCACTCCAGGTAGTCGCCGAGGATCGAGTCCGCGCCGATCGTCTTCAGGTCCACGAACCGCTCGGCCTGCGGGAGCAGGGACGCGATGTCCTCACCCTTGATGCCGGTGATGTCCGGGATCCCGGTGCCGCCGTTGAAGGTGGTGATCAGCTTCTGCTTGTAGTCGCCACCGATCTCGGAGTACTTGATCTTCGGGTCCGGGAAGTGCGCGACGGTGTCGTCGAGCACGGACTTGCCCAGACCGCCCGGCCAGCACCACATCGTCAGCTGGGTCGCCGCGTTCGTCTTGGCCGGCGTACCGGCGTTGTTCATCCCGGACGAGCAGCCGACGAGCGCGCCACCGGCAACTGCTGCGAAGCCCCCGAGCAGGGTGCGACGTGAGAGCTCCATGGTTCTACCTTCCTGAGTGGGCGCTGATCAGCGCTTGGAGGTGGTGGTCTTCGGGGTGTGCTGCCTGCCACTGCGCCAGGTCTGCCCAACGGGGTGCGGCGTCCGCGCCGCCGAGCCGGGTGACCGACAGGGCCGCGGTGAGGGCGGCGAACCGCACCCGCTGCTCGAACGGCAGCTCCCACAGCGTGGCCGCGATGAAGCCGGCGGCGAACACATCACCCGCCCCGGTGGTGTCCGCCGCCGGGACTCGATACGCCGGTACGGCGATTCGCTCGCCGGAGCCGGCATCGATCGCCAGGGCTCCGTGTACGCCATTCGACACAACGACCTGTGGCACCAGCTCGGCCAGTCGCTCGAGCGCTCGCTCGGGACTGTCCGTCCGGTGTAGGCCATCGCCTCGTCGGCGTTTGGCAGGAACACGTCGCAGTGCGCGAGCTGCGCGAGCACAGCGGGGTCCCACTGCTCCGATGGGTCCCAACCGACATCGGCAAACACCACACTGCCGGCCGCCTTCGCTTTCGCCAGCCATTCATTGGGCCAGGGACCAATGTGGGCGGCGACGGCTCGGGCGGCCGGCGGTGCGGTGATCAGCTCGTCGGCCGACAGCAGGGGAGGGGTGCCCCGGGTGACCAAAGCCCTGTCGTTGTCATAGGCAAGGGCCACCGTCAGTGGGGTCCGCCAGCCGGCGAGCTTGCGGGAGAGAGTCAGATCGATGCCTTCGCGAGCCAGCTGGTCCCAGACCCGGTCGCCGCCGTTGTCCGCGCCGAACGCGGCCGCCATGCCGGTCCGCAGGCCCAGCCGGGCCAGTGCGACCGCGAAGTTGGCGATGCCGCCCGGGCTCTCGTGGGAGTCGGTGGCGAACACCTCGGTGCCGGGGCGCGGTGGACCGGGCAGGCCGAGCACCAGGTCCTGGAAGACCAGGCCGGACACGACCACGTCCAGCTCATTCATGCTGCGCGCTCCACACCCCTGCACAACCTCTGCAGGCTCGATCAAACTCGTGCATGAATCTTGAATCTCCTACGCAAGATCCGCAATACCTGCTCATGACTTTGATCGATAATGACGGAGTTTGCATGATACGGTCGGTGCGTGTTGCCGAAGCAGCGACAGGACGAGATCGTGCGCGCGCTCCGGGTCGACGGGGCCGGGGGCGTCAAAGTGCTGGCCGCGCGGCTCGGGGTGAGCGAGGCGACGATTCGTCGCGACCTCGAGCAGTTGCACACCGAGGGTCGGCTGACCCGGGTGTACGGCGGTGCGCTCGCCGTCGACGGTGGAGACGAGCCGTTCGCGGACGTCAACGCCGTACATGCCGAAGAAAAGGACCGGATCGCTCGCCGGGCCGCCGAGTTGGTGAACGACGGTGAGTCGGTGCTGCTCGACATCGGGACCACCGCACTGCGGGTCGCACAGCATCTGCGCGGCCGTTCGTTGACGGTGGTCACGAGCAACCTGGCCGTACTCGAGGAGTTGCAGAACGACGAGCAGATCGAGCTGATCGTGCTCGGCGGCTTCGTACGCCGGAGTTACCGGTCGCTGGTGGGGTACTTGACCGAGGAGAGCCTGCGGCAGATCCATGTCGACTGGCTGTTCCTGGGGACCAGTGGGGTCCGGCCGGACGGACGGGTGATGGACAGCACGATGATCGAGGTGCCGGTGAAGCGGGCGATGATCCAGGCCGCCGATCGGGTCGTGCTGCTCGCGGACGGGACGAAGTTCCCGGGGCACGGGGTCGCGCGGGTGTGCGAGCCGAGTGAACTGTTCATGGTGGTGACCGAGCCCGACGCCGACGAGGCGACCCGGGCCCAACTGGAAGAGGCAGGGGTTCAGGTGGTGTTGACGTGAGGCTGACGATCCTTGGCGGCGGGGGATTCCGGGTGCCGCTGGTCTACCAGGCCTTGCTCGGCGACCGCGGCGCCGGCCGCATCACGTCGGTGGTGCTCTTCGATGCGGACTCGTCCCGGTTGGCGTCGATCGGGGCGGTGCTGCGCCAGCAGGCTGCTGGGGTCGCTGATGCCCCGGTGGTGACCGAGACGACCGACTTGGACGAGGCGCTGCGGGGTGCGCAGTTCATCTTCTCGGCGATCCGGGTCGGTGGGCTGGAAGGCAGGACTGTCGATGAACGGGTCGCGCTGGACCTCGGCGTACTGGGTCAGGAGACCGTTGGTGCTGGTGGGATCGCCTATGGGCTGAGGACGCTGCCCGTGGCGGTGTCGATCGCTCAGCGGATCGCCGCGGTGGCGCCGGAGGCGTGGACCATCAACTTCACCAACCCGGCGGGCATGGTGACCGAGGCGATGATTCCGTACCTGGGCGACCGGGTGATCGGGATTTGCGACTCACCGTCTGGCCTGGGGCGTCGTGCGGCGCTCGCACTCGACGTGGACCCGTCCACCGCGTTCTACGACTACGCCGGGCTGAATCACCTGGGCTGGCTCCGTGGGCTGCGGTCCGGCGGGCGTGATCTCCTGCCGGAGTTGCTGGCATCGTCCGAGGCGCTGGCGTCCTTCGAGGAGGGCCGGCTGTTCGGGGTGGAGTGGCTGCGGTCGTTGGGGTCGATCCCGAACGAGTACTTGCACTATTACTACTTCGCGCGCGAGACGCTGGCCGCCGTACAGGCTGTGCGGCAGACGCGGGGGACGTTCTTGCTGGAGCAGCAGTCCGCGTTCTATGCGGAGACGGCCGAGCGGCCGGACCAGGCGCTGGAGTTGTGGCAGAAGACGCGGGCCGAGCGTGAGTCGACGTACATGGTGGAGAGCCGTGAGGTCGCCGACGCGGGCGAGCGCGACGAACGGGACATGGCTGCTGGGGGATATGAGCAGGTCGCGTTGTCGCTGATGCGGGCGATCGCGCACAACGAGCGGGCGTCGCTGATCCTGAACGTGCGCAACCGCGGGGTGCTGCATCACCTCGACGACGACGCGGTGGTGGAGATCCCTTGTACGGTCGACGCCAACGGGGCAGTGCCCATCACGGTGTCGCAGCTGACCGATCACCAGGCGGGTCTCGTCTGCTCGGTGAAGGCGGTCGAGCGATCCACGATCGAGGCAGCGGCCAGTGGGTCACGTGACGCGGCCCTGCGGGCCCTCGCCTGGCACCCGCTGATCGACTCGGTAACCGCCGCCCGAAAGCTCCTGGACGCCTACGCCCACCAACTCCCCGACCTGGCTCCGTTCCGGGCTTGACACCGAGTTGGTTGGCCCACCCGCTATCTGGCACAATGGCCTGCTGAGTCCGTCCAGATTTCGTGCAGCCCTCTAACTCCACGTGCTGGCCGGCCCAATCGAGCGGTTACCCGTTGTCCCCACGACGTTGTGCTGCTCACCCAGACATGTAATCCGAGGAGATCCCACAAACGTGGCAGTCAAGATCCGTTTGAAGCGCATCGGCAAGAAGCGTGCGCCGCACTACCGCATCGTCGTGATGGACGCCCGGACCAAGCGGGACGGCCGCGCGATCGAGGAGATCGGCAAGTACAACCCGAAGGCCGAGCCGTCGTTCATCCACGTCGAGTCGGACCGGGCGCAGTACTGGCTGGGCGTCGGCGCGCAGCCGACCGAGGCCGTCGAGGCGATCTTCAAGGCCTCCGGCGACTGGCAGAAGTTCAAGGGCCAGGACGCCCCGGCGCCGCTGCGGGTCAAGGAGCCGAAGCGCGACAAGCAGGAGATCTTCAACGAGGCCCTCGCCGAGGCGCACGGCACGCTGAAGACCGAGGCCGTCACCGCCAAGAAGACCGCGGCGAAGAAGACGGCCGAGAAGAAGGCCGACGCTCCGAAGGCCGACGCTCCTAAGGACGACGCCCCCAAGGCCGAGGCCGCCAAGGACGACGCCCCGAAGGCTGAGGCTCCTAAGGCCGAGGCTGCCAAGGACGAGGCTGCCAAGGACGAGGCTCCGAAGGCTGACGAGGCTGCCGCCGAGGCGCCCGCCACCGACGACGCCAAGGCCTGACCATGATGGAGACCGAGGCGCTCGAGCACCTGGTCCGAGGCATCGTGGACAACCCTGACGACGTCAATGTCAGGTCCCGGAACCTGCGGCGCGGCCGCACCCTCGAGGTGCACGTGCACCCCGACGACATCGGCAAGGTGATCGGCCGCAACGGCCGGACCGCCACCGCCATCCGCACCGTCGTCGGCGCGATCAGTTCCGAGTCCTCGTTGCGCATCGACTTCGTCGACGAGCTCAACCGGCGCCCGCGCCGCTGACTCGAGCAGTACTCCGAAGGGCCGCACCCACCCGGGCGCGGCCCTTCGTCCTATCCTCAAGTCCATCGCCACCCCACCTTTCCCACTCACCTGGGTCGGCTCCCGTGGGGCAGCCGTCAGGTGTTGTGCGACAAAATGTCCAGCGTCACTTCACGAAGGTGAAGTGAGCGTGTTGTTGAGCAGAAGGGTTTGTACGGGTGTTGGTGACTGTCGGGCGGATCGGCCGGGCGCATGGGATCAAGGGCGAGGTCGGGCTGGAGGTCCGCACGGACGAGCCGGATCGGCGGTTCGCGGACGGGGCGACCGTGGTGACGGAGTCGAAGGTGCCGCGGACGCTGACCATCGAGGCGAGCCGGTGGCACAGTGGCCGGCTGCTGGTGAAGTTCGCCGGGGTGCCGGATCGGACCGCCGCCGAGCAGCTGCGCAACCTCGTCGTACTGGCCGAGATCGACGCGGACGAGCGTCCCGAGGACCCGGAGGAGTACTACGACCGCGAGCTGATCGGGCTCGCCGTTCGGACCTCCGACGGTGTCGAGGCCGGCGAGGTGATCGACGTCGTACACCTGCCCTCGCAGGACCTCCTGGAGATCCGCCGCCCGGCCGGCAACGCTGTACTCGTGCCGCTGGTCGAAGCGCTGGTCCCGGAGATCAACGTGGACAAGCAGTACGTCGTTGTCGCCGACCGGCCCGGTCTCCTGGACCCGGAGGGCGCCGAGGTCGTCCCGACCGAGCCGGACGCGGACTGATGAGGCTGGACGTCGTCTCGATCTTCCCGGAGTACCTGGCCGCGCTCGACGTCTCCCTGGTCGGCAAGGCGGCCAAGAGCGGCCTGCTGGACATCCACCTGCACGACCTGCGCGACTGGACCTACGACCGCCATCGGACCGTCGACGACACCCCGTACGGCGGTGGCGCGGGCATGGTGATGAAGCCAGAACCGTGGGGCGAGGCCCTCGACGCCATCGCTCCGGTGGACGGCGTCCTGCAGCCGCGTCTGATTGTGCCCACGCCAGCTGGTCGGCCCTTCACCCAGGAGCTCGCCTACGAGCTGGCTGCCGAGCCATGGCTCGCTTTCGCGTGTGGCCGCTACGAGGGGATCGATGCGCGGGTTGCGTCGTACGCCGGTGAGCGGATGCGCGTTGATGAGGTATCCATCGGGGACTACGTTCTCAACGGTGGCGAGGTCGCGGTACTCGTCATGGTCGAGGCGGTGGCGCGCCTGCTGCCTGGTGTGATCGGCAACCCGGAGTCCCTCGCGGAGGAGTCCCATTCCGGCGACGGCCTGCTCGAGTACCCGGTGTACACGAAACCCACGAGTTGGCGCGGTCACGACGTACCCGACGTACTGCTGTCCGGGAACCACGGTGTGATCGCGCAGTGGCGTCACGACGAGTCGGTACGCCGTACTGCCGAGCGCCGGCCGGATCTGCTCGCGGCCTGGGGTGATGCGGTCGCGGGGAAGGACGATGCGGCCGCGCAGGTCCGGGTACTGCCCGCGACGGAGGCTGATGCGGGCGAGATCCACACACTGCAGTTGGCGTCGTTCCTGTCGGAGGGGCGGATCTACGGGGACCTGACCATCCCACCGCTGGCCGAGGACCCATCGGCGAGTGTGGAACGCGTCAAGCGGGGCGGCGTACTCAAGGCCGTGGCGGGGACCCGGATCGTCGGGTCGGTCCAGCTGACCGTGGACGGCTCGGTGGGGCGCGTCGAGCGGCTGATCGTGGCACCGGACTGGCAGGGGCGCGGACTGGGCGCCCGGCTGCTCCAGGTCGCCGAGAAGCTCGCGCCGGCCGAGGTCACGTCGTACGAGCTGAACACCGGTGCGGAGAGTGACCGCAACCTCGGTCTGTACCGGAAGGCCGGTTACCGTGAGATACGACGCGAGCAACAGACTGCGAAAGTCGAGCTGGTTCTGTTCGCCAAGCGTCGCAGGCGGCGCTGATTTCGGTTCCGCTGGGGCGGTGTGGCAAGATTGCTCGTTGCTGCCCTTCGGTGCTCCTGCCACAGGGGGTGACCACCGACCGGCGGCACGCGATGAGCTGTGCAACTACGCACAGCCGTCCTGATGACTTCATCACCAACGACATTCGTGGGTGACCTGTGGCACGCGCGAGGAAGAGACACCTGATGAGCAACATCCTGAACGAGCTCGACAACGCGAGCAAGCGCGACGACATCCCCTCCTTCCGCCCCGGTGACACCGTCAAGGTGCACGTCAAGGTCGTCGAGGGCAACCGGTCCCGCGTCCAGGTGTTCCAGGGTGTCGTGATCCGGCGCCAGGGTGGCGGCCTGCAGGAGACCTTCACGGTCCGCAAGGTCAGCTTCGGTGTCGGTGTCGAGCGGACCTTCCCGCTGCACACCCCGATCGTCGACAAGGTCGAGGTCGTGACCCGCGGCGACGTGCGCCGCGCGAAGCTCTACTACCTGCGTGAGCTGCGCGGTAAGGCAGCCAAGATCAAGGAGAAGCGGGACATCCCGGCCTCCTGATCGCCCTAGCGACGACGGTCACCTATGGCGCCGAGCACTGCGACTCGCGCTCGCCCTCGCCCGGCACCCCGGAGGGCACGTCGCAGCAAGGGACGTCACCGCAGGCTGAAGCAGCGGAATCCGCTGCTCAGTCTGCTCGTCGAGATGACCACCGTGACGGTGCTCGCACTCGTCATCACGGTGGTACTGCGGCTCTTCGTCGCAGAAGCGTTCTACGTCCCGTCGGAGTCGATGTACGACACTCTGACCAAGGACGACCGGATCCTGGCCGAGAAGATCAGCTACCTGCACCGCGACGTCGATCGCGGCGACATCATCGTCTTCAAGGACCCCGGTAACTGGCTGAACGAGGAGCAGGCCGAGCCCGGCCCGTTCCGCAAGGTCGGTGAGTTCGTCGGCATCCTGCCGCGCAGCGGCGAGGGCCACCTGGTCAAGCGGGTGATCGGCATCGCCGGCGACAAGGTTGTCTGCTGCAACAAGGCCGGCCAGCTCACCGTGAACGGGATCCCGCTGGACGAACGCGAGTACCTGCTCCAGGACGCCAAACCGTCCGAGGTGCCGTTCAACGTGACCGTGCCCGCCGGCCATCTGTGGGTGATGGGCGACAACCGGGCCGAATCGGCCGACTCCCGTGCCCATATGGGCGGCCCCGGCGGTGGATTCGTGCCGGTCGAGAACGTGGTTGGCCGGGCCTGTTGCGTAATCTGGCCGTCTGACCGGATGA
Organism: Kribbella sp. NPDC051952; assembly: GCF_040680855.1. Classification (NCBI taxonomy): domain Bacteria; kingdom Bacillati; phylum Actinomycetota; class Actinomycetes; order Propionibacteriales; family Kribbellaceae; genus Kribbella; species Kribbella sp. NPDC051952. The sequence continues at coordinate 351,756 of NZ_JBFAXQ010000004.1, forward strand.
CGATGCTGCGTCCTCCGGAAACCTTCAAGAAGCCGGGGCTGAAGAAGTGACCGATACACCGACCAAGACGGACGCCAAACCCGCCCACCGCTCGGGCTTCGCGGCGGCCGCCCGCGAGTTCGTGCTGATCGTGGTCGGGGCCCTGATCGTCTCCTCGATCCTGCGGGCGTTCGTCGGGCAGATGTTCATCATCCCGAGTGAGTCGATGGAGAACACCCTGCTGGTCGGTGACCGGGTCGTGGTCGAGAAGCTGACGGACGTCAAGCGTGGCGACGTGGTCGTGTTCGAGGATCCGGGCGGCTGGCTCGGTCCGGAGGAGAGCGGTCAGAAGCGCGGTTCGGTCGGCCGGTTCTTCGAGGTGGTCGGTCTGCTCCCGGACTCCAGCCACGGTCACCTGATCAAGCGGCTCATCGGTATGCCGGGGGACAAGGTCACGTGTTGCGACGCCAAGGGCCGGATGCTGGTCAACGGTCAGCCGCTCGACGAGACGAGCTATCTGTATCCGGGTGACGCGCCGTCGCAAATGGACTTCCAGGTGACTGTCCCGGCCGGTCGGGTGTTCGTGATGGGTGACCATCGCTCTGCTTCGGGGGACTCCCGCGTCCATTTGCAGGACACGGATCCCAACGGCGGTAATACCGGCGACGCGGCGTTCGTGCCGATGGACAAGATCACCGGGCGCGCCATCATGATCGTCTGGCCCGCCGGACGGTGGGGCAAACTCGGCGTACCCGACACGTTCAAGGCGGTGCCGGCCCCCGGTCCCGCCCCGGACAAACCCTCGATCTCCCTCACTCCACCCCCCAAGTAAGCGAACCCCGGTGCCCCTCAAACTCCCTCGCCCGTCGGCCCCGGAATCACCCCCCAACCCCACCTCCGCGCGCCGGTCGGCGCTGCCTGAGGTGGGATGTTCGGCCGCGCCGGCACGACCCTCCAACCCCGTGGTGTTGGGGTGGGTCGCCGTGCTTAGGGTGGGGTGTGTGGAGTGGGTTGTATGAGTTCTTTGCCGCGAGGGAGCACCGTACGGCGGGATGCCGGGCTGTACGGGTATGAGCGGGCACTGCGCCGCGTCGGCCTGGACCCGATCGCCGGTGTGGACGAGGCCGGGCGTGGACCCTGCGCTGGCCCGTTGGTCGCTGCCGCGGTGATCCTGCCGGAGGGCAAGCGCGGTCAGATCCCCGAGCTCGCCGACTCCAAGCTGCTCACCGCCAAGGCCCGCGACCGGTGCTACGACGAGATCCGCAAACGCGCGCTCGCCTGGTCGGTCGTCTCGATCGAGGCTGCCGAATGCGACCGCCTCGGCATGCACGTCGCCAACGTCCAGGCACTCCGGCGGGCCCTGTTCCGGCTCGACGTGCGGCCGTCGTACGTGTTGACCGACGGCTTCGGCGTCGACGGTCTCGACGTACCGGGCCTGGCGATCTGGAAGGGTGACCGCGTGGCGGCTTGTATCGCGGCGGCGTCTGTGATTGCCAAGGTGACTCGGGACCGGGTGATGGAGCACTGGGACAAGGTGTACCCGCAGTACGGTTTCGGGATCCACAAGGGCTACTGCGTGCCCGAACACCAGGCGGCACTGGACGAATACGGCCCGTGCCCACAACATCGACGGCGGTTCGAGAATGTCCGCCGCAGTCTGCGACCCGATATGGGACAGAATGTGACCAGTCCCACCGGAGTGGAGAGCCTGTGAGTGAGCGTAGCGAGCGAACCAACAACGCAGCGCCCCTCAGCGCTCATGCCGGAACCGAGCGTTGCGAGGTGGAGGTATGAGCGCTGACGACCTTGAGAAGTATGAGACCGATATGGAGCTGCAGCTCTATCGGGAGTACAAGGACGTCGTCGGGATCTTCAAGTACGTCGTGGAGACCGAGCGGCGCTTCTACCTCTGCAACGCGGTCGACCTGAAGGTCCGCACCGAAGGTGGTGACGTCTACTTCGAGGTGACGATGGCCGACGCGTGGGTCTGGGACGTCTACCGGTCGGCCCGCTTCGTCAAGAACGCCAAGGTCGTCACCTTCCGCGACGTCAACATCGAAGAACTCGCCAAGTCCGACCTGGAAGTCCCCAAAGACTCAGACTTCGGCCGCTAACCGCCAGCCTTCGTCGCTGGGCTCTACCAGGTTGAGATCTGCTAGAGCTTCCAGCGACGTTTGGGTTGTGAGCAGGTCCAGGCCCGCGGTGATCGCTATGCGAGGGGCGGGAGCTGGGTGGATGCGAGGGACCGCGTCCAGAGTGCGACGGAGGTCGTGGTCCAGGTCGTCGGTGACGGTCCTTGGTTCTTGCGGGTACGGCGTGAGCCGGGTGCCCAACGGGGAGATCGCCTCGATGATGTCCGGGACGCTGGTGACGAGTACGGCGTCGCGCTCTCGGACCAGCAGATGACTCCCGGCCGACATCCGTGACGTGACCGGCCCAGGTACGGCGAGGACCGCGCGACCGCATTGCTCGGCCCACCCCGCGCTGTTGAGGGCACCGCTGCGTACGGCGGCCTCGATCACAACCGTGCCGAGGGTGCCGGCCGCGATCAGCCGGTTGCGGGCAAGGAACCGCAGCTTCGTCGGCGAGCATCCCGGTGGCAGCTCACTCATCACCAGGCCCTGCTCGACGATCCGGCTGAACAGGGCCGAGTTGCGCTTCGGATAGCTGACATCGACCCCGCACGCCAGCACCGCGACCGTCACTCCCGAGGCCGCGAGCGCACCGCGATGAGCCGCCGCGTCGATCCCGAACGCCCCGCCGGACACGACGGTGACGCCGTTCTCCGCCAGGCCCGCGGACAACTCCGCCGCGACATGCTCGCCGTACGTCGAACACGCGCGCGAACCGACCATCGCGACGGACCTCGCGAGGACGTGCCGGAGATTCGCCGGCCCACGGACCCACAGTCCGAACGGAACGCCCGCCCTGCGGCTGAGCTGCCCGGCTTCCGCGAGGATCTCCACCTGATCGGGCCACTCGTCATCGCCGGGGATCACGAACCGCGCTCCGGCATCCGCTGCGCGCTCGAGATCCCGCTCCGGATCAGCCTCGGCGAGCCGGGTCGACCATCGCTCCATTCCGGGAGAGCTCTCCTGCAGCAGCTCCCAGATCTCCAGCACGCCCAGCCCGTCGAACGCCTTCAACGCGGCCAGATCGCCAGGCTCCACCACCCGGGACAACCCAACCCGAGCCAGCCTTTCCCGATCATCACCCCCACCCACAGCTCCCCGAGCACCCCCACCCCGGCCACCCGCCCCGGCGCGTTCCAACCCGGGCTCACTACCCGACCCACCTGCCCCGGCTCGCTCCAACCCGAGCTCACCACCTGAACCGCCTGCAATTGCGCATTTCTCGCGTTCTCCGCCTGAGTGGGCACGATGGTCCAGCTCGGGGTACTTGTCTGTGCTGAGGTCGTTGAGTGTGGGGGCGCAGGTGGGTGTCATGCTCGGAGTCCTTTGAGGGGGCGGGTGTCGGTGAGAGGGGTCAGGGGTTCGCCGCTGCGGAGTTGGAAGGCTTGGTGGGTCAGGTCGACGGTGGGTTGGGGGATGCCCTCGAGGTCGGCCAAGGTCCAGGCGAGGCGGACGACGCGGTCGAAGCCGCGGGCGGTGATCCGGCCGGCGGAGTACAGACCTTCGAGCAACTTCTGGCTGGTGGTGTCGAGCGGAAAGTCGCGACGCAGGACCGGACCGGGGACCTCGCTGTTGAGGATCCACGCGGTGTCGCGGTAGCGGTGTGTCTGGCGTTCGCGGGCGGCGTTGACGCGCGCGGCGACGGTTGCGGTCGACTCCGGCTCGTCGTCGCTGAGCCCGCGCGCGGCGGGCAGGATCTGACGTTGGATGTCGATCCGGTCTTTGATCGGGCCGCTGATCCGCTGCCGGTACCGCGCCAGCACTTGTGGGGTGCAGTTGCAGATCCCGTGGTTCGTCCCGGACAGCCCACAGGGACAGGGATTGGCGGCGAGCACGAGCATGAAGCGCGCCGGGAATTTGGCCACCGCGGCCGATCGGTGCACCTCGATGTACCCGGACTCGAGTGGCTGCCGCAACGTATCGAGCGTGAGCGGGTGCATCTCAGGAGCCTCGTCGATGAACAGCACCCCGCGGTGTGCGCAGCTGATCGCGCCCGGCCGCGGCATCCCCGTGCCGCCGCCGACCAGGCTCGACATCGACGCCGTGTGATGCGGCGCGATGAACGGCGGACGGACCACGAGCTCGGCATCACCGGTCAGCAGCCCGGCCAGCGAATGCACGGCCGACACTTCCAGCGAGTCGTCCGTGGTGAGATCAGGCATCAACCCAGCGAGCCGCTCGGCCAGCATGGTCTTCCCCGAGCCCGGTGGTCCGTGCAGGAACAGATGATGACCGCCGGCCGCGGCAGCCTCGATCGCCCGACGGCCCTCGCGCTGTCCGATGACATCGTCGAGATCGACCTCTGGAACCCGGGTCAGCGATTCAGACAGCAACCGCGGCTCGGCCCGCGGCGGTGCCTCGTCCGGGATCTCGATCCCGCGCAACAGCGCGAGCACCTGCCGCAGCGATCGCACCCCGTACACCTCGATGCCTGGCACCAGGCGCGCCTCGCCCGCGTTGAGCTCGGGGACGACGATGCGGTCGAAGCCGGCCCGGGCGGCGGCGAGTGTCATCGCGAGGGCGCCGCGGACTTCGCGGATGCGGCCGTCGAGGCCGAGCTCGCCGATGATCGCGGTCTGCCGAAGCGAATCGGGATCGACCACGCCGGCGGCCGTGAGGAGACTCAGGGCGATAGCGACGTCGTAGTGGGATCCGGTCTTGGGCAGGGTTGCCGGTGAGAGTCCGATGGTGACCTTGCGGTCGGGGAACTTCTCGCCACTGTTCACGACAGCGGCCCGGACGCGATCGCGGGCCTCGGACAACGATGCGTCCGGCAGGCCGATGAGCGTCGTCTTCGGCAGGCCTTGTGCGATGTCCGCCTCGACCTCGACCAGGTGCCCTTCCAGGCCGACCAGGGCCACCGACCACGTGTGTGCGAGCGGCATCAGGCCGCGCCCCGGACGTGGTCGACGGTCGGCGCCGTGTTCTGGTCGAACAGGACCGCGATGATGTCGATCCGGATCGACGCGGGCCTGAGCTCGTGGCTCTGCAGCCAGCGACCCGCGAGCTTCCGGAGCCTGGTCAGCTTCCGGTAGGTGATCGACTCCAGCGGAGAGCCGTAATTCAGCCCGCGGCGGGTCTTCACCTCACAGATGACGAGTGCGTCGCCTTCGCGCGCGACGATGTCGATCTCGCCGAGCTCGCAGCGCCAGTTGCGCTCGAGCACGGCGAAACCGTGCGAACTGAGATACCTCGCGGCGAGATCTTCGCCGTACCGCCCGACTACGTTCTTGGTCCGCATCGCTGACCACCTCCGACACAGAACATGCCGGGATCAGGCCACGATTTCGGACCTCACTTTTCACCTGTGGACAAACCGCCCACCTCCGGACAACAAATCACCTGCGGGCAACAGCTCGCCTGCGGGCAACAGCCCACCTGCGGGCAACAGCCCACCTGCGGGCGACAGCTCGCCTGTGGAGAACACAGTTGCCAAGGGCAAGCGACTTCAGTTGCGCATGTGCTTGCCGCGGGTGGGCTTCTGCTGCTGCTCTGGTGGCGTGCGGATCGCGCGCAGTTCGTTCGACCGGATGTCCGGCTGGTGCTGGACGGCCTGCAGGCCGCCCGTGCCCGGGTCGGTGTCGCCGATGTCGAAGTCCCAGCTGTCCTCGTTCGCCAGCCGGCTGTGCCAGCGCCCGTACAGGCCGTAGATCGCGATGCCGATGACCATCCAGACGCCGAACTTCGTCCAGGTGCTCGTCTTCAGGTTGAGCATCAGCCACACCGTCGAGGCCAGCGACAGCAACGGGATCAGCGGCACCATCGGCACCCGGAACCCGCGCTCCAGGTTCGGCTCGGAGCGGCGCAGGGTCAGGACACCGACCGCACAGAACGCGAAGCAGAACAGGGCACCGATGACCAGCAGCTCCTCGAGCTCCAGGACCTTCGGGTAGAGCGTCAGTAACAAGGCAGCGAAGCCGGCTGCGGCGGCCGCGCGAGCGGGGGAGGAGTACACCCGGCTGACTCGGCCGAGGCTCTTCGGCAGCAGGCCGTCACGACCCATGTTGAACAGCACGCGGCTCTGGGCGATCAAAACCACCATGACCACAGTCATCAAAGCGAGCAAGGCGCCCAGATTGACCACGTTTGCGGCCCAGCCGACGCCAACCGCGGATAACGCCTCGGAGACCGGTGCGCTCCCGCCCAGTTGCCCGTACGGGCGCATGCCGACCAGTACGACGGCCATCGCGATGTACAGGATCGTGACGGCGCCGACGCCGAGCAGCATGCCCTGCGGAACCGTCTTGCGCGGGCTGCGGGCGTCCTCGGACGCGGTCGCGATCAGGTCGAACCCGATGTAGGCGAACACGATCGAGCTGGCGGCCGTGAAGATGCCCATCATGCCGAACGATCCGAACGACGAGTCGAGTATCCAGCCGAGCAAGGTCGGACTCGCGGTCGCCGGCGCGGCCCGGGCCATCGGCACGAACGGGTGGTAGTTGTCCATGCTGATGTGCGCTGCGCCGACCACGACGACCAGGATGATCACGGCGACCTTGGCGATCACCACGATGGTCAGGACGCGGGCCGACAACTTGGTGCCGGTGACAACCATCGCGGTCAGGATCAGCAGCAGCGCCGGGGCGACGAGGTTGACCTGCGCGTCCGGGCCGAAGAACTTGGCCACACTGGTGGGCAGCGTCACACCGAATCCGTCCAGGGTGGCGAGGAAATAGGCCGACCAGACGCGGGCGACGATGGCGGCCGCGGTGACGAGCTCGAGCACGAGTGCCCACCCGACCAGCCAGGCCCACATCTCGCCGAAAGTCACATAACTGAAGGTGTACGCGCTACCCGAGACCGGGATCGTGGACGACAGTTCGGCGTAGCAGGCCGCAGCCAGAACACACACGATCGCCGCGATCACGAACGAGACGATCACGGCGGGACCGGCGACCTTGGCCGCCTGGTTACCGCTGATGCTGAAGATGCCGGACCCGATCATCACGCCCAGGCCAAGTACAACCAGGTCGCGACGACCGAACAAGCGCGGCAGACGGTGTCGTGCGTCCTCGACTCGAGTGAACGCCGACTCGACCGGCAAACGCCGGCCTACGGTCTGTCCGTTCGCTGAGGGGGCCATGGTCAGGGGTGCCTCCGTTGCTACTAGGGCAATCGGGCCGAACAGTAGTCGACCGTCGGGCTATCGACCAGTCCCTCCTCTCCTCGCCCCCGCGCGGTGGCTTGCGATGCCAGGCCGCCTCCCGCATCGTCGAATCATGACGCCGGACGATGTCAGTACGAGCCCTTCCTGGCCGGAAGGTTTCACTGTGTTACTGGCTGACTACGAACGGCATCTGACGGCGGAGAGAGACCTCAGCACTCACTCGGTCAGAGCGTACATCGGTGACGTCGCGGATTTACTCGATCATTTGATTCGGCTTGGTCACGATGAGCTGGACGGCCTCGACATCCGCGGATTGCGGTCGTGGCTGGCCAAGCAGCAGAGCCTTGGGAAGGCGCGCAGCACGATGTCGCGCCGCGCGACCGCCGCGCGTGTCTTCACTGCCTGGGCACAGCGAACGGGCCGGATCAGCTCGGATCCGGGCGCGCTGCTGGTGAGCCCGAAGCCGCACAAGAGCCTGCCCGGCGTCCTGGGTCAGGCCGACACACGTGCCGTCCTCGATGCCGCCGCGGTGGCGGCGGACGACGGCAGCCCGGTCGGCCTCCGCGACCTCGCGATCATGGAGCTTCTCTACGCAACCGGCATCCGCGTCGGCGAACTCTGCGCCCTCGACATCGACGAGATCGACCCGTCGCGGCGCGTCGTCCGCGTATTCGGCAAGGGCCGTAAGGAGCGCTCGGTCCCGTACGGCGTGCCGGCCGCCGAAGCGCTCGATCGCTGGCTGACCGAGGCCCGGCCGCAGCTGGTCCGGCAGGGGAGTGGACCGGCGGTGTTCCTGGGATCTCGCGGCGGCAGGATCGATCAACGAGCGGTACGGCGTCTCGTCCACGAGCGGATCGGGGTCGTCGACGCACCCGATCTCTCGCCGCACGGCCTCCGGCACACAGCCGCCACCCACCTGCTCGAGGGTGGGGCCGACCTTCGCAGCGTGCAGGAACTGCTCGGACACGCATCGATGGCGACGACCCAGATCTACACCCACGTCTCGACCGATCGCCTCCGCAAAGCCTACGAACAGGCACATCCGCGCGCCTGATCCCCGGGACTGATCCTGGCTCGGATGGAGTGGGGATGCGGCGCGGTGGCGGGCCGATGCGGCAGACTGCGGAACATGCGGGTTTCGGCGAAGTCTGACTATGCGTTGCGAGCTCTGATCGAGATCACCCAGCGATGGGTCGCGAACGACCCCTCGGTCGTGTCGGCCGAGGAGCTCAGCCGCGCGCAGGGCATTCCGCACGGCTTCCTGCAGGGCATCCTCGCCGATCTCCGGCGCTCCGGCGTCCTGGTGAGCCAGCGCGGCCAGTCCGGCGGCTGGCGGTTGGCTGTCGACCCGAACGAGATCTCGGTCGCCGACGTGATGCGTGCGGTGGACGGGCCGATCGTGAGCATCTCCGGTGTCCGGCCCGAGAGCGTCGCCTACAACGAGCGGGCCGTCGTCCTCCAGCGCGTCTGGATCGCAGCTCGCGCCAGCCTGCGTGACGTCCTCGAGCACACCACGCTGGTCGACCTCGCCAAGAACAAGCTTCCGGCCGGCGTCGAACGTCGCTCGCGCGACGAGGATGCCTGGCAGGCCCGCGTCCCCGGCAGCTGAGCCTCGCGTTCCCGGCTGCAGCCTGCTACCGTCACGACTTATATAAGTCGTGACTAAAGGAGGAAGGCGATGGCGGAGCAGAAGATCACCACGTTCCTGATGTTCGAGGGCGCGGCCGAGGAAGCGATGAACTTCTACCTGTCGCTGTTCGACGACGCCAAGGTCGTCTCGATCCAGCGCCACAGGCCCGAGGGTCCAGGTCCCGAGGGGTCGGTGATGACCGCGGTCTTCACGCTCGCGGGACGGGAGTTCATGTGTAGCGACAGCTTCGTGCATCACGACTTCTCCTTCACGCCGTCGGTGTCGATGTTCGTCGACTGCCCGGACGAGGCCGAGCTCGACCGGTTGTACGCCGCGCTGTCCGAGGGCGGCGCGGTGTTGATGGGGCTCGCCAACTACGGCTTCAGCCGGAAGTTCGGCTGGGTCAATGACCGGTTCGGGGTGTCCTGGCAGCTCAACCTGCCTGCCTAGTGCCGCCTGATCAGCAGGCCGCCGGCCACCGTCAGGGCAGCGGCCGCCCCAACGATGGCGCTGGCTGTTCGCCCATGGGTCGGTGACGCAGTGCCGGCGGGCGCGGCGGCGTGCCCAGGTGGCGCCGGTGATGTTGTGCTGAGCGGAAGCAGTCGGACCGGGCGGTCGGGGACCAGCGTGAGCGGATTCAGATACTGCCGTCCCTGAACGAGACCCCAATGCAGGCAGGCCGCCGGTCTGCAGTGCGAGCCCGCGGCGGACAAATGCCCGATCACAGCTCCGGCCGACACCGCCATACCGACTTCCACAGCCGCGACGACAGGCTCATAGGTCGTACGCCGGGGCCCGGTGTCGATCGTGATCACGCCGCGGCCGGCGAGGGGTCCGGCGTACGTGATCGTGCCGGCGGTGGCTGCGAGTACTGGTTGTCCGGGGGTGCCGGCCAGGTCGACGCCGCGATGGCCGGGCAGCCAGGGTTTGGCGGGGAGCTCGAAGCCGTGGACGACCTGGGGCCGGGGCTGGAGTGGCCAGCCGGTGGCGTCGGGGGAGGCGAGGGGGAGGATGAGGGCTGAGAGAAGAGCGTTCATGCCAGGGAAGATGCCGTGATTGTGAGCGGTTTCGACCGGCGAATTCGCCGCCTGTGGACAAGCGGCCGCCGGTTCGCGTTCGGTAGGGCTGGTCCCGTACACTTCCGGTGGCGTCCCATGTGAGTGGGACGACTACGCATGCCCGCACAACAGCGTGCCGCCAACGGTCCCGGGGAATCCCCGGGTGGTTGCGCGCCGACGGGCATCAGGAGCGGTGGACCAACCCCGGTGCACCGCGAGACAACCGAGAACAGCGCCCCGTCGGACGACCGGGCGCGACAGGAGGACCCCCTCATGGCCGTCGTGACCATGAAGCAGCTGCTCGAGAGCGGCGTGCACTTCGGGCACCAGACCCGGCGCTGGAACCCGAAGATGAAGCGCTACATCCTCACCGAGCGCAACGGCATCTACATCATCGACCTGCAGCAGTCGCTGTCGTACATCGACCGCGCCTACGAGTTCGTTCGTAGCACGGTCGCCTCCGGCGGCGCGATCCTGTTCGTCGGCACCAAGAAGCAGGCCCAGGAAGCGATCGCCGAGCAGGCGACCCGGGTCGGCATGCCGTACGTGAACCAGCGCTGGCTGGGTGGCATGCTCACCAACTTCCAGACCGTGAACAAGCGGCTCCAGCGGCTCAAGGAGCTCGAGCTCATCGACTTCGACGACGTGGCCGCCTCCGGCGTCACCAAGAAGGAGTTGCTGCAGAAGCGGCGCGAGCACGACAAGCTGCTGAAGACCCTCGGCGGTATCCGCGACATGGCCCGGGTTCCGGCCGCCGTGTGGATCGTGGACACCAAGAAGGAGCACCTCGCCGTTGACGAGGCGCGCAAGCTGAAGCTGCCGATCATCGGCATCCTGGACACCAACTGCGACCCGGACGAGGTCGACTTCCCGATCCCGGGTAACGACGACGCGATCCGTTCGGTCGGCCTGCTGACCCGCGTGGTCGCCGACGCCGTCGCCGACGGTCTGATGTCGCGCGGTGGCCAGGGTGCGGCCGCGGCCGGCGAGGAGCTGGGTGCCGAGGAGCCGATGGCTGCCTGGGAGCGCGAGCTGCTGGAGAGCCAGAACGGCACCGCCGACGCCAAGGCCACCGACGCCAAGGCCGCCGACGCCCCGGCCGCCGAGGCCCCGAAGACCGACGAGGCTCCGAAGGCCGACGAGGCTCCGAAGGCCGAGGACGTGCTGACCGAGCCGGTCGCGACCGACGCAGCGGTGACCGAGGCCAAGGCCGAGGAGACCCCGGCTGCCGAGGAGACCCCCGCTGAGGCGCCGGCCACCGAGGCCCCCAAGGCCGACGAGGCCTGACAGCCCTGAGTTGCCGCCCGGTTCGTTCCGGGCGGCACTCGAGCCCGCCCATCCAGCCGCATCGACAAGACGAGAGAACGAGGAATGGCGAACTACACCGCCGCTGACGTGAAGAAGCTCCGCGACGCCACCGGCGCGGGCATGATGGACGCGAAGAAGGCGCTCGAGACCACCGACGGCGACTTCGAGAAGGCGATCGAGGAGCTGCGCATCCACGGCGCGGCCAAGGCCGCCAAGCGTGGCGCCGAGCGATCCGCCACCAACGGCCTGGTGGCCGCGGCGGAGAACGCGCTGGTCCAGCTCAACTGCGAGACCGACTTCGTCGCCAAGAACGAGCAGTTCCAGCAGCTGGCCGCCGACATCGTCGCGCACGCCTCTGCCAGCAAGGTCGGCGACATCGAAGGCCTGCTGGGCGAGAAGCTGTCCGACGGCAAGTCCGTCGCCGAGAACATCGAGGCCCTGGCCGCGGTCATCGGCGAGAAGCTCGAGCTCGGCAAGGTCGCCGTCTTCGACGGCCAGGTCACCGCGTACATGCACAAGCGTGCCGCGGACCTGCCGGCCCAGGTCGGCGTACTGGTCGAGTTCGAGGGCGACAACGTCGAGGCCGCCCGTGGCGCTGCCATGCAGGCCGCCGCGATGCGCCCGCTCTACACCACCCGCGACGAGGTCCCGGCCGAGACGGTCGAGAACGAGAAGCGGATCGCCGAGGCGACCGCGCGCGAGGAGGGCAAGCCGGAGCAGGCGCTGCCGAAGATCGTCGAGGGCCGGGTGAACGGCTTCTTCAAGGACGTCGTACTGCTCGAGCAGGCGTCGGTCCAGGAGAGCAAGAAGTCCGTGAAGGCCGTGCTCGACGAGGCCGGCGTGACCGTGAAGCGGTTCGCCCGCTTCGAGGTCGGCGCCTGATCGCAGGCTGCAGACCGACAGCAGGAAAGCATCGACGAGGAGGCCGGAATCGTGACGGAAACCCTGGGTACCGAGACGAGTCCGGCCTCCGAGCCGTACGCCCCGGCCTATCACCGGGTGCTGCTCAAGCTGTCGGGTGAGGTGTTCGGCGGCGGCAAGCTCGGCGTCGACCCCGACGTGGTGAATTCGATCGCCAAGCAGATCGCCGAGGTGGCCCGGGCCGGTGTCCAGGTCGCCGTGGTGGTCGGTGGCGGCAACTTCTTCCGCGGCGCCGAGTTGCAGCAGCGCGGGATGGAGCGCAACCGCGCCGACTACATGGGCATGCTGGGCACGGTGATGAACTGCCTGGCGCTGCAGGACTTCCTGGAGAAGCTCGGCATCGAGACGCGGGTGCAGACCGCGATCACGATGGGCCAGGTGGCCGAGCCGTACATCCCGCGCAAGGCCGAGCGGCACCTGGAGAAGGGCCGCGTGGTGATCTTCGGCGCCGGTTCCGGGATGCCGTACTTCTCCACCGACACCGTCGCAGCCCAGCGCGCGCTGGAGATCGGCGCCGAGGCGCTGCTGATGGGCAAGCAGGGTGTGGACGGCGTCTACGACTCCGATCCGAAGAAGAACCCGGACGCGGTGAAGTTCGACCAGCTCTCGTACGACGACTTCCTGGCGCGCGGATTGCGGGTCGCGGACGCGACCGCGATCAGCCTGGCCCGCGACAATGCGCTGCCGATCGTGATCTTCGGCCTGGAGGAGGGCAACATCGCCCGGGTCGTCCACGGCGAGAAGATCGGTACGGTCGTCGCTCCTGGCCAGTAGGCCCTGGTACCCGCCCACCCGGCGTACCACTAGGATCTTCTCTCACAGGCGGATGTCCGATATCTGGTTGTCCCGCCTCCGTAGGGTTTGGAGTGGCCGCGCCGCAGCGGCCCAGAGGAAGCGAGGAATGTCGTGATCGACGAAGCTCTCCGCGAAGCCGAGCAGAAGATGGCGAAGGCCGTGGAGGTCGCGAAGGACGACTTCGCCGCGATCCGCACCGGCCGGGCGCACCCGCAGATGTTCGCCGGCATCCTGGCCGAGTACTACGGCAGCCCGACGCCGCTGCAGCAGCTGGCCGGTTTCCAGGTGCCGGAGCCCCGGACCGTGCTGATCTCGCCCTACGACAAGAGCGCGATGGCGGCGATCGAGAAGGCGATCCGCGACTCGGACCTGGGCGTGAACCCGGGCAACGACGGCTCGGTCATCCGCGTGGTGATGCCGCAGCTGACCGAGGAGCGGCGCAAGGAGTACATCAAGGTCGCCAAGACCAAGGGCGAGGAAGCCAAGGTCTCGGTCCGCAACATCCGCCGGCACGCCATGGACCAGGTGCACAAGACCGTCAAGGACGGGGACGCGGGCGAGGACGAGGGCAAGAGTGCTGAGAAGCGGCTCGACGGGTTGACGAAGAAGTATGTCGACTCCATCGACGACCTGCTCAAGCACAAGGAAGCCGAACTGCTCGAGGTGTGATGGGCGTCGAGAGCACGCCCGCGCCGAGTCCCAGCCCGAGCCGCGCCGGGCGGAACCTGCCTGCGGCGATCGCGGTGGGTGTCGGACTCGGCGCGCTGATCATCGGATCGCTGTTCTGGCAGAAGGTCTTGTTCACCGTTCTGGTGCTGGCTGTCGTGCTGGTTGCCGTCGACGAGATGATCAAGGCCCTGCGCACCGGCGGGGCGATCATCCCGCGGATCCCGCTGTTCGTCGGTACGACGGCGATGCTGGTGGCGGCGTACTTCGGTGGACCGATGGCACTGCTGGTCGCGCTCGGGCTGACCGTGCTCGGGACGATCTTCTGGCGGATGCCGGGCGGGTCGATCGGATTCGTCCGGGACGTGAGCGCCGGGGTGTTCCTGATCGGCTACGTGCCGCTCCTGGCCGGGTTCGCGATCCTGCTGGTCCAGCCGGACGCGGACGGCCCCGAGCGGGTGGTCACGTTCTTCCTGGTCGTGGTCGCCAGTGACGTCGGCGGATATGCGGCCGGTGTGCTGTTCGGCAAGCATCCGATGGCGCCGACGATCAGCCCGAAGAAGTCCTGGGAGGGCTTCACCGGATCGGTGCTCGCGTGTATCGGGGCCGGCATCGCCGGCGTCGTCTGGCTGCTCGACGGACAGTGGTGGGTCGGCGCCATCGTCGGCGCGATCGCCGTCCTGACCGCGACGGTCGGCGACCTGGGCGAGTCGATGATCAAGCGCGATCTCGGCATCAAGGACATGTCGAACCTGCTGCCCGGACACGGCGGCGTGATGGACCGGCTCGACTCGCTGCTGGCCACCGCGCCCGCGGTCTGGCTCGTGCTGCATCTTCTGGTGAAGGCATGACGACCGCACCGGACGGACGGTCCCTGGTCGGCGACGTCGTACGCCTGGACCGGCTGCAGGACAGTGACATCGAGGACCTGTACGCCGCGATCGGCAACGAGCAGGTGTACGCCGGGGGTTTCGGCGGCGGTGGGATCCCGGCGAGTGCGGACGCGATGCGGGCGGAGTGGATTCCCGCCGCGGCGAAGCGGTTCGCCTACGTGGTCCGACTGGTTGCCGACGGCACCGTTATCGGTACGTCGAGCCTCGGCGACGTCGACCTGGTCAACGAGAGCATCCACCTCGGCTGGACCGGCTACGCGCCGGCGGTGTGGGGGACCGCGGTCAACCCGGCGACCAAGCTGCTGCTGCTCGAGCACGCCTTCGAGGACTGCGGATTCGGTCGCGTCAAGATCCAGACCGGCCTGAAGAACACCCGGTCACAGGCGGCGATCGCCAAGCTCGGTGCGACCCGTGAGGGTGTGCTGCGGCGGCACAAGGCGATGTCCGACGGTTCGTTCCGTGACACCGTGGTGTTCTCGATCCTGGCCGACGAGTGGCCCGATGTCCGCAAGCGGCTAGAGGACCGCATCAGCCAGTGAGCTCCGCGAGCGCGGCGTAGGACGCCAGCAAGTCCTTGCGGTCATAGGTGTTCGTGGTGATCAACACTTCGTCGGCGGCAGTCCGGCGTACCAGCTCGCCGAGGGCTGCATCGACTTCCGCCGGGGTGCCGTAGATCTGGCCGCGGAGGGCGTTCTCGAAGAGTTCTTGCTCCTTCGGGGTCAGGTCCGACGGGACGGAAGGCTCCAGCGGCGGGAAGACTCCCCGGGTGCGCGAGTAGGCGCTGGCCCATGCCTCGGGCAACAAAAGCTCCCGGGCCGCCTCCGTGGTCTCCCCGACCGCGGCCGTGACAGCGAGGACGACGTACGGCGCCGTTGCCGATGCTGACGGCTGGAACGTCGAGCGGTACTCCTCAAGCAGCGCCTCGGAGCCGGGACGAACAGCGAGGACAACAGGCAGACCGAGCGAGGCTGCGATAGCGGTGCCTTCACCGACGGCCAGGATGAACGGCGGGATGCGCAGACCCTCGCCCGGGCGGGCGTGGACCTGGTTCGACTGGGTGCCGTCGAGATACGCCAGGAGTTCACGAACCTGTACGGCGAAGTCCTCGGCCGCGTCCTTCTCCACGCCCAGCGCGCGACGGATGCCGTTGGTGAAGCCGACCGAACGCCCGAGACCCATGTCGATCCGGCCCGGGTACAGCGATTCCAGCACGCCGAACTGCTCGGCCACCACCAGGGGCTTGTGGTTCGGCAGCATCACACCGCCGGTGCCGACGCGGATGCGGTCCGTGCGAGCCGCGATCGCGGCAGCCAGCACAGTCGGAGCCGATCCGACCACTCCGGGGACGCTGTGGTGCTCTGAGACCCAGAAACGCTTGTAGCCAAGCGCTTCGACCTCCTGCGCCAACTCGACGGTCGCGCGCAGCGTCTCGGCCTCCGTCTCACCGACTCGCGTTCGCGAGCGGTCCAGGACGGACAGCGGAACGCCGGACAAAGCACCCATGATGCAGAGTCCAACGGCGACCGCAGACCGGTCATTCCCCCAGTAGGAGCTTCAACTCATCGCGGAAACGCGCGCCGTCGGCCAGGGGAGCGAGGAACTCGCGCTCGATCTCCAGCCGGATCCGCTCGGCGGTCGCGAAGGTGGTCTCGCCCTGCTCGGTCAGCACCACCACGTTGCGGCGCCGGTCCTCCGGACTGCGCCGGCGCTCGACGAACCCACGCTCCTCGAGACCGTCGAGCAGATCGCCGATCGAGGTCCGGTCCACGCGGAGCCGATGGGCGACCTCCAGCTGCGACAGCGGCTCTCCGGCCACGATCGCGGACAGGACGGCCAGATCGCGGCCGTTCAGCCCGTACGGCGCGAGCGCCTTGGTCTGCTCGTCGGTCAGCCGCGCCAGCACATGCTTGAGCAGGTATCCCAACCGATCCATGCGCCAAATCTACCGCCGCACTGATCGTCAGGATTGCTGATCATCAGTTAGGCTGATGATTATGCCACTGACATTCGGTCTGAAGACCACCCCGATGCACGTCCCGTACGCCGATATCCAGCGCGTCTGGCTCGAGGCGGACGAGGTCCCGCAGATCCGCGACGCCTGGTTGTGGGACCACTTCCTGCCGCTCGCCGGCCCGAAAAACGGTGAGATCTACGAAGGCTGGACGCTGCTCACCGCGCTCGCCGCCCAGACCACCCGGCTTCGCCTCGGTCTGCTCGTCACCAGCAACCGGATCCGACCGCCGGCCGTGCTCGGCAAGATCGCGAGCACGCTGGACGTCATCTCCGGCGGCCGACTCATCATGGGGCTAGGCGCGGGCGGCACACATCAACCTGCCGGGCTGAGCGGAATCCCCGGACCGAACCCGGCCATCGAGGAGTACGCCGCCTACGGATTGACGCTCGTACCGCCGGGGGAGGGGGTGGATCGGCTCCGCGAGACGATCGAGATCCTGCGTGGGATGTGGACCGAGGACGTCTTCGACTTCCACGGGCGCTACTACTCCCTCGAGCAGAACCGGAACGAGCCGAAGCCGATCCAGCGCCCGGGCCCGCCGCTCCTGATCGGAGGCTGGGGCAACCGGATGATGCGCCTGATCGCGAAGTACGCCGACATCTGGAACGTGGCCGGCCCGCCGCACAACGACTTCGACTTCCTGACCGACCGCGTACGGCGACTGGACGCCGAGTGCACGCGGATCGGCCGGGACCCGGGCGAGGTCAGCCGGTCGCTCCAACTGATCGTCTCGTACGACGACCCCGCATCGACCCGCGCGATCGTCCGGCGAGCCGTGGAGCTCGGGTTCGATCACATCGTGCTCTCACTGCCCCGGCCCTATCCCGACCGTGCCGTGCACTGGCTGGTCGACGAGATCATCGACCCTTTCGACGTCGGTGGAAAGGGTTGGTGATTTTTCCACACAGACTCAGCTGAGTGTGTCAGCATCAAACATGAGACGACACGCCCCAGTCGTCCAAGTGAGGAGCTGACATGACAAGCACTTCGCGGAAACTGAAGGCCGCGCTCTGCGGTCTGACCCTCGTTGCAGCCGCCGCGCTGCCGATGGCATCTACACAGGCACAGGCGCAGGTCACCGCCGCTCCCGCCCTGTCGGCGGAGACCGTCGCCGCCGCCAAGACGGTCCCGTCGCTCGGCTATTCGACCCAGACGCTCAAGACACTGAACATCGACTTCCAGTACCAGCAGACCGGCTACTGGTGCGGACCGGCGGCGACCCGGATCGCCTTGTCGGCAAGGATCTCGCCGCCGAGCCAGCAGCAGCTGGCCAACGAGCTCCCGACCACCACGAACGGCACCGACTGGATCGGTCAGGTGACCCGGGTGCTCAACAACCATCTCGGCACCGGCTGGTACGAGACGAAGGAGATGCCGAACGATCCGCCCACCCAGGCGCAGCGCGACCTGCTTTGGCGCGACGTCGTACTGGACATCGACAACAACTACCCGATCGTCGCCAACATCGTTGCTCCGGCGAGCAACCACCCGCCGGGCTACCCGAACTACACGATCTACCACTACTTCACCGTGATCGGGTACGACTCCAGCGACATGACCGTGCTGATCGCCGACCCGGCCGGCTTCGCCCCGACAGCGACGTACTGGCTCACGTTCAACCAGCTCGCGACGCTGATCCCGCCGAAGGGCTACTCGGCCTGAGACCGTCCCTCGTCACGGCGGGAGCGGCGATACCGTTGTCGCCGTGACGAGAGCGCCGCGGTTGGAGATCGAGTACTGCACGCAATGCCGGTGGTTGATGCGGGCGGCCTGGACCGCGCAGGAACTGCTGACGACCTTCCCGAAGGAGCTGGGGGAGGTCGCACTGGTTCCGGGGACCGGAGGGGTGTTCGACATCAGCCTGGACGGGGAGCTGTTGTGGTCGCGGAAGGGCGAAGGTGGGTTCGCCGAGATCCCGCTGCTGAAGCAGCTGGTCCGGGACCGGATCGCGCCGGACCGCAAGCTCGGCCACTCGGACCGGAAGCCCGCCGCGGCTGACCCGGGTGACGCGGGTCATGGGATGTGAATTTGTGAATGGTTGTCGCCGCGGGCGACAATAGATCGGTTATGACTACCTCCCTTCCTCTTGTCTTCGATGAGCCGCGCCGTGCCAAGAAGCCGCCGCGGCACCTGGCCGACCTCACCGGGGAGGAGCGGCGTACGGCGGTCGCCGCGCTGGGAGAGCCTGCGTTCCGGGCGAACCAGCTGTCGAACCACTACTTCTCCCGGCTGGTATCCGACCCGGCCGAGATGACCGATCTGCCGGCGGCGACCCGGGACAAGCTGGTGGCCGACTTGATGCCGCCGCTGCTGACCCGGGTCCGCGACCTGGAATGCGACAACGGCGAGACCCGCAAGACGCTGTGGAAGCTGCTCGACGGTTCACTCGTCGAGTCCGTTCTGATGCGGTATCCGGGGCGCACCACCATGTGCGTGTCCTCCCAGGCCGGCTGCGGGATGGCGTGCCCGTTCTGCGCGACCGGTCAGGCCGGGCTGACCCGCAACATGACCACGGCCGAGATCGTCGAGCAGGTGGTAGACGGTGCGCGGGCGTTGTCACGCGGTGAGATCGCGGGCGGGCCCGGTCGGGTCAGCAACATCGTGTTCATGGGCATGGGCGAGCCGATGGCCAACTACAAGGCCGTGATCGGCGCCGTCCGGCGGTTCACGGATCCGTCGCCCGAGGGCCTCGGGATCTCGGCGCGCGGTGTGACCGTGTCGACGGTCGGCCTGGTGCCGCGGATCAACCAGCTCGCGACCGAGGGCATCCCGGTTACGCTCGCACTGTCGCTGCACGCGCCGGACGACGAGTTGCGCGATGAGCTGGTGCCGATCAACAACCGCTGGAAGGTCGACGAGGTCCTCGACGCGGCCTGGGCGTACGCGCGGCAGACCAAGCGTCGCGTCTCGATCGAGTACGCGATGATCCGGGACATCAACGACCACGCCTGGCGGGCCGACCTGCTGGCGGAGAAGCTGTCCGCCCGTGGTGACTGGGGCTGGGTGCACGTGAACCTGATCCCGCTCAACCCGACGCCCGGCTCGAAGTGGACCGCGTCCGACCCGGCCGACGAGCGTGAGTTCGTCCGTCGTCTCGAGGCCGGCGGCATCCCGACCACCGTCCGCGACACCCGCGGCCAGGAGATCGACGGCGCCTGCGGCCAGCTCGCCGCCGCGAACAAGTGACCGGACCCGCGGCGCCGGCCGAGTTCACCCGCGTCCGCTGGCGCGAGGGCTACGACATGGTCGAGGTCGACGCCTTCGTCGACCGCATCCTCGCGACCCTCGACGGTCGCGCGGCCGACCCGGTGACGATCGACGAGATCCGCAACGTCGTCTTCAGCGGCGTCCGACTCCGCGAGGGCTACGACATCATGGAGGTCGACCAGTTCCTCGACCTCGCCGTCGGCTGGCTCAGCAAGCGCTGAGGACGAGTTCCAAGGCTGCGTCGATCGTGCCGACCAGGTGGATCGACGAGGCAATCGGGCGGTCGGCGGACAGGGACTGGAGCAGGGGCCAGACCGGGAGGTTGACGGTCCAGTGCTGCACATCGACGAGGATCAGCGGGATCTGGGTCGCCGGGTCGCCGTAGTAGTTCGGCGTGACCGCCTGGAAGACCTCCTGGACGGTGCCGGCCGCGCCGGGCAGGTAGATGATGCCGCCGCGGGCGCGACCCAGGAGGACGTCCTCGCGTTGGGCGTTCGAGAAGTACTTCGCGATCGAGCCGGCAAACACATTCGGCGGCTCGTGGCCGTAGAACCAGGTGGGGATCGAGACCCCGCCGTCGCCCGGGAACTGTGCGCGCACCGCGAGACCAGCCGCGGCCCAAGCGCCGATCGACGGCCGGAACGACGGTACGGCGGCCAGCGTCGCCAGAGCCTGGTCGACCTCGGCCAGTGAATACGCAGCCAGCGACGCGCCCAGGTTCGCCGCCTCCATCGCACCAGGACCGCCTCCCGTGACCACAGTCTGGCCAGCCAGCGCCAGGCTGCGCCCGAGCATGACCGCTGAGCGGTACGCCGTACTCCCGCGAGCGATCCCGTGTCCGCCCATCACACCGACCCACCGGCGGTCGTCCGGCAGCTCGGTGAGGGCGTCCGCGATGGCGTGGTCGTGGAGGGCCGCGGCCAGGGTCCGGCTGGTGTCGCCCTTCTCGTCGTGCTGGCGGGACCAGGCGTAGATCCGGGCGTCCGGGGTGGCGTCGTACCCGCGCTCGAGACCGTCGTACAGGTCGTCGGCGTCGTACAGCCGGCCGCGGTACGGGTCGAAGGGCAGGGACGGGATCGCGGGGAAGACGAGTCCGCCGCCGTCGCGGATCCAGGTGTCGGCCTTCTCCTCGAGCAGGCAGCCCAGGAACAGGCCGCCCATCGGCCTCAGCCCCAGCAGTTCCGCCGTCCGTGCGGTCAGGTCCACCGACTGCACCCGCCACCCGTCCATCGAGGTGGCCCCGGCGGCCACGATCCGGTCGAAGTGCTCCAGCGACTCGATGTCCACATGCGGGATGCTCGGCATTGTCACGCAGAGCACCCTAGCTGGATAGACGTGCACTATCAGTTGAGGTAAAGCTTGGGCATGACACATGCGGAGCTCTGGGAGCGTCACAAGGCCGTCATGCCGGACTGGCTCGCGTTGTACTACGAGGAGCCGATCGAGATCGTGCAGGGGTCCGGCCGGCGGGTCACCGACGGTGAGGGCAACAGCTATCTCGACTTCTTCGCCGGCATTCTGACCAACGCGATCGGGTACGACATCGCGGAGATCTCCGACGCGGTGCGGGAGCAACTCGGCAGTGGGATCGCGCACACCTCGACGGTGTACCTGATCCGGAAGCAGATCGAGCTGGCCGAGCAGATCGCCGAGCTGTCCGGGATCCCGGACGCCAAGGTCTTCTTCGCCAACTCCGGCACCGAGGCGAACGAGACCGCCCTGATGCTCGCCACCCAGAACCGCCGCTCCAACCAGGTGCTGGCGATGCGCAACTCGTACCACGGTCGCGCCTTCGGCACGGTCGCGATCACCGGTAACCGCGGCTGGTCCGCGAGCAGCCTGTCGCCGGTGAACGTCCAGTACGTGCAGGGTGCGTACAAGTACCGCAGCCCGTTCCGCGACCTGCCCGACGCGGATTACATCAAGGTCTGCGTCGACGACTTGCGCAATGTCATCGAGACCACGACCTCCGGCGATGTCGCCTGCCTGATCGCCGAGCCGATCCAGGGCGTCGGCGGGTTCTCGTCCCCGCCCGACGGCTTGTACGGCGCCTTCAAGGAGGTGCTCGACGAGTACGGGATCCTGCTCGTCTCCGACGAGGTGCAGACCGGGTGGGGCCGGACCGGCGAGCACTTCTGGGGGATCCAGGCGCACGACGTCGTACCCGATGCGATGACGTTCGCGAAGGGGCTCGGCAACGGGTTCGCGATCGGTGGCGTGGTCGCCAAGCCGGATCTGATGGACAGCATCAAGGCGAGCTCGCTGTCCACGTTCGGCGGCAACCCGATCTCGACCAGCGCCGCGAAGGCGACGATCGACTACCTGCTCGACCACGACCTGCAGGCGAACGCGGCCAAGCGTGGCGCTCAGCTGGCCGACGGCCTGCGCGGGATCTCCGAGGAGTTCCCCGAGCTCGGCGACGTCCGTGGCAAGGGCCTGATGCTGGCCGCCGAGATCGTCAAGCCGGACGACCGGAGCCCGGACGCGGCCGCGAGCGCGAAACTCCAGCAGGAGACCAAGAACCGCGGCCTCCTGATCGGCAAGGGCGGCCTGTACGGCAACGTGCTGCGAATGGCGCCGCCGATGACCTTGACCGAAGAGGAAACCGCCGAGGCCCTGGAGATCATCCGAGACTCCTTCAACACCCTCCGCTGACAAGAACGGGTCCCCGGAGCATGACTCCGGGGACCCGTTCTGCGGTGAGATGACTACGGCGCCGGCGGCGGTGCGGCGGCAGCGGCCGACGTGGCGACCGCGGCCTGGTCGATCTGGTCCGGGGCGATCGGACCGCCGGCCGAGCGGCCGCGGCGGCGCATCATGCGTTCGACGCGCTGGGCGACCAGGCTGAGCAGGTAGTTCACGATTACGAAGATCGCGCCGACGACGATCAGGGCCGGCAGCAGGTTCGACTTGAAGTTGCCGATCTGCTCCGCCTTACGCAGCAGCTCCTCGTACGTGATGATGTAGCCGAGTGCGGTGTCCTTCAGGATCACCACGAGCTGGCCGACGATCGCCGGCAACATCGCCGTGATTGCCTGCGGCAACAGGATCAGCCGCATCGCCTTGCCACCGGTGAGCCCGATCGCCTTCGCCGCCTCGCCCTGCCCCTTCGGCAGCGAGAAGACACCGGAGCGAACCAGCTCCGCGACCACGGAACCGTTGTACAGCGTGAGTCCGGTGACCACCGCGGCGAGTGCGAGGCGATCCGGTGGGAAGACCTCGTAGTTCGCGTACAGCGCGTACGTGAACAGCATCATCAGCAGTACCGGCACCGACCGGAAGAACTCCACGATCACGCTGGACGGCCACCGGATCCACACCTGGGTGGACAGCCGGCCGACGCCGAGCAGGACGCCGACGAGCAGCGCGAGGACGACCGAGATCGCGGCGGCGATCAGGGTGCCGACCAGGCCGGGGATCAGGTACTGGGTCCAGATCTCACCGGTGAGGAACGGCTTCCACTTCTCCGCGGTCAGCTGGTCCTTCGCGTTGAACTTGGCGATCACGAACCACAGGATCAGGAGTAGTACGACGATGCTCCCGACGCCGACCGCGGCGTACAGGCGTTTGGCCCGTGGGCCGGGCGCGTCGAACAGAACGCTGCTGGTGCCGCTCATCGCTTCACCGCCAGCCGCTTGGACATCGAGGTGAACAGCACGCCGACCGGCAGGGTCAGGATGACGAAGCCGATCGCGAAGATGCCGAACACCACGAAGATCACGTCGGGCCGGTTCTCCATCATCACCTTCATCACCGCCGACGCCTCGGTGACACCGATGACGGAGGCGACCGTCGAGTTCTTGGTCAGTGCGATCAGCACGTTGCCCAGCGGTGCGATCGCACCACGGAACGCCTGCGGGAGTACGACGTACCGCAGCGTCTTCAGGAACGGCAGGCCGATCGCCCGCGCCGCCTCGGCCTGACCGAGCGGGACGGTGTTCACGCCGCTGCGGATCGCCTCGGCCACGAACGACGCGTGGTACACCGACAGGCCGAGGACGGCGAGCCGGAAGTTGTTGTCGTCGATGAAGGTGTTCGAGGTCTTGGTCGCCAGCGAGACGCCGAGCTGCAGGAACAGCCCGAGGTTGCAGAACACGATGACCAGGGTCAGCGGAGTGTTCCGGACGATGTTCACGTAGGCGGTGCCGATGACCTGCAGCACCCGGACGGGGGAGACCCGCATCACCGCCACCACGGTGCCGATCAGCAGTGCGAGCACCGCCGACAGCAGCGTGAGGTAGATGGTCGTCCGGAACGCTTGCAGACCGTCGTACTCGGAGAAGAACTCCGAAATCACGTCCATGTTTCTCCTGCTGGGAACGAGGTGGAGATCAGCGCGCCGGGGAGGGACCGCGAACGGTCCCTCCCCGGCGGCGTCAGATCAGGCGCAGGCGTCGAAGGTCTTCGGCGGGTTCGTCGCCGCGTCGAGCTTCAGGCCGGACGGCCCGAGGTTCTTGTCGAACGCCTTCTGCCATTCGCCGGAGTCGACCATCTTCTTCAGCGCGTCGTTGACCTTGGTGCAGGTCTCGGTGTCGCCCTTCTTCAGGCCGACGCCGTAGCGCTCGGTCGAGAAGGTCTTGCCGACCACCTTGAACTTGCCCTTGTTGGCTTCCTGGGAGGCGTAGCCGGCCAGGATGGTGTTGTCGGTGGTCAGCGCGTCGATCGCGCCGGCGCCGACGGCCACGAGGCACTTGGAGTAACCGTCGTACTCCTGCAGCTGCACGGTCTTGGCGAACTTGTCCTTGACCTTCTGCGCCGACGTCGAGCCGGTGACCGAACACAGCTTCTTGCCGTTCAGCGCGTCCGGACCGGTGATGTCGGTGTTGTCGGCCTTGACCAGCAGGTCCTGCCCGGCGACCAGGTACGGGCCGGCGAAGGACACCTTCTCCTTGCGCGCGTCGGTGATCGAGTA
Organism: Kribbella sp. NPDC051952; assembly: GCF_040680855.1. Lineage (NCBI taxonomy): Bacteria > Bacillati > Actinomycetota > Actinomycetes > Propionibacteriales > Kribbellaceae > Kribbella > Kribbella sp. NPDC051952. Next base: position 376,378 of record NZ_JBFAXQ010000004.1, read on the forward strand.
CGACGCGAAGATCATCTTGACCTGGCCGTTCTGCAGCAGCGTCTCGCGCTGTGCCGACGGCGACTCCTTGAAGGTGATGTTCTTCTCGTCGTAGCCGAGCTCCTTGGCCACGTACGTCGCGACATCCACGTCCATGCCGGTGTAGTTCGAGCCTTCCTTCAGGCCGATACCGGGCTGGTCGTACTTGATGCCGATGGTGATCTTGTCGCCACTGCCGGAGCCGGAGCCCCCCGAGCTCGAGTCGTCGCCGCAAGCGACCAGTCCGGTCGCAGCCAGGCCCGCGATGCCGAGGGCAGCGATGATTCGCTGTCGCATGTCATTTCCTCCGTTGTTTCGGTACTGCGCTGGGAAACCGCGCAGACGGTCAGTGGGTGAGGATCTTCGACAAGAAGTCCTGCGCCCGCTTGGTCTGCGGATCGGTGAAGAACTTCTCGGGCTCGGCCTCTTCGACGATCTGGCCGTCGGCCATGAAGACGACCCGGTTGGCCGCCCGGCGGGCGAAGCCCATCTCGTGGGTGACCACGACCATGGTCATGCTCTGACCGGCCAGGTCGACCATCACGTCGAGGACTTCCTTGATCATCTCCGGGTCCAGAGCCGAGGTCGGCTCGTCGAACAGCATGACCTTGGGATCCATTGCGAGCGCGCGAGCGATCGCCACGCGCTGCTGCTGACCGCCGGACAGCTGCGCCGGGTACTTGTCCGCCTGGGCAGCGACGCCGACGCGGTCCAGCAGGGCCCGGGCCTTCTGCTCGGCATCGGACTTGGACTGGCCGCGGACCTTGGTCGGGCCGAGCGTGACGTTCTGCAGGATCGTCTTGTGCGCGAACAGGTTGAACGACTGGAACACCATGCCGACGTCGGCGCGGAGCCTGGCCAGGGCCTTGCCCTCACTGGGCAGCGGCTGGCCGTCCAGGGTGATCGCGCCGGAGTCGATCGGCTCCAGCCGGTTGATCGCACGGCAGAGCGTCGACTTACCGGACCCCGACGGCCCGATCACCACGACGACCTCGCCCTTGGCGATGGACAAGTTGATGTCCTTCAGGACGTGCAGCTCACCGAAATGTTTGTTGACACCGGTCAGCGCCACCAGACCAGTTTTCGTCACGGTGTCCGAATCGCTCATGGCCAGAACCTAGCGGAGCGGGGGGCGAGGCCGCAGCGCTGGGTGGTTCCACGGTGGTAACGATCTGCAATATTCCGCTCCAGTTTGTGAGCAGATGATCACGGTGCGCGTAGGTTTGAGCGTTTCTGCACGCTGCCGGGAGAGCCGATCAGCTACAGCTCAGGTGACGATTCCGTAATCACGGATCTTGCGGTAGATGGTTGCCCGCGACATGCCCAGCGCAGTGGAGGCCGCCTGCTTGTCGCCGTCGTACCTGGACAGCGCGTCGACGATCGCGTCCCGCTCCAAGGCCTCGATCGGAGTCAGCTGTCGTCGCGACGTCGCCCGGCACTCGGGTGGCAGGTCCGCGATCTCCACCACTCCGGTACGGCGCCGCCGTGCGATCGCAGCGAGGACTGCGCGGAGGTGGCTGATGTTGCCCGACCAAGGCAGCCGCATGAGCTGATTCATCGTTGCCGTGGAGAACGTCAGCTCGCCGATACCAGCCCTGGACAGTAAGGCCCGGACCAGCGCCGGGATGTCCTCGACATGGTGACGCAGCGGCGGTACATCGACAGTCCGGGGAAAGAACCCCACAAGCTGGTCGGGGACGTCGGACCGGTCGCCCGGCAGGGTCAGCGCGATCCACGCATCCCCGGCGATGGCACCGTCGCGAACGCCCTGCAGCAACTCGGCCAGCCCGTCGAGAACCTCGTCGGTCAGCTGATGAGCATGTGCGATGACCAGGTCAGCACCGGATTCGAGCTCCATCCGCGCCTCGGCCAACAGGTCGTCGTCCCGCGCCGGATCAAAGACAGCCAGCCGTCGGCCGGGGGACACGTGCTGGTGCACCGCACGCAGCAACGACAGCTTGCCGGCGCCCGCTTCACCGTCGGCGATCAGCCACTCGGACCGCTTGCGAGCATCGAGCATCTCCTGGGTCACGTGCTGCCAGACCCCGCTGGAGCCGGTGGTGCCCGGAATCAGCGGAAGCTTGGCGCCCGGCTGGTTGCGGGTCGGCGGTCGTTGCTCCTTGATCTGGATGACACCGCCGGCCAGGGTGTCGCCGACGAAGGTCGGCCGGTAGGCGAGGCGGGCGGTCGTACCGCTGGGGAGGTCGGTCAGGATGACCAGCGGCTTGGTGGTGCCGCGGGCGTCCCGGGTCCGGTCGATCAGCGCCGCCTGGTCGATCGCGTCGAACCGTGCCTGGGCGTAGGCGTTCATCATGAACACCTCGTCGCCGAGCGCGAGCACCGAGCCGCCGCTGTGCCGGCAGGCGGCGTAGTAATCGCTGAGCAGCGCGTGGTCGAGCGCGTTCGCCTCCTCGACCACCCGTTCCTGGATCCGCCGGGCCGCGAGTTTCGCGAACGACAGCAGGATCGAGTTCGAGTTCCGGGCCTGCGTGGTGATGTCCAGGACGCCGAGCAGGCCGCCGGTGATCGGGTGCGTGATCGGTGCGCCGGCGCAGGAGAACATCCGCAGCTTGCCGGTGTAGTGCTCGGCTCCGTCGATCAGGATCGGCCCGCGGACCTCGAGCGCCGTACCGATGCCGTTGGTGCCGACGTCGGATTCGGCGTACCGGAAGCCGGGCGCGAGGTCGACCGAGTCCAGTCGCCGCAGTAGTTGCGAGTCGCCGCCGCGGCGGTCGAGGACGACCCCGACGGCGTCGGTGAGGATGATGCAGACCGGCTCGTTGGTGAGCTCGGACGACAGCGCGTCGATCACCGGTTTGGCGGCACGCAGCAGGGTCGTCTCGCGATCGACCCGGTCGAAGTACGTCGGCGTCGGCCGATCGACGTCCACCCGGGACGCGTGCGAGCGCTCCCATGAGACTCGGATCGAATCGCGGACCGGCATCGATGCGCTCATAGGCCGTCTCCTTCAGTCCGTCACCAGCGGATTCCCGCAACGGTAGCTCGCCACTGTGTGACCGCCGTCTCACATTGAGACACAGCCACCCCTTCGCGGCGGCTTTCATCGCTTCTCAACGCAGCCCGCCGCACCGCAGGAGCCGGCAGACAGCCGCTCCCGATCATGGAGGCACACATTGAGCAGGCAGAGTCTCACCAAGGCGCACGCCAAGATCACCGAGCTGTCGTGGGAACCCACCTTCGCCACCCCGGCGACCAGGTTCGGCACCGACTACACCTTCGAGAAGGCGCCGAAGAAGGACCCGCTGAAGCAGATCATGCGGTCCTACTTCCCGATGGAGGAGGAGAAGGACAACCGCGTGTACGGCGCCATGGACGGCGCGATCCGCGGCAACATGTTCCGCCAGGTGCAGCAGCGCTGGCTGGAGTGGCAGAAGCTGTTCCTGAGCATCATCCCGTTCCCGGAGATCTCGGCCGCACGGGCGATGCCGATGGCGATCGACGCCGTACCGAACCCGGAGATCCACAACGGGCTCGCCGTACAGATGATCGACGAGGTCAGGCACTCGACCATCCAGATGAACCTCAAGCGCCTGTACATGAACAACTACATCGACCCGGCCGGGTTCGACATGACCGAGAAGGCGTTCGCGAACAACTACGCGGGCACCATCGGCCGGCAGTTCGGCGAGGGGTTCATCACCGGTGACGCGATCACCGCCGCGAACATCTACCTGACCGTCGTCGCCGAGACCGCGTTCACCAACACGCTGTTCGTGGCGATGCCGGACGAGGCCGCGGCCAACGGCGACTACCTGCTGCCGACGGTCTTCCACTCGGTCCAGTCCGACGAGTCCCGGCACATCAGCAACGGGTACTCGATCCTGCTGATGGCCCTCGCCGACGAGCGGAACCGCCCGCTGCTCGAGCGCGACCTCCGCTACGCCTGGTGGAACAACCACTGCGTCGTGGACGCCGCGATCGGCACGTTCATCGAGTACGGCACCAAGGACCGCCGCAAGGACCGGGAGAGCTATGCGGAGATGTGGCGGCGGTGGATCTACGACGACTACTACCGCAGCTACCTGCTGCCGCTGGAGAAGTACGGCCTCACCATTCCGCACGACCTGGTCGAAGAGGCCTGGAAGCGGATCGTCGACAAGGGCTACGTGCACGAGGTCGCGCGGTTCTTCGCCACCGGCTGGCCGGTGAACTACTGGCGGATCGACGCGATGACCGACAAGGACTTCGAGTGGTTCGAGGAGAAGTACCCAGGCTGGTACTCGAAGTACGGCAAGTGGTGGGAGAACTACAACCGGCTCGCCTACCCGGGCAAGAACAAGCCGATCGCGTTCGAGGAGGTCGGGTACCAGTACCCGCACCGCTGCTGGACCTGCATGGTCCCGTGCCTGATCCGCGAGGACATGGTCACCGAGAAGGTCGACGACCAGTGGCGCACGTACTGCTCGGAGACCTGCTACTGGACCGACGCGGTCGCGTTCCGGGCCGAGTACGACGGCCGTCCGACCCCGAACATGGGCCGGCTGACCGGGTTCCGTGAGTGGGAGACCCTGCACCACAACAAGGACCTCGCGGACATCGTCCAGGATCTCGGGTACGTGCGGGACGACGGCAAGACGCTGATCGGCCAGCCGCACCTGGACCTGGACGACCCGAAGAAGATGTGGACCCTCGACGACGTCCGCGGCAACACGTTCATGAGCCCGAACGTGCTCCTGAACGAGATGTCCGACGCCGAGCGTGAGGCACATGTGGCGGCCTACAAGGCCAACGGCACCAGAGCCTCCTGACGTGGCCGACACCCATCGAATCCGGTTCGAGCCGGTCGACATCGAGATGGACGTCACCGAGGACGACAAGATCCTCGACGCGGCGTTCCGGCAGGGCATCCACCTGATGCACGGCTGCAAGGAGGGGCAGTGCTCCGCCTGCAAGTCGTACGTCCTCGAGGGTGAGCTGCAGATGGAGCGGTACTCCACCTTCGCCTGCAACGACGCCGAGGTCGCCGAGGGCTACGTGCTGCTGTGCCGGGCGCACGCGTTCAGCGACTGCACCATCGAGCTGCTCAACTACGACGAGGACGAGTTGCTCGGCGGCATCCCGATCCAGACCGTCACGGCCCGGGTCGAGGGTGTCGAGCCGGTCACCCGGGACATCGTCTCGCTCCGGCTGAGGACGGAGCAGGCGTTCGAGTTCAGGCCGGGCCAGTACGCCGACATCACCATCCCCGGCACCGAGGACCACCGGTCGTTCTCGATGGCGACGACGCAGTCGACACCGGACCAGCTCGAGTTCCTGATCAAGAAGTACCCGGGTGGCCGGTTCTCGGCCTTGCTGGACGGCGAACTCGCGGTCGGGGACGAGCTGTCCCTGACCGGGCCGTACGGCTCGTCCACCTTGAAGGACGGTCACGTGCTGCCGGTCGTCTGTGTGGCCGGCGGCGCCGGGATGGCGCCCATCCTGTCGATCCTCCGGCACCTGAAGGAGACCGGTAGCACGAGGCCGGTCCGGTTCTACTACGGCGCTCGTACGGCGGCTGATCTGTTCTACCTCGACGCGATCCGGGAGCTCGGTGCTGACCTCACCGGCTTCGAGTTCATCGCCTGCCTGTCCGAGTCGGCTCAGGACGCGGACGGGTTGGCCGTCGAGGAGGGCAACGTCACCGACATCGTCGAACGGCGCGAGGCGGAGCTGCACCGCAGCGAGATCTACCTGTGCGGACCGCCGCCGATGGTCGACGCCGCGCTGGCGTTGCTGGAGGCAAGCAACGTGCCGAACGACCAGGTCTTCTACGACAAGTTCACCAGTCCAGTTACCGATGGAGCCTGAGATGACAGAAACCAAGCAACGCAGCTTCCCGGCGATCGAGTTCACCGACTCCGAGGCCGGTGCGCTGGAGTTCCCCAGTTCGCAGAGCCGCGCGTACAACTACTACAAGCCGGCCAAGCTGCGCGCGACGATGTACGAGGACGTCACGGTCGACGTCCAGCCCGACCCGGACCGGCATCTGAGCCAGGGCTGGATCTACGGCTTCGGCGACGGCCCCGGCGGTTACCCGAAGGAATGGACCGCGGCGAAGTCGTCGAACTGGCACGCCTTCCTCGACCCGAACGAGGAGTGGAACCAGACGATCTACCGGAACAACTCCGCGGTCGTCCGCCAGGTCGACCTCGGCCTGCAGAACGCCAAGCGGGCCAGGGCGTACGACGCCTGGAACCCGGCCTGGCTGAAGTTCGTCGAGCGCAACCTCGGCGCCTGGATGCACGCCGAGAACGGTCTCGCGCTGCACGTCTTCACCAGCATCCAGCGGTCCGGCCCGACCAACATGATCAACACCGCGGTCGCCGTCAACGCGGCCCACAAGATGCGGTTCGCGCAAGACCTGGCGCTGTTCAACCTGGACCTGTCGGAGGCCGTTGGACAAGGGAAAGAAGATGGGGGTCGGGGGTCGGCAGACGTACCGTTCGACGGCTCGGCGCACAAGGAGGTCTGGCAGAGCGCGCCGGAGTGGCAGCCGACGCGTGAGGTGGTCGAGCGGCTGACCGCCGTCGGCGACTGGTGCGAGCTGTTGTTCGCCACCAACATCGTGTTCGAGCAGCTGGTCGGATCGCTGTTCCGGACCGAGCTGGTGATGCAGATCGCGGCCCGCAACGGCGACTACATCACGCCGACCATCGTCGGCACCGGCGAGCACGACTACGACCGCGACCTCGGCTACAGCCGCAACCTGTTCCGGCTGCTGACCCGGGACGCCGAGTACGGCGAGAGCAACAAGGTGCTGTTCGGCGACTGGATGTCGACCTGGGTACCGCGCTGCCTCGACGCCGCGCTCGCCCTGCAGCCGATCTGGTCGCAGCCGGCCGACAAGTCGGTCACGTTCGCGGACAGCCTGGACGCGGCCAAGCAGAAGTTCCGTTCCCTGCTCGAGGACCTCGGGCTCGACTCTCCGAAGGAGCTGGACCAGTGAGCATGCAGTTCGGATCAGAGGCCTCGTTCTCCAACAAGACCGGCGTGACGCTGATGAACACCCCGATCGGCCGCGTCGTCGCCCAGGTGATGGGCGCCAAGGACGGCGTCGAGCTGACCGAGTACCCGTCGATGATCCGGGTCGACGGCACCGGGCTGCTCGACTTCGACTACGCCGAGCTGTCCGAGGCGCTCGGGATGGAGTTCGACGGCTCGGTGTTCGAGGAGATCTCGTCCACCCACTACGGCCGGATGGTGCACCTGGACGACAAGACCATCCTGTTCGCCAGTCCCGAGGACGCCGCCGAGTACATCGGCTTCGACCTCACCACGAAGTGAGGTCGCATGTACGAGAAGAACGGTGAGAAGTACTACATCTGCGACGCGCACATCGCGCTGTGGGACGCGCGTGCGGAGAACCAGCGCAACATCCACGGCAAGCAGTTCATCGACTGTTTCTACGACTACCACAAGAACCTCAGCCCCGAGGAGGTCGTCTGGGACTACGACACCTACACCTACTACGGCGGCCAGCGGCTGCTGAAGGACCTCTTCGAGGACGGGTACGTCGATCACGCGATCTTCCAGCCCGCGATCCTCGGCGACTTCTACAAGAACGGGTTCGGTCAGACCGAGGACGCCCTCGCGCTGACCAAGGCGCACCCGGGCAAGCTGACCTACAACCACGCCTGGGACCCGCGGTTCGAGGAGGCCGGCCTCGAGCAGCTCCGCAAGGACGCGGACCGGATGGGACTGAAGGGAGTCAAGCTCTACACCGCCGAGTGGCACGGCGACTCCCGCGGCTACAAGCTCGACAGCCCGTGGTCGCGGCGCTATCTCGAGGAGTGCCTCAAGCTCGGCATCAAGAACATCCACGTCCACAAAGGCCCCACCATCAGGCCCCTGGACCGGGACGCGTTCGACGTCGCCGACATCGACCAGGTCGCCACCGACTACACCGACCTGAACTTCATCGTCGAGCACGTCGGACTGCCCCGGCTCGAAGACTTCTGCTGGATCGCCACCCAGGAGCCCAATGTGTACGGCGGTCTCGCGGTGGCGATGCCGTTCATCCACACTCGGCCGAAGTACTTCGCGCAGATCATCGGCGAGTTGCTCTACTGGATCGGGGAGGACCGGATCCTGTTCTCGTCCGACTACGCCATCTGGACGCCGAAGTGGCTGGTCGAGAAGTTCGTCGACTTCCAGATCCCGGCGGACCTGACGGAGTACGCGCCGCTGACGATCGCGCAGAAGAAGAAGATCCTCGGGCTCAACGCGGCGGCGCTGTACGACCTCGACGTACCCGAGGAGCTGCGGCTGCCCGCGGAGGCCGGAACCAAGCAAGAAGCCGTGGCGTCATGACCGCGGTCGCTACGTCGCTGGGACTGGAGACGGATGTTGTGGCGGCGCTGGCGACCGTCATCGACCCCGAGCTCGATCAGCCGGTCACCGACCTGGGCTTCGTCCGGTCGGTCCGGATCGACGACACCGGAGTGACCGTGCATCTCCGGTTGCCGACCTCGTTCTGCGCGCCCAACTTCGCCTACCTGATGGCATCCGACGCGGTGGACGCCCTGCGTCGGGTGCCGGGCGTGGGCACGGTGACCGTGCTCCTCGACGATCACCACGACTCGGACAAGATCAACGCCGGCCTGGCCGCCAACGCGGGGTACGTCGGCACGTTCGGGTCGGAGGCGGAGCAGGACCTGGACGAGCTACGCCAGATCTTTCAGCGCAAGGCTCATACGGCGGCGATGGAGCGTTGCGTGCTGGCGTTGCTCAGGACCACCGGGCGGACCGTCGACGAGGTGCACGGGCTGACTCTCGGCGAACTGCCCGGTGGTTCCACCAAGGAGGCGCTGCTGCGGCGCCGTACCGACATCGGGCTCGGCATCGGCCCGGACGACCTGGTGCTGGTCGACGACGACGGCGTACCGGTGCCGGCCGACGCAGTGCCGCTGCGGATGCGGTTCGCGAAGTCGGTGCGGATCTCGGTCGAGGGGAACGCGCACTTCTGCCGCGGACTGCTGGCGACCCGGTACGACGACGAGCCGATGACGGCCCGGATCACGAACACGAGGAGGACTCGATGAAGGCCGTACAGGTCGTCGGCTATCACACGAACCTGCAGTTGACCGAGGTGCCGGATCCCAAGCTCGTCGGCCCTCTCGACGTCATCGTGCGGGTCGGTGGCGCCGGGGTGTGCCGGACCGATCTGCACATCCTGGAAGGGCAGTGGGCGGAGAAGAGCGGTGTACGGCTGCCGTACACGATCGGCCACGAGAACGCCGGCTGGGTGCACGAGGTCGGCGACGCGGTCACCAACGTTGCCGTCGGCGACAAGGTGATCCTGCATCCGTTGATCACCTGCGGACTCTGCCGAGCCTGCCGATCCGGTGACGATGTGCACTGCGAGGCATCGGCCTTCCCGGGCATCGACACCGATGGCGGATATGCCGAGTACTTGCGTACGACGGCTCGTAGCGTCGTCCGGATCGACGACTCGCTGGAGCCGGCCGATGTCGCAGCACTCGCGGATGCCGGGCTGACGGCGTACCACGCGGTGGCGAAGGCGGCGCGCGCGATCGGACCGGGGAACACCTGCGTGATGATCGGCGCCGGCGGCCTGGGGCACATCGGGATCCAGGTGATGAAGGCGATCTCGGCCACGACCGTGGTCGTTGTCGATCGCAACAAGGCCGCGGTCGACCTGGCCGTAGAGATCGGCGCCGACCACGGCATCGTTGCCGACGGCACCCAGGTCGAGCAGGTTCTCGAACTGACCGGGGGCAACGGCGCGGAGGCGGTCGTCGACTTCGTCGGTGAGGGCGGCGCCACCGCCGACGGGATCGCGATGCTGCGCCGGGCCGGCAACTACTACGTGGTCGGGTACGGCGAGAACCTCGACGTACCGACCATCGACATGATCTCGACCGAGATCAACTTCGTCGGAAACCTGGTCGGGTCGTACAACGACCTGCAGGACCTGATGGAGCTCGCGGCGCAGGGCAAGGTCGCGCTGCACACCACCAAGTACCCGCTGGACGAGTTCCAGCGGGCTCTCGACGATCTCGACCACGGCCGGGTCCGTGGCCGGGCGATCCTCATTCCCTGACGGAGGCTGAGATGGCGAAGGAACTGCGGTTCAACGAGGACGCGCGCCGGCTGCTGGAGTCCGGCGTGAACGCGCTGGCGGACGCGATCAAGGTGACGCTCGGGCCGAAAGGCCGCAACGCGGTGCTGGAGAAGCTGACCGGCCCGCCCACGATCACCAACGACGGTGTCACGATCGCCCGCGAGATCCAGCTGCGCGAGCCGTTCGCGAACATGGGCGCACAGCTGGTCAAGGAAGTTGCGATGAAGACGAACGGTGTCGTCGGCGACGGCACCACCACCGCGACCGTGCTGGCCCAGGCGATGGTCCGCGAAGGCCTCCGCGAGGTCGACGCGGGCGCGAACCCGATGCGGGTACGACGGGGGATCGAGCAGACCGTGCCGGTGGTTGTCGAGACCCTGCGTGGCTGGGCGGTCGAGGTGGCCGGTCGGGACGAGTTGCGGCACATCGCCACGCTGGCGGCCAGTGACGACGAGACGATCGGCACGGTGATCGCGGACGCGGTCGACTGGGTCGGGCGCAACGGTGTCGTCACCACCGAGGAGTCGGACACGCTCGGGATGTCGGTGGAGGTTGTCGACGGCATCGAGTTCGACCACGGGTACGTGTCGGCGTACATGGTCACGGATCGGGAGCGGATGGAGGCCGTCTACGACCGCCCGCTGATCCTGCTGACGAACAAGAAGATCACGCAGGTGCAGGAGATCATGCCGACCCTCGAGGTCGCGCAGCGGGCCGAGCGCCCTCTCGTCGTACTCGCGGAAGAGGTCGACGGGCCCGCTCTGCAACTGCTTGTCGGCGGCAACATGCACAACACGATGCGATCGGTGGTCGTCCGCGCTCCCGGGTTCGGCCACCGGCGGATCGCCGAGCTGGAGGACCTCGCGACCGCGCTCGGTGGTTCGGTGATCGCGAAGGACACCGGTCTCGATCTGACCGACGTGACCCGCGAGCACCTCGGCTCGTGCGACCGGATCACGATCACCGAGGACAGCACCACGATCGTCGGTGGGCACGGGGACACGTCACTGGTGGAGGCGCGGATCTCTCAGCTGGAGAAGCAGTTCGAACGAGCCAAGATCGACGCCGACCAGGACAGCCTGCAGCTGCGGATGGCCCGACTGGCCGGCAAGGTCGCGGTGATCCGTGTCGGCGGCGCGACCAGTGTGGAGCTGAAGGAACGGATGCTGCGGGTCGAGGACTCGCTGGCCGCGACCCGCGCCGCGCTCGAGGAGGGCGTGGTGGCCGGCGGTGGCACGGTCCTGGTCCAGGCCCAGGCCGCGCTGTCGAAGCTGGAGCTGACCGGGGACGAGGCGATCGGCCGCGAGGTCGTACGTCGAGCCTTGCCGGAGCCGCTGCGATGGATCGCGGTGAATGCCGGGTACGACGGCGACGAGGTAGTTGCCCGCGTCGCCGAGTTGCCGCGGGGACATGGGTTCAATGCGCTCACCGGCCAGTACGGCGATCTGATCCAGGACGCGGTGATCGACCCGCTCAAGGTGACCCGGGCGGCGTTGGAGAGCGCGGCCTCGATCGCGGCCCTGCTGATCACCACCGAGACCGCCGTGGTCGAGGAGATCATCGGCAACCCCGGCGCGATCATGGCGCCCGGCTTCGGCGATCTCGCCGAGGGCATGGTCCGTCCGTCCAACATCTATTGAGTCAGGAGTACTGCCATGCCCGACCGACGTCGTCAGTTGCTCGAGACCTTCCTGCACCGGGTGCTCGGCGTACCTCTGGACGAGGTGGATGCGGAGGCCGTTGCCCTCGCTCAGGGTCTCAGCGACCGGCTCGAGGACTTGATCGACGCGGCGCTCGGGTATCCGGCGCGGGACGTGCGCGGAGAGTCGATTCCACCCAAGGCTCGCGTCGACGCATGATCGAGCCGACCGCACCGCAGCTCGCCACCGCGGCCCGGACCTTCGGGTTGTTGCTGGCGCCGGTTCGCCTGCACCTGGTGGCGCTGGCGAGCTGCGGTGAGTACGACGTCGGCACGCTGGCCACCCGGGTGGGAGTCAGCGTGCAGACGGCGAGCCAGCATCTGGCCAAGCTCCGGCTGGCCGGACTGGTCAGTGCACGACGTGAGGGCCGCCGGCAGTTCTACACCGTCGACGACCCGCACGTTGTCGCGTTGGTCGAGCAGATCTTCGAGCACGTCGCGCCCGACGGCACGCTTGCGCCCGACCCACCGGTCAGCGCTTGGGATGCCCCCCACAGCAGCCGCCGGCGGCAATGGCCGACGCCGTCGGCGGCGCCTTGACCGCAGCCTCCACGTCGGCGAGCATCCGCTGTCGCTGAGCCGGTGAGATCACGCGGCCGCGGGTGACGACGCTGTGGATCCGCCGGCTGTTCCGGATGTCCTTGATCGGATCGGCATCCAGGACGACCAGGTCCGCGATCTTCCGTGCCTCGACCGAACCGAGGTCCGCGGACATCCCGAGGAACTTGGCCGGCTCGACAGTTGCGGCGTACAGGGCCTGGCGTGGGGTGGCGCCGGCGCTGACCAGGTGCTCGAGTTCGTCGTGCAGTGCGAAGCCCGGGACGGAGTACGGCGTACCTGTGTCGGTGCCGGCCATGATCGGGACGCCGTGGTCGATCAGTTCGCGGACGAACCGCTTGTGCCAGGCCCACATCTGGTGCTGGTGCGAGATCTCCTCGGCCGTCCGGTTGGCGCCGTACAGGTTCTGAATGACGTAGTCGTAGGTGCCGATCGAGTCCTCGCTCAGGTACTTGGCCAGGGCCGGGTCGAGGCGGGTGTAGTCGATCTGGTCGAGCACGTTGTGCATGGTCAGGGTCGGCGTCACGCGGGTGTTGTTGCGGCGGAGCGTGCCGAAGACGTCGGCGGCGCGGGCCGGGCTGTAGGTGTTGGCGGCGATCCACTCGATCGGGTGCATCTGCCGGAACCAGCCGTTGTAGTCGCCGGTCTTCACGTTGATCGAGCGGACCATCCGCCGTACCTCGGCCTCGCGTGTGGAGACGGACAGGCCGAGGGAGTGGATGTGCTCGATGCTGCGCTGGCCGGCGTTGCTGACCTCCTTCGAGTTGAGCTCGTCCGGTCCGTGACCGTGCACTGTGAGGCCGACCTTGCGGGCCTCGTCGAGGATGGCGGCGTACGACTGCCGGCTCACCCGTGAGTACACCTTCACGAAGTCGGCGCCCTCGGCCTTGACCTGGCGTACGGCGGCGCGCGCGGTCGGCTCGTCCGCGACGACAAGGACGCGCAGGAGGTTCGGGTCCCAGAGGGTCGGGTCGCCGTCGATGATCTGGCTGCCCACGATCATCCGCGGGCCGAGCAGGGTGCCGGCCTCGATCCGGTCGCGCCAGTCGTACAGCGCGGGGTCGGGCGCGGCCATCTCCCGGATCGTCGTGAGGCCGTTGGCGAGGTACAGCGGCGGCGACACGTGCTCGTCGCCGAGGCTGTGGACGTGCATGTCGGCGAGGCCGGGGATGACGAACTTGCCGGCCAGGTCGATCACGGTCGCGCCGTGCGGCACGGCCGGTCGGCCGACGGCGACGATCCGCTCGCCGCTGATCAGGATGGTCTGGTGAGGGGTGCGGCGCCCGGTGGCGACGTCGATGACGGTGGCGTTGGTCAGGGCGATGATCGTCGGCCGCGTCTTGCTGGCGGCACCCGCGGCTGCGGTCGCGTTGGCGGTCGCGGTGGTCGTCGCGGTGAACGAGCCGGCGGCGAGGACTGCGGCGCCGGCGGCGGTGCGGGCGAGGAACTGACGGCGAGAACTGTTCATGCCCCTCACTATTGTCGGCGGCCGCGCGCCGGTCAGGGGGTGCAGGGAGCCGATCCCAGGTAGGGAAATGTCTACCGCGGCACGTACTCTTGGTGGCTGTCATGCGTACTTATGAGGTCCGCACCTACGGGTGTCAGATGAATGTCCACGACTCCGAGCGCCTGCGCGGGCTGCTGGAGGACGCTGGTTACGTCCGCGCGCCCGAGGGAGACCAGGCCGATGTGGTCGTCTTCAACACGTGCGCGGTCCGGGAGAACGCCGACAACAAGTTGTACGGCAACCTCGGTCACCTGGCGCCGGTGAAGGCGAAGAAGCCCGACCTGCAGATCGCCGTCGGTGGTTGCCTGGCGCAGAAGGACAAGGCGTCGATCGTGCGCAAGGCGCCGTGGGTCGACGTGGTCTTCGGGACGCACAACATCGGCGCGCTGCCGGTGCTGCTGGAGCGGGCCCGGGTCGAGCAGGAGTCGCAGGTCGAGATCCTCGAGTCGCTCGACGTCTTCCCGTCCACGCTCCCGACCCGGCGCGAATCGCCGTACTCGGCCTGGGTATCGGTGAGCGTCGGCTGTAACAACACCTGCACGTTCTGCATCGTCCCCGCGCTGCGCGGCCGGGAGAAGGACCGGCGGCCGGGCGACATCCTGGCCGAGGTCGAGGCGTTGGTTGCCGAGGGCGTCTTCGAGGTGACCCTGCTCGGTCAGAACGTGAACTCGTACGGCGTGGAGTTCGGCGACCGGTTCGCTTTCGGCAAGTTGCTCCGGGCGTGTGGCGGGATCGAAGGGCTGGAGCGGGTCCGGTTCACCTCGCCGCATCCGCGGGACTTCACCGCGGACGTGATCGAGGCGATGGCCGAGACGCCGAACGTGATGCCGTCGCTGCACATGCCGCTGCAGTCCGGGTCCGACCGGGTGCTGAAGGCGATGCGGCGTTCGTACCGGCGGGATCGGTACCTGAAGATCATCGAGGACGTGCGGGCGGCTATGCCGGACGCCGCGATCACCACCGACATCATCGTTGGGTTCCCGGGGGAGACCGAGGAGGACTTCCAGGGCACGCTCGACGTCGTTCGGCAGGCGCGGTTCGCTGGCGCGTTCACGTTCCAGTACTCGAAGCGGCCGGGGACGCCGGCTGAGTCGATGGAGGAGCAGGTGCCGCGGGACGTCGTGCAGGAGCGGTATGAGCGTCTCGTCGCTCTCCAGGACGACATGGCTTGGGACGAGAACAAGAAGCTCGTCGGCCGGTCTGTCGAGGTGCTGATCGCTGAGGGGGAGGGGCGGAAGGACGCGGCCACCCACCGGTTGAGTGGTCGGGCTCGCGACAACCGGCTCGTCCACTTCGCGCTTCCCGAGGGTGTTGAGACACCGCGGCCGGGTGACCTGGCGACTGTCGAGGTCACGTATGCCGCGCCGCATCACTTGGTGGCGGACGTTTTCGGAGCGGTACGGCGTACGCGGGCCGGCGACGCGTGGGAACGCGCGCAGGAGACGCCGGAGTCCGCCAGCCCTGGAGTCATGCTTGGTATGCCGACTGTCGGCGCGACACCGCTCGAACCGGCGACCGGCGGGTGCCAGGTCGGATGAGCACTCCGGGGGAGAGCGCTGGGCTGGGCGCGAGGCTGGGGCGGTCTGACGCGGAGGTCGTGCAGCGCCCGTCGCCGTTCCTGGCGCCCGGTGCTGAGCCGTTCGCCTTCGGGCGGGATGCGGACATCTACGCCATCGACGACGAATGGGTGCTGCGGCGGTATCGCAACGGCCATCCCGTGCGCGACGAAGGCGACTTCATGCGGTGGGTGGCGAAGTACGACTACCCGGTGCCGGCCGTCCGGGACATCGACGGTCCGGACATGGTGCTCCAGCGGCTGAACGGGCCGACCCTCGCGGACGCTGCGATCGCCGGTGACTTCACCGCGGTCGAGCTCGGTGAGATCCACGCCGATCTGCATCGCCGCCTGCAGGCGATCCCGGCGCCCAGCGGCACGCCCGGACGCGTTGTCGTTCATGGCGATCTGCACCCGTTGAACGTGATCGCCACCGCGGACGGCCCGGTTGTGATCGATTGGTGCAACGCGATCGAGGGCACCCCGGAGTTCGACGTGGCGATGACTGCGATCATCTTCGCGCAGGTAATCCTTGACCCGTCCTTCGAGGACCTCTCACCTTTGATCCGCGAGGCCCTGACCGTTTACCTGGCCAACACGATCGACCCCTCACCCGGCCTTCCCGACGCAATGGCCGAACGCGCTCGCAACGTCACGCTCACCCCGGCGGAGAAGGCCCTCCTCCCCGCCCAGGAAGCCCTGATCCGCTCCCACCTCTAGCCAACCGCGTACCCCAGGGACCGCGGTCCCGCTCGGGTTCTGCCGACCGTGCGGGGATGTCAGGCGTTGAGGAACTGTGCGGGTTTGAGGGCGCGGGTGACGATCCGGACCTCGCCGATGTGGCCCGCGAAACCTTGGTCGATGGTGTTGGCGTAGTGACCCGCGCCGACGAGCCACGGCTTGCCGACTGTCGCCAGTCCGTTCGACGGGGTCGCCGGGTTGCGGAGTAGTTCCGAGGAGTCGACGTACACGATGCTGTGCCGCCCGTCGTTCACCACCGCCAGGTGGAACCACCGGCCGGCCACCTGCTCGTGGCCCCAGTTCGTGAACGTGTCGTTCTTGTTCGCCGGGTAGACCGCCCACTGCACCTGTAGTCCGCCGGAGAACCCGAGCTTCACCACCGGCTCATCCGGGTCGCTACCGGTCTTCCCCGCATCGCGCCCGGTCCCGACCCGCGAGAGCAATCCTTCCCACGAGTGGTCCTGCCCATCATCGGCCAGCTTCACGAACGCCTCGATCGTGTACCCCTGGCTGAACGTCATCGCATTCAGCGGCGCGTTGTCCGCCGTACGCAGATAACCGCCCCGCGCCGGATCCTTGCCCCCAGCAAACAACCAGCTGGCATGTCCAGGCTGATCAGGATGAAACTCACCGCTGGCCGTCGGCGTATCCCCACCCAACTGCGCACGGGTCAGATGATTCCCCTTGCCCGAGTAATCGATCACTTTGTCCGTGACCGGTCCATCAAACCGCCAGTACGCCGCAGTGCCGGCGATCACGAGCTGCGACGCCGGCCGCGCCGGCCGCACCGGCTCGGGAGCGAACCCGTTGAACCGCTGCTCGAAGTCGATCGGAATGCTGAACCGGTTGGTGTCGTCGGTCAGCTCCAGTTCGCCTTCCTCCAGCGCATTCCGCCGAGCGGGGTCCTGGCCGAGGATCCACGGCGCGATTGTCTCGACGTCGATCGTGTTCCGGGCCAGGTCGAAGTGGTAGAACCGGACCATCCCGGAACCGCCGTAGTACCGGTCCTGGTAGTTGGTCAGGTGCAGGTGCACATCGTTGCCTGCGGCATTCTTCCGGGTCACCCGACCGGGCGGCCAGTAGTGCCCGTTCAGGGTGAGGAAGATCTGGTCGGTCTCGTTGACCAGCTGGTCCCAGACCCGGTTGCCCTGGTCGGTGAAGTAGGCGACGGGCTGTCCGTGGTCGGCGTTCACCAGTTCGTGGATGGTGAGGATGACGGGCAGTTTCGGGTGCTTGGCGATGACGTCGCGGGCCCAGGCGAAGCTCGCGTCCGACGGCCGCCAATCCATTGCCAGCAGCAACCACTGCCGCCCGGCCGCCCGGAACACGTGGTACGAGTTGTACCCGTTCGCCGTCGATCCGCCGTACGTCGCCATCCGCCGGAACCGCTGCGGTCCGAACGTGTCCAGGTACGGCGACGGCCCACGCGTGTCGTCCTTCGACCCGTCGATGTCGTGATTGCCGGCGAGAACGCTGTACGGCATCCGCGCCCGGTCCATCACCTTGAACACCGGATCCGCCTGCGCGAACTCCGACGCCAGCGCGTTCTCGGTCACGTCACCGAGATGCGCGGTGAACACGATGTTCTCGGCCGTGCGCTGCTCGATCAGATACTCGAACGTCGCGGTCAACGGCGCGGGGTCGCCTCGATCCTGATCAAACTGATACTGCGTATCCGGCACAACAGCCAGCGTGAACCGCGGGTGCTCCGTATCAATCCCGCCCTTGGAAGCCCCAGCGGTAGCCGCACTGGCCTCCCCGGCACTCATCACACCGGGTGCGATCACGGCCCCTGCCCCAATCGCCCCCGCCTGCAAAACCCGCCGCCGACTCGTCCCGCCACCCTGCTGTCCCATACCCGCCTCCACAACCTCACCGACACCGCAACGAACTCTAAAACCATTCCCCCCAGCCCCCGGTAAACACCAAAAGAACCCTCCAAGACCGCGATCCGAGCCGAGAGGGGTGAGGGCGGGAACGACGTGCGGGGTGAGGGGAGGGTGGCGCGGCCCAGGGAGTTCGTGGGGTTAGTGGAAGCCGTGGGTGATTACTGGGGGGAGACCGGCGTCGTGTAGCGCGGTTAGTACTCGGGCCTCGTGTGGCACCACGGGGTCTGGGAGCTTGTCTAGGGAGAACCAGTCGAGGCCGGCGGCCTTCTCGGGCTCCATTAGCTTTGGGTCGCCGGTCCAGCGTGTCGTGGTGAAGAAGAAGTCGACCCGCTCATCGATGGGATCCCCGTTCCCGCCGGTCCGATGCATCGCAGTCACCGGCACCAGATCGGCGGGATCGATCTCCACCCCGACCTCTTCCCGCACCTCGCGTACGGCGGCCTCGAGCACCGACTCGCCCTTCTCCACATGCCCCGCCGGCACCGCCCAGAACCCATCCATGTACCCGGTGTTCGCCCGCAGCATCATCAACACCTCATCCCCCCGCCGCAACACCACATAAGCCGCCGGAACCACCACAAACCGATCCATGCCCCGACCCTAACCACCCCCTCCGACACTGCCCCGCGGCGACCCAGATGATCGAAGGAGACCTGATCTCGTCGCGGGTGACCGGTAGGTCAACGACCTGGGCGAGGCGTTCCAGGAGCAGCTCCGCGTTCCGGCCGTCCGGGACCTGCAGGAGCTCGAGGGCGGGTGTGCTCATCGGAGGGCTTCGAGTAGGGCGCAGTTGCGGTCGGCCGGCGGTAGGTCGCAGGTGTCGACGAGTTCGGCTAGGGAGTCCCGCATCCGCTGCAGATCGGCGATCCGTCGCTCCAGGTCTGCCTTCCGGTGTTCCGCGAGTACGCGGGCCGTATCGCAAGCCTCCGGGCCGCCGTTGCCGAGATGCAAGAGCTCCCCGACCTCATCGAGCGTGAACCCGAGCTCCTGCGCCCGCTTGATAAACCGCAGCAACTCCACCGCGTCCGCCGGATAGTCGCGATACCCGCCGTTCGTCCGCGGCGGCCGTTCGAGCAGCCCGCGGCGTTCGTAGTACCGCAGTGTCTCCGTGTTGACCCCAGCCCGGCCCGCGAGTTCACCAGTTCGCATGACTCCATCGTGAACCCCGGACCCAACTACAGGGTCAACCGTGCGGTCCGCCACTCACATAGAGGACCTGGCCCGTCACGTAATCAGCGTCCTCGGCAGCGAAGAACAGAACGGCCCGCGCGATGTCGTACGGCGTACCGACGCGACCGACCGGGATCGACTTCCGCATCGCCTCGAGATGCTCGTCCAACGTACGCCCGGCGCGAGCCGCACTGACCTTGGTCATCGCGGTGTTGACCACACCCGGCCCGATCGCGTTCACCGTGATTCCGTACGGCGCTAGCTCGAGGGCCGCCGCACGCGTCAGACCCTCCACCCCGGCCTTGGCTGCGACATAGTTCGCGCGGTTGTTGTCGCCGAGCGCGGAGATGCTCGAAATGTTGACGATGCGCCCCCACCCGGCCGACCGCATCGCCGGAGCCGTTGCCTGCAGCATCAGGAAGCTGCCGCGCAGGTGCGTCGCGACGACCGCATCCCAGTCCTCGAGCGGCATGTCCAGAACCATGCTGTCCCGAGCGAATCCGGCGTTGTTGACCAAGATCCCCACCGGTCCAAGCGCAGCAGTCACCTCGTCGACAGCACGCTCGACACTTTCGGGTACGCCGACATCCGCACCCACCGCGACCGCCGACCCACCAGCAGCGCGGATCTCCTCAACGACCGACCGCGCCCCGTCCTCGTTCCGATCGAGTACGCCGACCCGGCACCCCGCACCCGCCAACGCCAGAGCAACCCCAGCCCCGATCCCCGACCCACCACCGGTAACAACCGCAACCCGAGTCTCCACAACCCCACCCTGCCATGCCTGCTATCGGGCTGGGATGGTCTTTGACATCACGCAGTGGATTTTGCCCTTGGGGCGTTGGTAGGTGAAGCCGGCCTGTTCGAACAGCGATCGGGTGCCGTTGTAGAGGAAGGAGGCGGTGATCTTCTTGCCGGCGGTGTCTTGGGGATACGCCTCGACCACCCCGCCACCCGCGTCAGCGACCAGCTCCAGCGCGCCGCGCAGAGCAACCCCGGACACGCCCTGCCGACGATATCGACGGTCGACGAAGAAGCAGGTCATGCGGTAATCGGGCGGACTCTCCATCTCCGCCTCGTACTGCTTGCGGTGGTTGATGTTCGGCAACTCCGCAGGTACGCCGTATTCGAGCCACCCAACCGCCTCCTCTCCGTCAAAGACCAGCGCCGCATGAGCACGCCCTTCGGCCACCAACCGTTGCTTCAGCCGCCGGTTGTCGTCGGCGTCGAACGTCTTTTCTTCCTTCATCGTGTGGAAGAACGTGCACCAGCACCCGCCCCACACCCCGTTGTGCCGCTCCGCGAGATCCGCGAACGCATCCCACGTCTCAACACTCAGCGGCCGCACCGTGAGCTCCTCAAGCCTGACCATCCCCACACAGTAGAACCACATCCGGACATTCCTCGTCCGGATTGGCAGCCGACTTTCGGACTGGTCGACGCGTTACGATCCGCGAATGGGTTCGGGACCTTCGCCGATCGTTCGCAAGCACGAGCACGCGGTCTTCTCCAACGAGTACGGCGACCTGTTCAACGACGAGGTCGAGGCTCCGTCGGGGCGGATCGGCAACTACCTGCGCTGGCGATGGGCCAGCGCCGGCGTGGTGATCGCGGCCCGGAGCTCCAGGGGCACACTCTTCATCTCGACCCACCGGTACTCCCCGAACCTGTCCGCACTCGAGCTCCCCAGAGGCGGGCGCGGCGTACACGAGACAGTCCAGCAGGCCGCGGCCCGGGAGCTTCTGGAGGAGTCCGGGTACGCCGCCGACGACCTGACGGAATGCGGGACGATCTACCCCGAGACCGGGCTGATCGAGAACGCGGTCACCGTCGTACGCGCGTACGTCGAGGACCCGGATCGAGCCGATGTGCGTCCCGCGGCCGACGCGATGGAGTCCGTGGAGCATGCGGTCTGGCTCAGCGATGACGATGTACTGCGGCGAATCGCCGATGGATCGATCCAGTGCGCCATCAGCATCTCGGCGTACACGATCGCCTCACTGACGAGAGATGGGAAGCACGATCCGCTTCACGATCCCCTCCGCTGAGCGGTCGGAGTTGATCCTCAGCTCACGTCTGCGGTTGTCGGCGGCGCGCTCCCGGGCCCGGTCGTCGGTGATCTCCTGCTTGACCGAGGCACCGAACGTCACCAGCTGGGCGAGCAGTGACAGCGAGGACGGGATGCCACCCGTGAAGACGTCGATCCCGAGGCAGGTGAGCGTGATGGCCGCAGTGTTCCGGGCGGACTTCCACAGGCGCAGTTTCGCGGGCCGATCCCGCAACTCCGCCAGCGCCTCGGCATCCCGGCCGACGGCGAAGTCCAGTGCGGATGCCTCGAGACGTTCGACGAGCTCGACCAGCCCCGCCTGGAACTTGGCCACGTCCGGCTCGAGCCCGACCTCGATCCGGCCGAGCTGCGCCTTGACCTCCCGGCTCGCCTGAAGCTGCGCAGCCTCGCGGACCGCGGCGACCGGCAACTTTGCCAGGGCCTCGGGTCGCAGGATCCAGCACGGCAGCTCGCGGACCTGCGACTGCTCGAGCTGATCATCCAGCGACAGGTAGGTGAACGGGCTGCACCGACTGGTCGACGAGTCCGCCATCGGAGTCTGCAAGGCGGACGGCAAACTCAGGCTGTACTCGATCCCGACCAGCTGGTCGACCACGGCAGCCGTGCGTTCGTCGTACGACGTCAAGTGCTGCCGCAGATCGTGATACCTCAACTGCTCCCGCGACGCCACCCAATCGCGCGCAGCCCGGAGATCCCCACTCGCGTCCTCGGCCAGCGCCTCGTCCAGACGGCGTACGGCGTTGCTCTTGAACTGCTCGGCGACATCGTCTTCGTCCCATTCCCACAAGTGCGGAGTGGCGACGCTGTCGAGGAAGCGGGCGTACTCACGCGGCGGTACGCCGTGCACCCGGCGCGCCTCGTGATCAGTCTGGATCTGCTCCAGCGTAAGGCCTGCACGCTTGGCGATGACCAGCTCTCCGCCGGCCAGCAAGGAGGCGACCTCACTGTCCTGAGCCGGTTCGCCGGTAGGCCCCGAGAGCAGCGAACGGAACACCGGATTGTTGAGAACCTGCGCGTCGCCGATGACGATCCGCGGCGTGAAGATCAGATGCAGCAGCAAGCTCGCCCGCAGATCCACGGCACGCTTCAACGACCCCGGATCATGCGGCTCCACCTGCGAGAAGTAAACCGCCCGCGCCGGTCCCTCAGCCACGCCCCCACCCCCACCAACCCAGCTCCACCCAGCGGCGCCTCACAATGCCAGACTTCCCCACCACGCGCCGCCAGACCGGGGTGTCGGCCCACCCCCTCATCGGCGAACCAGTCGATCCATCCATCGGCGCGACCCCATTCATGGCACGCTGCCAGGGTGATCGATGACTTCGCGAAGAGCTATCTGCACAACGACCTGCAGTGGATCCGCAAGGTGATGCTGTCGAAGCTCGACGGTCTGTCGGAGTACGACGTACGCCGTCCGCTGACCACCACCGGCACCAACCTCCTTGGCCTGGTCAAGCATCTCGCAGCCACCGAGGCGCGCTACTTCAGCGAGATCTTCGACCGCCCGTCACCCTGGCCGCTCCCGCGCTGGGACAGCGACGAGGCCTGGAGCAGCGACGCCATGTGGGCAGCCGAGCACGAGACCCGTACGGCGATCATCGACCGCTACCGGCTCGCCGGCGAGTTCACCGACGCGACCGTCAACGCGCTCCCGATCGATGCCCCCGGCCACGTCCCCTGGTGGCCGCGCCCCAACGTGAAACTCTTCAACATCATGGTCCACGTCCTCACCGAGACCAACCGCCACGCAGGCCACGCCGACATCCTCCGAGAACACCTGGACGGCACCGTAGGCGCCGGCCTGGACCCCAAACCCCTACACGGCCAACCCCCGGCCTACTGGACAACCCTCCGAGCCACCATCGAACAAGCCGCCCAATCGGCCTCAAAGCCCCATTGACCGGAATTCCGTTGCACTGCCACAGCCCCGCGACTTGACTACTGACCATGTCCCACCAGGCGCTGTGGAGTGAGGTACGGCCGCCGTCGACGGCCGACGTCAGCGCCGCCTTCGGTGTCGACGTCGGTGAGCTGCAGCGCCACCCGGGTGGGTTCGAAGCCGATGCATTCACCGACGGACGCTGGTTCGTGAAGCTGTGGCGGGAGCAGCCCGACAGCGACGCCGCACTGGCGCTCACCGCCGAGCTGGCAACTCGCGGTATCCCCGTTCCCGCTGCGCAGCAAGCGCTCGACGGCTCGTACACCTCCGAACACCTCGGCCGGCGCTACGCGCTCTTCCCGTACGTCGAAGGCCGCCAAGCAACGTGGGACGACATCGACGAGATGGCGCGGGCGATGCGCGCCGTACACGAGATCACCGACCTGGACCTGCCCCGTGCCCCAATCAACGAGTGGTGCATCGAGGCGCTGCGCGACCAGCACGGGCACCCATGGATCGCAGATCGCAGCGAAGAGATCCTGGCCAACGTCGACCGCCTGGAAGCAGTGATCGAGCAGGCCCGCGCAAGCGACGTACCGAACGTCGTCTGCCACCGCGACCTGTTCCCGCACAACGTCCTCATCGACCGCACCGGCAGTGTCACGGCCCTACTCGACTGGGGCCACACAACACTCGCCCCACGCGAACACGACCTCTTCACCGCTCTCTGCGGCCCCGACCCCGTCCGCTTCCTGACCGCCTACAAAGCCGAGGGCCTCAACTCCATCCACCTCGAATACGCCCGCCTGGCCCGCTCCCTCCGCGACCTGGCAGTCCGCGTCTGCAACCAGGTAGACCAGGACGGCATCAACACCTGGGGCATCGAAGGCCTCCGCCGAGTAGACGCAGACCTCGCCCAAGCCCGCCCCTTCTGCAACCCGTGAGCTGCCCAGCCTGCAGATGCATCAAACCGCCGACCACAGGAGGCGGACGCCCTACGGTCGTTGGCCGGCAGTCATTCCGCAGAGTGCAGTCGCGGGTGGCAGCGTTACGCGCGCCGCCGAAGGCGGCCAGAAGAACTGTCGCGCCGCAGGCGTGGCCTTTGCATGACGAAGGGCCGCGAGAACTTGTCTCGCGGCCCTTCGGTGGTGCTCAGGCGGGGCGGTTCGAGTCGGGGATGTCGTCGTTCTGGCCGTCCAGGCCGTCGAGGCCGTCCTTGGCCTTGTCGACCCCCTGGTCGATCTTGTCGCCGTACTTGCCGCCGGTCTTGTCGTCGACGAAGTCGCCGGCCTTGTCGAGACCGTCGCCGACCTTGTCACCGTGCGAGTCGACCAGGTCACCGGCCTTCTCTTTGAGGTCCTCGGCCTTGTCCTTGAACTTGTCGAAGATGCCCATCGCGGGGCTCCCGTTCTTGCGTAGTTGAGTGCTTACAGACAGCTAGCGGTGATCTTTGCACCTGCAACGCTGGAACTGTGGGATCTCCGCGAGCGCCATGCGGACGGGCTCAGACGTCGTCGCCCGACGGCTCAGACTCTACGTCACCGCCGCTGCCGTCTTCGCCCTCTTCGCCGTCGAACTCGACGTCGCCACCACTGAACTCGACGTCACCGCCGCTGCGCTTGAGCTCGACATCGCCCCCACTCAAAGAGTCGACATCACCCCTGGACTCGACGTCCCCACCGCTACGCGACTCGACATCGCCGCCACTGCGGGACTCGACATCGCCACCGCTGCGGGACTCCACGTCACCACCGCTGCGGGACTCGACATCGCCACCACTACGCGATTCGACGTCGCCACCGCTCTTGAACTCGACGTCACCGCCGCTCTTGGCCGCGTCGAGC
The DNA here is from genome assembly GCF_040680855.1 of Kribbella sp. NPDC051952. NCBI lineage: Bacteria > Bacillati > Actinomycetota > Actinomycetes > Propionibacteriales > Kribbellaceae > Kribbella > Kribbella sp. NPDC051952. The sequence goes on from NZ_JBFAXQ010000004.1 coordinate 401,390, forward strand.
TTGTCGGACTCTTCCTCGAACGAATTCGTCACAGCTTTCCTCCCGTAGACATGTTGCTAACGCAGCGTGTCTACACAACTTTCCGGGTCATCCACAAGGCCGGTCAGGCCCTCTTGGCGCAGTCTTGGCCGAACGGCTGCCAGACTGGAGCGATGGCCGAACCACTCGTCGTCGCGGTCGTCGGTCCCACCGCGGCCGGCAAGTCCGACCTGTCCGTTGCCCTGTGCAAGAGCCTGGGCGGCGAGGTGGTGAACGCGGACGCAATGCAGGTGTACCGCGGCATGGACATCGGTACGGCGAAGATCAGTACGGCGGAGCAGGACGGCGTACCGCATCACCTGCTCGACATCCTCGACGTCACCGAGACCGCGACCGTCGCCGAGTTCCAGCAACTCGCCCGCGCCGCGATCGACGACTGCGTCACCCGGACCGCGGTACCGGTCCTCGCCGGCGGATCCGCGCTGTACATCCGAGCGATCCTCGACGACTTCGTCTTCCCGGGCACCGACGCGACAGTCCGGGCCAGACTCGAAGCCGAGCTGCACGCCGAGGGCCCGGGTGCACTGCACGAGAAGCTCAAGGCCATAGACCCGAAAGCCGCCGAACAGATCCTGGCCAGCAACGGCCGCCGGATCGTCCGGGCGCTCGAGGTCATCGAGATCACCGGCGGTCCGTACGTCGCCACCCTGCCGGAACACCACTATGTCTATCCGGGCGCGGTGCAGCTCGGCCTCGACGTACCGCGACCGGAGCTGGACGAACGGATCGGGCGCCGGGTGGACCGGATGTTCGACGCGGATTTCGTGGACGAGGTGCGAGGTCTGCTGAACAAGGGTTTGATTGAGGGGAAGACAGCCAACCGGGCGCTCGGGTACTCGCAGGTGATCGCGTTGCTGAACGGTGAGATCGACGAGGTGGAGGCGCGGGAGCGGACCGCGCAGGCCACGCGCCGGTTCGCGCGCCGGCAGGACTCGTGGTTCCGTAAGGACCCAAGGATCAGTTGGCTGCCGTACGACGACCCCGATCTGCTGGAGAAGGCGCAAGAAGTGATAGCCCAAGGCAACCGCGGGGGGAGCGGTGACGTAGTCGGGGTGGAAAGAGGCCCGAGCAGTTCCACAGGGGCCGTCGATGCGAGGGGGTGACCGTGAGGCCGAGTTCCGCGAGTACCTGCTCGCGGACCGCACCCGACTGATGCGGACGGCGTTACTGCTGACCGCGGGTGATGTGCATACAGCCGAAGATCTGGTCCAGACCGCCTGCACCCGTGTGTACGTGCACTGGCACCGGATCAAGCACGAAGGTGCCGGACCGTACGCGCATCGCATCCTCGTGAACGCGTTCCTGGACGAGCGCCGCCGGGCCGGCCGCCACCCCGAGGTGGTGACCGCCGAAACGCTCGAACCGCGGCTGAGCGACGAGGTGGATCCGGCCGACACCCTGGCTGTGCGCGGGGCGTTGCTGGATCTCGCGCCCCGGCAGCGGGCTGTGCTCGTACTGCGTTACTTCCAGGATCTCGATGTTGCGTCCTGCGCGCGGATCCTGGACTGCACCGAGGGGACTGTGAAGAGCCAGACGGCGAAGGCGCTGAAGCGTCTGAAGGAACTGATGACCGAGGGAACGGATCGTACGACGGGGAGCAGTTGAGAACACCGTGGATGACGTGAAGAAACTGTTGGAGGGGTTCGCCGACCGGGCGGCCGGCGGGCTTCCGGAGGTCGACGTGGAAGCGGACGTCGCTCGGGGCCGGCGCGCGCTGCGCCGGATCAAGCGGCGGCGCCGGGTCACCGGCGTACTGTGCGTGGCCGCGGTCTCGGCTGCCGTCCTCGCGGTCGGCAATCAGGTGAAGTGGTGGGGGACAGGTAACACCGAGGTCGCCGGTGGCGGCACGGACAGCGACTCGACGTCGGCGCCCAGGACGCCGGCCTCGTCCTCACCGGCCCCGCCGAAGGCCGGCGAGACGATGTCGATGTTCGGCGCGTCCGTGATCGAGCTGGTGTCGAACAAGCAGCCCTGGACCACGATCAGCTGCAGCCTCGCGCCGAAGGGCTGGTCCGCGGAGACGCCGATGACGACCGGCCACGTCGTACTGTCGCAGCCCGAGATGCGGACCGCGGACACTGCCGCGAAGGTGGTGCTGCAGGCCGCTCCGCAGGCGAAGAGCCTGTCGGCGGTCCGGGTCACCGAAGGGGCCGGCAAGACCTTCCACATCGGCACGCTGAACGGCCGCCTCGCCGGGCAGGTGAAGCTCGCCGACCAATGGCTTCTGGTGGAGCTCCCGACCGGCACCGTCGACTGGTCCGACGACATCCTCCGCCGCTTCATGGACTCCTGCACGGTGAACTAGGCCCCGAGACACAGCAGCCGCGCGCAATTGGTACTGGCGCGAAGCCCGTCGGTGGGATAGCAAGGGGGATGTCCCTGTCGCCGACGCCCCGCGGGAGAACTGGTGAAGAAGCTCGTCGCTTCGCTGTCTGCAGGTGCCCTTGTTCTGGCCGGTCTGAGTACGAGCGCAGCCGCGAGCCCACCGAAACCACCGGTCAAGAACCCGACCGCGATCGGGTTCGGGGGAGCGGTCTCCTCGGTCGATGCTGATGCGACGAACGCCGGTCTCGGCGTCCTGCGGCGCGGCGGCAACGCGGTCGACGCGGCCGTCGCAACCGCGGCCGCTCTCGGCGTGACCGAGCCGTACTCGGCGGGTATCGGCGGAGGCGGGTACTTCGTCTACTACAACGCCAAGAAGCACAAGGTCTACACGATCGACGGTCGCGAGACCGCACCCGCGACGATGCCGTCGGACGCGTTCATCGACCCGGCGACCGGCAAGCCGTACAACTTCACTCCCGAGCTCGTCACGTCCGGTGTCTCGGTGGGTATCCCGGGCACGCTCGCGACCTGGGACTCGGCCCTGCGCCAATGGGGTTCGCTCTCGCTGGGCAAGGCGCTTGCACCGGCCGCCGACCTCGCCGATCGCGGGTTCGTGGTCGACACGACGTTCAACCTGCAGACGCAGGAGAACAAGGCGCGCTTCTCGGCGATCGTGCCGACCGCGAAGCTGTACCTGCCCGGTGGTGACGCGCCGAAGGTCGGCTCGGTCTTCAAGAACCCTGAGCTCGCCGACACCTATCGGCTGCTCGGCAAGAAGGGGCTCTCGACCTTCTACGGCGGCGAGCTCGGCAACGAGATCGCGGCGGTCGTGAAGAACCCACCGAAGACCGCGACCACCACGCTGCCGGTGATGCCGGGCTACCTAACCACCCGCGACCTGAAGGCCTACAAGCCGTTGGACCGCGTCCCGACGAAGGTTCAGTACGACGGCCTGGACGTCTACGGAATGGCTCCGTCGTCATCCGGCGGCACCACCGTCGGCGAGGCGCTCAACATCCTTCAGCCACAGCACGTCAAGCGGCTGAGCACGCCGGACTACCTGCACAACTACCTCGAGGCATCCGCGCTGGCGTTCGCGGACAGAGCGGCGTACGTCGGTGATCCCGCGTTCGTGAACGTGCCGACCAAGGAGCTCACCTCCCGTGGATTCGGTGCCGAGCGGTCGTGCCAGATCGACCCGGACAAGGCGGCCGTGAAGCCGGTGCCGGCCGGATCGCCGGACGGCAAGTACCAGCGGTGCGCGAAGGGTGCCGCGACGACGCAACGACCGGACACCGAGGGTCTGTCGACCACGCACCTGGTCGCGGCGGACAAGTGGGGCAACGTGGTCTCGTACACGTTGACCATCGAGCAGACCGGTGGCAGTGGCATCACCGTTCCCGACCGCGGCTTCATCCTGAACAACGAGCTGACCGACTTCTCCGCGGTCTACGACCCCGCCGACCCGAACCGGATCCAGCCGGGGAAGCGGCCGCGGTCGTCGATCTCGCCGACGATCGTGCTGCGGGGTGGCAAGCCGTACCTCGCGCTCGGTTCGCCGGGTGGCTCGACCATCATCACGACCGTCCTGCAGACGCTGACGAACCGGCTCGACCGCGGCATGACCTTGCCCGAGGCGATCGCCGCACCGCGGGCGTCGCAGCGCAACACCGCGTCCGTGACGGCCGAGCAGTCCTTCATCGACAAGTACGGCGCCGCGCTGTCGCCGTACGGCCACACCTTCACGCCGGCCGGCGCTCCGGGCACCTCGGCGGCCGAGATCGGTGCGCTCGAGGGGCTCGAGTTCCTTCCTGGCGGCGCGATCCTTGCCGCTGCGGAACCAACCCGCCGCGGCGGCGGATCAGCCGGAACGGTCAGACAGCTCTGGCCGTAGTCACAGTGATTTGATGATCGCGGCGACCAGGTCGGCTCGTTCGGCCAGGGTCGCCGCGATTATCTGTTCGTGGACGGCGTGAGCGCCTTTACCGACAGGGCCGAGGCCGTCGAGGGTCGGTACGCCGAGCCAGCCCGTCAGGTTGGTGTCGGCGGCCCCAGACGCCGCGGCGCCGCCGATCTCCTGACCGACGGACTTCGCGGCCGCAACAACCTTCTGCAGGAGCTCATCCGTTCCCGATGACGGCTCCCAAGCCGGTCGACTCGACATCACTCGCACCGACAGCTCAGCCCCCTCACGTACCGGCCCGAGACCGGTCACCGCATCAAGCACCTCACGCTCGGTCTGTGGGTCGACGAAGCGGAACCCGATGTCCGCCGCCGCAGACCCCGGTACGACGTTCGTCCGGCCGCCGCCCGTGATCGTGCCGACGTTGCACAACACGCTGTCGTACCTGGCGACCAAGGCACGGACGAGGATCAACTGGTCGACGAGTTCGTCGATCGCCGAGACTCCGCTCTCCGGGTCGAGAGCCGCGTGGGCTTCGCGACCGGTGACCTCGATCCGGACCCGCGTGCTGCCCCAGCGAGACGTCTTGAGGTCGCCGTTCGGATGCGGTGGTTCGAATCCGAACGCGGCGAACACACCGGCCGACTCAGCGGTGACGAGCTCACGGGCCGACGGCGAACCGATCTCTTCATCTGCGACCACGACGATGCGCACCGGCCGATGATCTACGTCGCGGACTTGCGCGAGCGCGGTCTCCAGGACGACGAGTCCGCCCTTCATGTCGAACACGCCGGGACCGTGGATCACCCCGTCGTCCGAACGCCAGGTCAGCTGCCCGACCGGCCACACCGTGTCGTGGTGGGCCAGGAACAGCAGGGGCGCCTCGTCCCGGCCGGGGAAGTCGGCGACCACGTGATCACCGGTTGGTGCGGGCTCGCGTCTCGCGGTTCCGCCGAGTTCGCCGTACCGTGCGAGGAGCCGGTCGGCGAAGGAGTTCAGGGCGTCGACGTCGCCGGTCGGTGTCTCGTGCTCGACGTACTCGCGCAAGCGGTCGATCATGATAGTCAACGTATCATCATCCGATCACCGGTTGACTAGCTCAAGATCAAGGGGATGTACTCAGGATATGAATCGTATCCCCGAGCCGGCCAGTGAGCAGTTCAGGGCCGTCTCGCTGACCACGCCGGCCCGGTACGCCGAGGCCGCCGTGCTGTACCGCGAGGTGTTCGACTACCAGGACCCCGACTACGCGCTGAACCCGCGACTGCTCGGCGCCTTGACGAGCAACGGCGGCTCGGTCGTCGGCGTACTGGATGAGGACGATCGGCTGGTTGCCTTCGCCTACGGGTTCTGCGGCACCGATCGGCGCGGGTACTACCACTACTCGCAGTCGGCCGTGGTCGCCGCCAACCGGCAGGGCCAAGGGCTTGGGCGGATGCTCAAGTACGCCCAGCGCGATGTTGCCCTCAGCCACGGAATGACCCGGATGCGCTGGACCTACGATCCGCTCCAGACTCGCAACGCGCACTTCAACCTCGACGTCCTCGGCGCTCGCGGCCGCTGGTACGCCCCGGACATGTACGGCCCCGGCATCGACCGCGTGATCGTCGAGTGGGACCTGGCCCGGGCGCCGACTCCGCGCCAAGAGGTCGCCGAGATCGAGGTGTCCGACCAGATCCGAAGTGGCTTCATGAAGTTGCTCGACAACGGCCTCGCTGCGGTGTCCTGCCGCCAGTTGCAAGACGGGACCGCGGTCTACTACTTCGGCCCGGTGGACGATGCCTGACGATCCGCGCAACCGCGAGCTCACCAGCCCGCACGAGCGGTACGACGCCCGTCTGCAACGGCGATCGTCGACGGTGCTGCAACGGCGTGTGGTCGAGCAGGAGCGTGCCTCGATCGAGGAAGCGCTCGACGAGATCCTCACCGACGGTGCGATCGCCGAGGCCGCGGCCCGGATCGTGGCCGCCCGCCGGCGCTTCATCATCGGCTCGGCGAAGTCCTTCTCGTACGCATCCCTGCTGGCCTTCGACCTCGGTGCCGGCCTGTCCCAGGTCACGCTGATCGACGGCACCGTCGTGCGCGGCATCGACGTACTGGCCGACGTCCGTTCGAACGATCTGATGGTCGCGTTCTCGTTCCGTCGCTATCGCCGCGACACGGTCGAGATCGCGCGCCGGTTCGTCGAGGCCGGCGGTGAACTCGTCGCCGTGACGGACTTCGAGGACGCACCGCTGGCCAAGCTCGCCGCCCAAAGCATCTACGTCGCCACCGGGAGTGCGTCGTACGTCGATTCTCCGACCGTCGTCGCGTCCGTCTTGCACGTGCTGGCGACGCTGACCACGGCGAGTGCGAAGGGTGCCCGCCGGCGGCTCGGCGAACGGGATCGGTTGAACACGGAGCTGGGACTGTATGTCAACTGAAGTAAAGATCACCGCGGCTCGGATGCACCGGGTTCGGATGCCGTTGGTGCACGAGTTCCAGACCAGTTCGCACCGCAAGAAGTTCCTCGACCACATCCTGGTTGAGCTCGAGGATGCGTGCGGGGCAGTCGGCTGGGGCGAGATCGCTTCGCCGTCGGATCCGTACTACGCGCCCGAGACCGTCGAGACCTGCTGGAACATCGCCGAGCGCTACCTCCTCCCGGCCGTCATCGGCCAGGGGTGGGATCGGCCCGAGCAGGTGTCGCAGCTCTGGGCCAAGGTGCGCGGCAACCAGTTCGCCAAAGCGGGCGTGGATGTTGCCGCCTGGGTGCTGTGGTCAACGATCCAAGGCGTTTCACTCGCAGATGCACTCGGCGGGACGCGGACCGAGGTGACGGCCGGCGTCTCGCTGGGGATCGAGCCGACGATCGACGATCTGCTGGCCGAGGTCGAGCGTCAGACTGCGGCCGGTTATCCGCGGGTCAAGCTGAAGATCGCGCCGGGCTGGGACGTCGAACCGGTGCGCGCCGTGCGATCGGCGTACCCGGATCTCGATCTTCATGTCGATGCCAACGGCATCTATACCGAGGACGATGCGCTGCGTGCGCTGGACGAGTTCGGACTGACGATGATCGAGCAGCCGTTCGCGCCGCGCGATCTGCTGGCGCACGCACGGTTGCAGCAGGCGATCTCGACCCCGATCTGCCTGGACGAGAGCATCGAGACGGTGGCCGACCTGGACACCGCCGTGTCGCTCGGAGCGCTAGAAGTACTGAATATCAAGGTGTCGCGGATGGGCGGCCTGACCGCGGCACGGGCGGCCCACGATCGGGCCCAGCAGGTGGGGATCCCGGTCTGGTGCGGCGGTATGCACGAGTTCGGCATCGGCCGGGCCGTCAACGTCGCCGTCTCCAGCCTCCCCGGGTTCACCCTCCCATCGGACGTGTCCGCCTCGGAGAAGTACTACGCCCGGGACATCGTCGAACCCGCCGTCGTCGCCGTCGAAGGCGTCGTCCAGGTGCCCGAGGCAACTGGCCTGGGGCATAAGGTCGACATCGAGCTGATCGCGGCGAACACCGTGGCCACCCTGTCCCTCTGACCAGACCAGGTGGGGTTTCATGACCATCGCACTGACCGGTGGCCACGTCGTGGACGGGACCGGCGCAGCACCGATCGCCGCGACCGTGCTGATCGACGGCGAGCTGATCGTCGCTGTACTGCCACCCGGCGACGCGCCCTCCGGTGCCGAGGTAATCGATGCCACGGGCAACATTGTGGCACCCGGATTCATCGATCTTCACTCACACGCGGATTTCAGTCTTCAATCAACTCCCGATGCATCGACGCAGCTCCACCAGGGCGTCACCACACTGGTCGCCGGGAACTGCGGCTGGTCACCGTTCCCGATCACCGACCTGGAGGCCTTACGTGCCGGTACGGCGTTCCTGGGGTCGCGGCACGACTGGTCCTGGCGGGATCTGACCGGCTTCGCTTCAACGTTGGAACCAGCGGTCAACCTTGCACTGCAGGTCGGACACTGCACGCTCCGGCTGGCCGTGATGGGCAGTGCGGAGCGGGCGCCGTCATCGGACGAGCTCCGGCAGATGCAGGACCTGCTCCGCATCGCCGCCGATCAGGGTGCCGTCGGCTTCTCGACCGGCTTGATCTATGCACCGGGTGCCTACGCAGAGGCGGAGGAGGTCGCCGCACTGGTGGCGACGGCGGCCGAGTGCGGTCTGCTCTACTCGACCCACATCCGCAACGAAGGCGCCGGCCTGCTCACCGCGCTGGACGAGGCGATGGCTGCAGCCCGAGCCGGCGGCGCGCGGCTGGAGGTGTCCCACCTCAAGGCGGTTGGTGCACCGAACTACGGCCTGGTCACCGCAGCACTCGAACGCCTCGACCAAGCCCGCGCCGACGGCCTCGACGTCACCTGGGACGTCTACCCCTACACGGCCTCCAGTACGACGCTCACCGCCCGACTGCCCATCTGGGCGCTTGCCGGCGGCACCCTCCTCGACCGCCTCGCGGATCCCACCGAACGCCGCCGGATCGCCGAGGCGCTGCGGTCGGACACGCTCCTCAACCCCGACGCCGTCGTGATCGCATCCCTACCGCCGGGCCGCTACGAGGACTGCCGCGGCTTGAGCCTCGCAGCCATCGCCGAGCGCGACGATGTGGACGCCGCCGAAGCCGTCCTCCGGGTGCTCGAACACCATCAGGGCGCGGTCAGCATCATCAACCACGCGATGAGCGAGGACGACGTCACGACCGTGCTGCAGCACCCGTGTACGAGCGTCGCGAGCGACGGCTGGATCCTCGACGCCGCCGGAGACGGTCATCCGCACCCGCGCAACTTCGGCACGTTCCCCCGGGTCGTCGGTCGGTACACGCGGGAGCTCGGCGTACTCACGCTTCCCGAGGCGATCCGCCGGATGACGTCGCTGCCCGCATCCCGGCTGGGCTTCACGGATCGCGGGGTGATCAAACCCGGTGCGGTCGCGGATCTCGTCGTACTGGATCCGGATCGGATCGCGGACAAGTCGACGTACGACGATCCTTGGCAGTTGTCGGTGGGCGTCGAGCACCTGCTGGTCGCTGGTCAGCCTGTGCTGGCGGACGGCATTCCGACCGGTCGTCGGCCGGGGCGGGTGCTTACTTGAAGCGCTTGGGTTCGCTCGGCAACGGGGGAGGCGCCGCGACCGAGTCGTCCGCGGTTGGCTCGAGCCAGCCGCCGTGCTGCTCGATCAGGTCTTCGTCGGCCTCGCGCAGTACGACGACCCACGGGTGGTCCTCGTCGTCGTCCTCACCGTGGAAACGCCCGCGCCTGACCTCACCGTCGAGCGCCGAAGCGACCGCCTCGGCGTCCTCCTGCTCCCAGAAGTAGGCGATCAGCACCGTACGATCTCCCTTATGAGTACGACGTTTCCCTGGCTGAAGGGACATGGTACGGAGAACGACTTCGTGATCCTGCCTGATCCCGATGGTTCGCTGCACGGAGAGTTGGACGCGGAGCTGGTCCGGTTCCTCTGCGACCGCCACGCCGGCCTTGGCGCGGACGGTGTGCTGCGGGTGATCGAGGGAGACAAGCAGTCGTACGTCGAGGACGGCGGCGACTGGTTCATGGATTACCGGAATGCGGACGGTTCGATCGCGGAGATGTGCGGAAACGGCGTCCGCGTCTTCGTGCGCTATCTGACCGAGGCCGGGCTGACCGGCGGCAAGCCGGTCCGGGTGGGTTCGCGGGCCGGTGTGAAGGACGTCGTACTGAACGATGACGGCACGCTGACCGTGGACATGGGCGAGCCCACGCTGCCTGCAGCGGCCGGGATCGTGGTGGAGGCGAACGGGCACCAGTGGCCCGCTGTTCACGTGGACATGGGCAACCCGCACGCGGTCGCGTTCGTCGACGACCTCCGCGAGCCCGGAAACCTCTGCGATCAGCCCGGATGGTCGCCCCAGGAGGCGTTTCCCGAGGGCGTGAACCTCGAATTCGTCGTACGGCGAGGTCCGCACGACGTCCAGATGCGGGTCCACGAGCGTGGATCGGGGGAGACGCGCTCCTGCGGGACCGGGACATGTGCGGTGACCGTGGCAGCGGCGCGGGCGGCCCGGGACGAGCTTCCGGTGACGTATCGGGTCGGCGTACCCGGTGGTGAGGTCAGCGTGACGTGGCGTGCGGACAACCATGTGGAGCTGACCGGACCGGCCGTCATTCACGCCCGTGGCGAGTTCGATCGGGCCTGGCTGACTGCCTGAACGGGAATTCAGCTATCACGTGGGGCGTTGACTAGGTTAATCGGGTCGCTTGTACTGGTGGCCCGTGCCACGATGGAAGGTATATGACGACCCATTCGAACTTTCACGACGACGAGACCACCGACGTCGAACTCGACCTGTTGCAGGGCGATGACTCCGGCGATTCGTTGACGGGTCACGACGGCAGAGACTACGAGCAAGAACTGAGCACCGAGGGCCTGGAGCTCGAGGAGCGCCAGGCACTGCGCCGCATCGTCGGCATGTCCACCGAGCTGACCGACATCAGCGAGGTCGAGTACCGCAAGCTGCTGCTGGAGCGCGTGCTCCTGGTCGGCGTGTGGACCGAAGGCAGTGCCGAGGACGCCGAGAACTCGCTGGCCGAGCTGAAGCTGCTCGCCGAGACCGCCGGTTCCGAGGTCCTGGACGGCGTGATCCAGCGGCGGAAGAAGCCGGACCCGGCGACCTTCATCGGTTCCGGCAAGGTGTCCGACCTGCGCAACCTGGTCGCGTCGCTCGGCGCGGACACGGTGATCGCCGACGGTGAGCTGGCTCCTGCGCAACTGCGCAACCTGGAGGACAAGCTCAAGGTCAAGGTGGTCGACCGGACCGCGCTGATCCTGGACATCTTCGCGCAGCACGCGAAGAGCAAGGAAGGCAAGGCCCAGGTCGAACTGGCCCAGCTGCAGTACATGAAGCAGCGCCTGCGTGGTTGGGGTGGAAACCTGTCCCGCCAGGCCGGTGGACGCGTCGGTGCGGCCGGTGGCGGTATCGGTGGCCGTGGTCCCGGTGAAACCAAGATCGAGACCGACCGGCGCCGGATCAACACCAAGATCTCCAAGCTCCGCCGTGAGCTGAAGGAGCTGAAGGGCACCCGTTCGACGATGCGCCAGGAGCGGCGTCGGCACGCGATCCCCTCGGTCGCGATCGCGGGCTACACCAACGCCGGCAAGTCCTCGCTGCTGAACAAGATCACCGGCGCCGGGGTACTGGTCGAGAACGCGCTGTTCGCGACCCTCGACCCGACCACCCGGCGTACGACGACCTCCGACGGGCGCGTGTACACGTTCACCGACACGGTCGGTTTCGTCCGGCACCTGCCGCACGACATCGTCGAGGCGTTCCGCTCGACGCTGGAGGAGGTCGCGGACGCGGATCTGCTGCTGCACGTGGTCGACGGTTCGCACCCCGACCCGCTGGCGCAGATCCAGGCGGTCCGTGAGGTGCTCGGCGAGATCGGCGCGACGGACGTCCCGGAGATCATCGTGATCAACAAGGGCGACCTGGCCGACCCGATGGCGCTGGCCCCGATCCTGCACCGCGAGCCGCGGGCGATCATCGTCTCGGCCCGTACCGGCGAGGGCATCGACAAACTGAAGACCCTGGTCGAGGCGTCGCTGCCCCAGCCGGACGTAGCGATCGACCTGCTCCTGCCGTACGAGCGCGGCGACCTGGTCTCCCGGATCCACTCCGAGGGTTCCGTGGACCAGCTGGAGCACACAGCCGACGGCACCCGGGTCACCGGCCGCGTCAACCGCGACCTCGCCGGCGACCTGACGCCGTACGTGGTCACCACGGCCTAGTCAGCGGACAAAGAAACAGCCCCCGAGGATTTCCTCGGGGGCTGATTTCTTGTGGTGCTACTTGCGCTTCGAGACCTGGACCTTCATGGTCGTGCCGTTCTTCGAGACGACCTTGATGTTGACGCCGTTGTTCGGCACCTTCACGCTGTTCTGCGGCTGCTCCGCGAACCAGTACGTCTTGCTGTCGTTGAAGGTGGGGACGGCGTTCTGGCCACGGATGTAGTTGGCCTGACCGTTCACGTGCAACGTGAACGAGTCAGCCTTCTCCAGGCCGAACGGGGCGTCGTACCCGGCGACGCGCGGCCGCCAGATCTGACCGTCGAGCCGGTTGATCGGAACCGGGTGGCTGTCGACCGGCAGCACCAGACCCTCACCGGGGTGCTCGTTGGTGTTGTTGTCCTCCTGGGAGGTGTCCCAGTAGTTGATCAACAGGCCGTCCTGGTACGGGAAGTGCTCGACCTTGTCCGGCAGCGTGCTCGCCCAACCGAAGTTGTACGGGCCGGTCTGCAGGTACTTGTCGTGGTCGATGTAGTTGATGTTCGACGCCAGGTAGTAGTTGTCGTGCTGGCTGGTGAACGACGCGCCGACCGCGCTGTACCCGTTCAGCGTCCAGCCGTCGGGCGTGGTCTCGGCACCCGAGGTGAACACCGTGGTCGCACCCGAGGTCACCTTGACGTCGTCGGCGAAGAAGCCCTTGCCGCCCGCCGCCGGGTCGGTGACGTAGCGGAACTGCAGGCCGATCGTCTTACCGGCGTACGCCGACAGGTCGAACGTGGCCGGCTTCCAGCCACCGCTGGCACCGTCGATGCCGTTGCCCTCGGCAGCCTTCGTGATGTTGCCGGGGATCGGCTTGTAGCCGGTGCCGTCGTTGACATCGACGTACGCGTAGTCACAGGCCGTCGTGCCGCAGTCCTCGATGTCCCAGTTGGCCTGGAAGGTGAGGCCGGCGGGCTGACCGGCCGGCAGGGTGACCTGACGGTTCATCGTGTGCGTGAAGGCGTTGCCCTGGCCGCTCCACCACGACTTCGCCCCGACAGCGGGTGGAACGAGCTCGTGCGTCACGGACTTCTTGGGCAGCGTGACCACCAGGGCCTGGGCGTTCTTCGAGTTGTACTCGTGCGGGCCGAGGTTGAGGGTCCGGTTCTGGCCGGCCGCGACGATCTCGTAGTCCAGCCAACCCAGCTGCAGCTTGTCCCAGGCACCGAAGTCGGCCGCCTGCTCGCCGATACCGCCGTCACTGGGCTTGCCGACCCGGCTCTGCGCCATGATCGTCCACCAGTTCACGCCGTTCTCGACCGGTGCGCCGGAGGTGTCGTACTCGTCCGGCAGACCGAGGTCGTGACCGTACTCGTGCGCGAAGACGCTGATGCCGCCGTTCTCGGGCTGGATCGTGTAGTCGCCGACCCACATGCCGGTGTCGCCGATCTGCGCGCCCGCGGCCGGGTTGTTCACCGGGCCGCCGGGGAAGCCGACCGACCAGCGGTGCGACCAGATCGCGTCCTCGCCCTGTTGCGGGTCGCCGTCGGCCTGGTCGCCACCAGCGTGCACGATCTGGAAGTGGTCGATGTAGCCGTCCGGCTCGTTGAAGTTGCCGTCACCGTCGAAGTCGTAGCGGTCCCACTGGTCGAACGACTTCAGGTCCGCCTTGATCTGGGCGTCGGTCCGGCCGGCTGCCTTCTGGTCGGTGACCCACTGGTTCACCGCGTCCTGGATCAGGTACCAGGTGTTGTCGCAGACGTTGCTCGCACACGGGTACCCGTTCGACCGGCCGTAGCGGGCCTCGTTGTACTTGACCTTGACCCAGTCGGTCACCATGCCGTCGACGCTGTACCGGCCCGACGACTGCTTCTCGTAGTACTTCTTGACCGAGTTGCCGGTGCCGAAGTAGAGGTCCTGGTAGTGCTTGCGGTCGTAGTTCGGCTGCCAGACGGTCGAGTTGTCGACCGAGCGGTCCGGCTCCGGGATCTTGTTGTTCAGCGGCCCCTCGAAGGTGGCCGGACCGGGGATGGTGGCGTTCTGGTCCTTGTCCGGGTAGTCCGGGTGCCGCTCGTTGCCGAACTCCGCGAGGACGACGAAGATCTTGTCGGTCTTCTCGCGGGCGAGCTCGACGTACTGGTCGACCCGGCCCTTCGCGTTCTTCTGGCCCTTCGCGCCAACCTGCTTGCTGCCGATGTTGACGACAGTGCTGGCTCCGCGCTGCTCGACCTTCGCCGTGCCGTTGAGCACCTTGGTCAGGGCTTCCTGGCGCAGCTCGCGGCGCTTGTCTTCGAGCGGGCTGGACAGTTCGTCCGGCGCCGGCGCCGCCTCCGTTGCGATCGGGGCCGCGCCCTGCCGGGGCGGTGTGGCGGCGTTGCTGGCCGTGGCCCATCCGAGCCCGGCCGTTGCCGCCAGTGCCAGGCTGAACAGCCCGGCGGGTAGCTTGCGCACGATTCCCCTCCATGCTTGGTCGATGCCCGCCGCGCCATGACGGTTTTGGTGACGCGGCGTGTTCAATGCTCCCCCGAGCGTGTTTTGCGCGAGAGTACGGGGAAAATCGGCAGAGCTGAAGTAGAACCGGGAAATTGTGGGAAACGTGCGGGGAATCCTGCGCCATCCGGGGAAATACTCAACTACCCGGGTACGACGCCTCAGTCACGGCAGCCCTCGTGGTTGGCAGACTGTCGGCGTGGAGCGAGCTCAGACCGTGGACCTGTTGCAGCCGTTGTGGCGTGCGCTGGTCGTGTTTCGCGTCATCACCTGGGCGTTCGCCTGCTTCGGCGTCTGGACCCGGTGGGACGGGATCGCCAGTCGACCCGGGGCGCTCCTCCAGCTCGCGGTGATGGCCGTCTGGACCGTGATCTCCTCGATCGGCTACAGCCGACGCTGGGGGCGACGCAACACCCGGCTCGCGTTCGCCGACCTGATCGTCACTGTCGGTTGCATGTACGCCACGCTATGGGCGCAGCCGCTCCTGGACATCCGTGGCGGCGCATCTGTGCTGACCTCGGTCTGGGCGGCCGGTCCAGTGCTTGCGCTGGCGATCTCCCGCGGTCGAGACGGTGGTCTGCTCGGCGCAGCGACGATCAGTCTGGCGCTGCTCTCGCTGCGCGGTGTCGACAATGCGGCAAAGATCCTCAGCAACGTCCAGCTGTTGCTGGTCGCGGGCCTCGTCGTTGGGTACGCCGCCTCGACGATGCGTCAAGCGGGCGTCCGCCTGCGCGAGGCGATCGCCACCGAAAGCGCGACAGCTGAACGACTCCGGCTCAGCCGGAGCATCCACGACGGCGTGCTGCAGGTGCTGGCCCAGGTGCAACGCCGGGGTACGGCGATCGGCGGCGAGGCAGTCGAACTGGCTGAGCTGGCCGCCGAGCAGGAGGTTGCCCTCCGCACGTTGATGTCGGCCCGGCCGACCGTTGCCGAGGGCGACCGGCTGGATCTCTGCGGTCTGTTGTTGCCGTTGGCCACCACGCGCGTGGATGTCGTGGTCCCGGCCGGACAAGTGTTGTTGCCGGCGGCCACCTCGACCGAGGTAGTTGCCGCCGTCAAGGAAGCGCTGAGCAACGTGGTCAAGCATGCCGGCGCCGAGGCGCGGTCCTGGGTGGCGGTCGAGGACCTGGGCGACGAGGTGGTCGTCTCGATCCGCGACGATGGAATCGGTACGACGCCGGCCCGGCTCGAGCAGGCCCGCGTCGACGGGCACCTGGGCGTGAGTCAGTCGATCCGCGGCCGGATCGTCGACCTGGGTGGCACCGTCACCGTCCGCACCGCAGTAGGCGAAGGAACCGAGTGGGAGTTGAAGGTGGCGGTCCGATGACACGAGTCATGATTGTCGACGATCATCCGATGTGGCGCGAGGGCGTCGCCCGGGATCTGGGTAGCCGTGGGTATGACGTCTGCGCGACGGCGTCGGACGTTGCCAGCGCGGTGAAGATCGCGCTCGCGACCCGCCCGGACGTGGTGGTGATGGATCTGCAACTGGGCGACGGTTCGGGTGTCGACGCGACGCGTGAGATCACGACGGCTCTGCCGGATACGCGCGTACTGGTGTTGTCGGCCAGCGCTGAGCAGGACGACGTACTGGCTGCGGTCAAGAACGGGGCTTCGGGGTATCTGGTGAAGTCGGCGTCGTTGGATGAGTTCGACGACGCGGTACGGCGTACTGCTGAAGGGGACGCGATCTTCAGCGCTGGGCTGGCTGGGCTGTTGCTGGGGGAGTACCGGCGGCTTGGGGCGGCTGGGCCGGAGGTACCGCATTTGACCGATCGGGAGACCGAGGTTCTTCGGCTGGTCGCGCGCGGCCTGACCGCCCGCCAGATCGCCACCCGACTGGTGCTGTCCCACCGAACTGTCGAGAACCACGTCCAGAACACGTTGCGGAAGCTGCAACTACACAACCGGGCCGAGCTGGTCCGGTATGCGATCGAACACGGACTGGACGCTCCCGAGTAGGTCCTATCGCGACGCAGTCGCTTGTGCGATTGTTCGTCGTACCGCTTGAATGGCCTCCATACACTGTGCGCTCACGCTCGCGTGAACGCTCTCTGTTACGACACCCGTACGGCGGGTGCCCAGCTCCGGAGGCTGTTGTGAACCGGTCGTCCCTCATCCGTGCACTGCTCGCGTTCGCGATCCTGGCGGCGTCGACGTACGTCGTGCTGACGGCCAAGCCGCAGCTCGGCCTGGACCTGCGCGGCGGGACGCAGATCGTGCTGGAGGCCAAGGACTCGCCGACGGTCAAGGCGACCAAGGAGACGACCGACAAGGCCACCCAGGTGCTGCACCGGCGGATCGACGCCCTCGGCGTCAGCGAGCCGAACGTGACGCGCCAGGGGGACAACCGGATCATCGTCGAGCTGCCCGGTGTCCAGGACCCGCGCGAGGCGGCGAAGGTGATCGGGAAGACCGCGCAGCTCACCTTCCACGAGGTGCTGGAGCAGGTCGCGGAGAAGCCGGCCAAGCCCGCCGCGGGCGACCTGTACCTGCCGAGCGAGAGCGGTCAGGGGTTCTTGAAGCTGGCCAAGCCGGCGATGACGGGCGAACTGGTCAGCGGCGCGCAGGGCCGGATCGATCCGCAGCAGATCGCGCAGGGCTGGTTCGTCGAGATGAACTTCAAAGGCGACGGCGGCAAGATCTGGGCGAACATCACCGGCAAGGCCGCCTGCAACCCGGTCAACACCGCGCCGCGGCTGATCGCGATCGTGCTCGACAACGAGATCATCAGCTCGCCGCAGGTCGATCCGAACGGCGGCAACCAGCTCTGCAACGTCGGCATCGGCGGCGGTACGACGACAATCTCCGGCAGCTTCACCGAGCCTGAGGCCAAGGACCTGGCCGCGCTGATCTCCGGTGGCGCACTGCCGCTGCCGGTCGAGGTGATCGACCAGCGCACCGTCGGCCCGTCGCTGGGTCAGGACGCGATCGAGGCCAGCGCATTGGCGGCGATCATCGGGCTGGCGCTCACCGCGTTGTTCATCGTGATCGTCTACCGCCTGGTCGGCCTGATGGCCGTCCTCGGTCTGATCGGGTACGCCGGTATGTCGTACGCGGCCCTGACCGCACTCGGAGCGACGCTCACCTTGCCCGGCCTGGCCGGCTTCGTGCTGGCGATCGGTATGGCGGTGGATGCGAACGTCCTCGTCTTCGAACGCGCTCGCGAGGACTACATCGCCGGCCGCACCGACGGACTCCGTCGCTCCCTACGCAGCGGCTTCCAGAACGCGCTGTCCGCGATCGCCGACTCGAACATCACCACGCTGCTCGCCGCCGGACTCCTGTTCTTCCTCGCCGCCGGTCCGGTCCGCGGGTTTGGTGTCACGCTGTCGATCGGTGTGCTCGCCTCCATGCTCTCCGCGCTGGTCGTGACGCGGGTGCTCGCGGAGTTCCTGGTTTCCCGAGGCTTCGTACTGCGTCGCCCGGGACTGAGCGGGATTGCAGGGCATGGCCGGGTTCGGACCTGGCTGGAGGCGAAGCGTCCTGCGTTGATGCAGCACAGCCGCCGGTGGTTGATGATCACCGTGGTGGCGATCGTGATCGCGATCGCGGGTGTTGCGGTGCGCGGGTTGAATCTCGGCATCGAGTTCACCGGTGGGCGCTTGCTCGAAGTGAGTACGGCGCAGCCGATCACGCCCGACCAGGCCCGGGCCGCCGTGGCCGAGGCCGGGTATCCGAGCGCGGTGGTGCAGGCGTCCGGGACCGATGACATCACCGTGCGGACCGGGACGATCAGCGACGACGAGGCCGAGAAGATCCGCGAGTCGATCTCCCGGATCGGCGGTGGCACCGAGCTCGTCCGCAACGAGAGCATCGGCCCTTCGCTGGGTGAGGAACTGCGGAACAAGGGCCTGATCGCGCTCGGCATCGCTCTACTCGCGCAGTTGCTGTATCTGGCTGTGCGCTTCCGATGGACGTATGGAGCGGGCGCCGTACTCGCGCTGCTGCAAAACGTTGCTGTGGTCGTCGGTGTGTTCGCGTGGACCGGGAAGCCGATCGACGGCATCTTCCTGGCCGCGATCCTGACGATCATCGGCTACACGGTGAACGACTCCGTGGTCGTGTTCGACCGCATCCGCGAGACCCGCAACGCCCGCTCGACCGGGAACCTCGGCCCGATCATCGACACGGCGATCGTCAACGTGCTCCCACGCACGATCAACACCGGTATCTCCACCCTCTTCATCCTCGCCGCCCTGCTCTTCCTCGGGGGCGACTCCCTGGCCGACTTCGCCCTCGCGCTGCTGTTGGGCATCCTCGTCGGCACCTACTCCTCCAACCTCACCGCTGCACCCCTCCTCCTTGAGCTGGAACGCCGCTACCCCGCCCCACCACCCCGCCCCAAGCGCACCCAGGTCGACCGGGATGCCCAACCAGACCGCGGCGCGGTCGTCTAACACCCGGAGTTATCCACACTCGCCAACCGGCGGACGAAATCTGTCTGTCGCGCGGGCTAGGGTGTGGCGGTGGGTGTCGACGTACGCGAATTGCTCGAAGCTGCTGTTTCCGGGATCGACGGGCAGACCCGGCCCGGTCAGGTGGAGATGGCGCAAGCCGTCGACACCGCCATGCATGACGGCTCCCATCTGCTGGTGCAAGCCGGCACCGGCACCGGGAAGTCGCTCGGGTACCTCGTTCCCGCCCTCCTGCACGCGATCGAGGACCGCCGCGTGGTCGTTTCCACCGCGACCCTCGCGCTCCAGTCCCAGCTTGTCGACCGCGACGTACCAGCACTTCTCGACGCTACGGAGAAGCTTCTCCCGCGCAGACCGGCGTACGCGATCCAGAAGGGCCGCAACAACTACGCCTGCCTGCACCGGATCCGCGAGGGTGCTCCGGATGACGACGGCATGCTCATCGACGTCCCGCCGCCGGGACAGATCGGCCAGCAGGTGCTCGAGCTGCGCGACTGGGCCGAGCAGCAGCTGCAGGACGGCGAGGCCGGCGACCGCGACCACGCGCCGTCGCATCAGTACCAGGCCTGGCAGCAGGTCGCCATCGCCGCCCGCGAGTGCCTCGGTGCGCAGAAATGCCCGTACGGCGAGGAGTGTTTCGCGGAGAAGGCCAAGGAGCAGGCCCGCAAGGCCGACATCGTCATCACCAACCACGCGCTGCTCTCGATCGACGCCTTCGAGAACCGCACGGTCCTGCCCGAGCACGACGTGATCATCGTCGACGAGGCCCACGAGCTCCCTGCCCGAGTCACCGGTGCCGCAGGTGACGAACTGTCGCCGCAGATGGTCGAACGCGCCGCCAAGCGCTCCCGCCGCTTCGTCGACGACGACAAGGCCGACGACCTGATAGACGCCTCCGACGCCCTCCGGGCCGCCCTCGAAGCTACCCGCGAAGGCCGGATCGAAGCCTCGAACGGTCCTGTCCTCGAGGCCGCCGCTCTCGTCCGCGACGCCGCCCGCTCGATGTACTCCGACCTGAACAAGAAGTCCGACGACAAGGACGACGACCCCGACGGTGCGAAACGCCAGTCCAAGGGCGCGGTCAAGGAGATCTTCGACGTCGCCGAACGCGTCGCCGCGCTCAGCGACCTCGACGTCGTCTGGATGACCGACCGCGAGCGCTTCGGCCGCGAGCTCCGGATCGCGCCGCTGACCGTTGCCGGCCTGCTCCGCGAGCTCGTCCTCAAGGACCGCACCGCCATCCTCACCTCCGCGACCCTCACCCTCGGCGGCGACTTCGACGCGATCGCCCGCCAGGTCGGTCTCCGTCCGTCCGACCGGCTCGCGGACGACGACGAGATGCCGGAGGTCGAGGACTCCGAGACCGCACCCCTGCCGTGGCGCGGTCTGGATGTGGGCTCGCCGTTCGAGTACGAGAAGCAGGCGATTCTGTACGTCGCCAAGCACCTGCCGCCGCCGCATCGGGACGGACTGGGCAAGAAGCAGTTCGACGAGATCATCGATCTGATCACCGCCGCGGGCGGCCGGACACTTGGCCTGTTCTCGTCCCGCCGTGCCGCCGAGGCCGCGACGGCCGCGGTCCGTGAGGCGACCGACCTGAAGGTGCTCTGTCAAGGGGATGCGCAGCTGGGCGAGCTCGCCCGCGAGTTCGTCGACGATCCGGAGACGTCACTCTTCGGGACACTCTCGCTCTGGCAGGGGATCGACGTACCCGGCTCGACCTGCAACCTCGTGATCATCGACCGGGTTCCGTTCCCACGTCCCGATGAGCCGTTGATGGCTGCCCGGCAGCGTGCTGTCGACGAGGCCGGCGGGAACGGGTTCATGGCCGTCGCCGCGACTCACGCCGCATTGCTGCTGGCGCAGGGGACCGGTCGATCGATCCGCCGCAGCTCTGACCGCGGCGTCGTCGCGATCCTGGATCCACGTATCGTCACCCAGCGGTACGGGTCCTTCCTGCGCGCCTCCTTGCCACCGATGTGGCCGACCGCCGATCGTGAGAAGGTGCTCGGGGCCCTGAAACGATTGCAGTCCACATGAGTCCGGCCGGTCCGCCCGTACTGCCGATGATGGCGGCGCTGGGGCAGATGCCCTCGGGTGCGGGCTGGTCGTACGAGATGAAATGGGACGGCATCCGCGTCATCGCGGAAGTGGACGACGGCGTCTGCCGGCTGTGGTCGCGCAACAGTCGCGATGTGTCGGGCGGTTACCCCGAGCTGATCGGGCTGGCCGAGGCGCCTGGCCTGCGGCTGCCCGCGGTACTGGACGGCGAGATCGTCACCCTCGACGAGAACGGCGCACCCTCGTTCGGCCTGTTGCAACGACGGATGCACGTTCGCGATCCACGCCAGCTCCGGCACCTGATCACCGAGGTCCCGGTCTCGGTCCGACTCTTCGACGTCCTCCGCCTCGACGGCAAGTGGTTGCTAGAGGCAACGTACGACGATCGTCGCGGGCTGCTGGACTCCCTCGACGTCGGCGACCCGTTCTGGGAGATACCACCGGCCTACGACGACGGCGAGGCGGCGCTGCAGATGTCAGCGGCCCAAGGTCTCGAGGGCGTGGTCGCGAAGCGGCGGAAATCGCGCTACCTGGCCGGCCGCCGGAGCAGCGACTGGATCAAGGTCAAGCCGGTGCAGACCCGCGATGTGATCCTCTGCGGCTGGCATCCGGGGGAGGGCAACCGCGAAGGCAAGATCGGCTCCTTCTACTGCGGCGCGTACGACGAACCCGGCGGCGAACTCGTGCTGATCGGCAAGGTGGGTTCGGGCCTCGACTTCGCGACTCTGGACATGCTGAGTGCCGAGCTGGCCGGACTGGAGGTCGACACCGCACCCTTTGATCCGTCGACAATCCCGACCACGGACCGTCGCCGCGCGCACTGGCTGGACCCGGCGCTCGTCGCCGAAGTCACCTTCTCCGGATGGGCTGCCGACGCCAGGCTCCGGCACCCGGTGTGGCGCGGCCTTCGCCTGGACATCAACCCCGAATCGGTCCTCGTCGACAGAGATTGAGTCGAGCCCACCACGTCCTTCCCCTCGCTCGACGGCAAGAGCGACAGGGATTGAGTCGTCAGGGCTTTGGTCGACAGGGTTTGAAGCGACGGATGTGCTGATGCGCGGGAAGGTTCACGTGCATCGCTGACGGCGCCGTACCGGTCCAGAACATGCGGGCGGCAAGGGAAATGTTCGGAATCCGGAGAGAAACCTGCGGCGTTGAGACGGCTGGTGTTCAGATGTCTCAGAAAACAAGGGGTTTCAGCCAACGCCGGCATCGAGCCTTGGTGCTCATCACGTCGAACCACAACTCGTTGCGCACGGCCCTCAAGCCGTGCGCGCTGGGTCAGTCGTTCGATTCCCGGGACGGCGCAGGCACTGCCAGCGCAGTCTCGATCTTGTCGGCCAGTTTCTCCGGCGTGTGAGTCGGCGCGTACCGCGCGATCACCCCGCCGTCGCGGCCGATCAGGAACTTCGTGAAGTTCCACTTGATCCGTCCGCCAAGCAGGCCGCCCTGCTCACGCTTCAGCCAGTTGTACAGCGGAAGCGTCTTCGACCCGTTCACATCGATCTTGGCGAACATGGGGAACGTGACGTGATAGATCGTCGAGCAGAAGTTCGCGATCTCGTTCTCGTCACCTGGCTCCTGGTGGCCGAACTGGTCGCAGGGGAAGCCGAGCACTGAGAAGCCCTGTCTACGGTAGTTCTTGTAGAGCTTCTGCAATCCGCTGTACTGCGGAGTCTGCCCACACTGCGAGGCCGTGTTCACCACCAGGAGCACCTGGTCGCGGAAATCGGCAAGAGACTGTTCATTGCCTTCGATCCGGCGCGCACTGAAGTCATAGACAGTCGTCATGGTTCAATGCTGACACGACACGCCCGACTTCGCTCGCCGTCTGAGATGTCAGACTCGGCGCAGAACTGTTACGACCTTTCCGAGAATGACCGCGTCCTTGCCGTCGATCGGCTCGAAGGCGGGGTTGTGCGGGAGCAGCAGGATCTCGGTCTTGGTCTTCTTGAATGTCTTCACGGTCGCCTCGCCGTCGATCATCGCGGCCACGATGTCGCCGTTCTCCGCGGTCTGCTCCTGCCGCACGACCACCCAGTCGCCGTCGCAGATGGCCGCGTCGATCATCGACTCACCCTTGACCTTCAGCATGAACAGCGTGCCCTCGCCGACCATTGCCTTGGGCAACGGGAAGACCTCTTCGATCTCCTGCTCGGCCAGGATCGGATTACCGGCGGCGATCTGTCCGACGACCGGCACGTAGACCGCGGCCGGGTGTGCATCGCCGGCACCGGTCTCGTCGTACGTCGTCTGTCGCACCGAGCCGAGCGCCGAGCGCCGGGCCGCCGCGTCGACCTCACCTGGGTAGCGAACCTCGATCGCACGTGGGCGATTCGGGTCGCGGCGGAGCAGGCCCTTCTGCTCCAGCACGCGCAGTTGGTGGGAGACCGAGGACGAACTGGTCAGGCCGACCTTCTCGCCGATCTCGCGCATCGACGGCGGGTAGCCCCGGCTGTCGACCGAGTCGCGGATGACGTCCAGCACCCGCCGCTGCCGCGGCGTCAGGCCGGTCGCGTCGGCCGGGCCGTCGGGTAACTCGGCCACGGTCCGGTCCGCCGGCTGGCCGGCCTCGGTGGCACGGCGCTCGTCCTTGCTGGAACCGCTCGGCGTCCTGGCCATCGGTGGTTACTCCTCGGGTCGGGCCGGCGGTCGCACACCGGCCGAAGCTTGCTCGACTGACTTGACCGTAGACCGAATTCTGAGATTCTTCAAACATCTGTTCGAAGGCGTGTCGGTTCGCACATCTGTTCGTGTGTCGGGTTATAAGGCGCCGGCGGCGCCGTTCGGTCGGCGGGAATTTCTCGGGCGTGTCGTGGTTGGAAGTGGTTGCGCGATGGGTGCTTGTCGGTTAATCATTCGTACAGACGTTCGATCGAACAAGTGTTCGGGAGCTTCCGGTTTGAAAAACTGTCGGAGGCGACCGGTAGACAAGGATCAACACCGCAGGACGTGGACTGAACGAGGTTCTGGAGGATCCGATGAGCACAGCAGCTCTCGCGGCAGATGCACTGGCAGGGCGTCAGGCGACCGACTTTGCGCCGGCCCCGCAGACGGCTCCGCGCCGCCGCAAGATCGCCGGCACGACCACCGAGTCCCTCCCTGTCCGCGCCTGTTCGGGTGAGGTGCTCGGCCGTGAGGCAAGGGTGCGCCACCAAGCGGTCGCCGAGGCGCCGGCGCTGCGACTGACCCGACGTGGGCGGATGCTGCTGACCGCGATCTCCGTGATCGTGTTCGGTTCGGCGATCGCCGTGCTCGGGCTGCGGGTGGCCGGTGTGCTCGAGCCCGGCCCGGACTTCTCCCACACGGTTCCCGTCCAGGTCGCGCCCGGTCAGACCCTCTGGTCCATCGCGCAGGACACCAACCCGACCCAGGATCCGGCCACCGTCGTCGAGAAGATTGCCGACCTCAACAAGCTCACGTCGCCGGCCGACGTTGTCCCCGGTCAGACTCTGCAGATTCCTGTCGCCCGCTGATCCACTCGTCCTTCAAGAGCGCGTAGACGAACTCGTTCGCCCACTCGCCCTTGAAGTGCATCGCGTGAATGTGATGGCCCTCCCGCCGCATCCCGAGCCGCTCCAGCAGTTGAGCCGACGGAGCGTTCCGGTCATCGAGGATCGCGACGATCCGATGCAGTTCCAGGTCCTCGAATCCGAGCCGCAGTACCTCCCGCGCAGCCTCGGCCGCCAGACCCTTTCCCTGATAGTCGGTGTGTAGCGCGAACCCGATCTCACCCTGGCGATCAGCCTCGCTGGCCCACTTCAGCAACACCTCGCCGATTACGGTCCCGGTCTCCCGGAGTTCGATCGCAAGAACCAGCCATTGACCAGGCTCGGTCAGCTCACCCTGGACCAGCTTCTTCTCGAGTGCGGCTCGCGTCTCTTCACGATTCCGCACCGGCCACGGCGTGTATCGCACCACCTCAGGTCGCGAGTGGAACGCGTAGAGGTCGTCCAGATCCTCCCTCCGATGCGGCCGCAGCTCGAGCCGCTCGGTGCGCAGGGGATAGGCGGGATGCAGTCCAGACACGGTGCCGTCCTCGGATAGGCTGTCTAATGTCGTTAGACAGTAGTCGCTGATCCCCAGAGCCGACAACGAGGTTTTCGTGACCAGACGCGATCCGTCCTCCCACGCCGCGGCGGGGATCTCCATCGCCGCGATCACCGACGCGGCCCTGGCGATCATCCGCGCCGATGGTGTTGACGGGCTCACCATGCGCGCGGTCGCTGAGCGCCTGCAGGTCCGCGCTCCATCGCTGTACCACCACGTCCACAACAAGGCCGACCTGCTCGACCTGGTGGCGCGCAACGCGTTCGACGAGTTCGCTGCGGACAAGACGGCGTACGAAGAGGTGCGCAGTGTGGACGACTGGATCGCGGTCACGAAGTCGGGATCGGAGAAGTTGCGAGCCTTCTACGCCGAGCATCCCGGTCTGGCTGGGTTGATTCAGGCGAAGGCGACGCCGGACCGCGATCGCGGGGACGGTTCACGGGCCGAGCTGATTCGCGCGCAGATCGAGTCGTTGGTGAACCTCGGCGTACCCGAGCCGCAGGCGCGTTACCTCTTCGAGGTCACCGCCCGGTGGACCCTCGCCGCAGTTGTCGCGGAGCCGGCGGGTGCCGGCGACCTTTTTGGCGCCGGTCTCGAGTTGTTCCTGGACGGCCTGCGCGACCGCTTGCTCAAGCTGGCTACTTGACCGTGTCCAGCCACATCGCGGCATAGCGAGCACCCTCGACCGCGGTCGACACCTGGACCACGGTCGACGACGGCCCGTACGGATCGCTGCTGAGATCGGCCGACCAGTCGCGGGTGTCGACGATCGTGCGTCCCCGGGACCAACTCCCCGACAGTTCGACCCGCAGCGGGAACTGCTCGGTGGTCAGCCCGGACGGATCGATCACGGCACACACCGCACCGCCGTCACCGATGCTTGCTCCATCGCGCTTGTAGAGCTCGCTGCGCTTCTCGATCAGCTTCCGCGCGAGCTCCGCCGAGGGCGACCCGCCCAGCTCACGCGCTTGCTCCAGCGTCACGACCACGTCGTAGAAGACGTCCAGGCCGTACATCGTGACCGGGATGCCGAGCTGGCCGGCCGCACTGAGCACCACAGCGGCTGCTTCCGGATCGGTCCAGATGTTGAACTCCGCCGATGCGGTCGCGTTCCCGATCCCGGCGGCGCCGCCCATGAATACGATCTCGCGCAGCCCTGCGGCCGCCTCGGGGTAGGTGCGCAGCAGCAACGCGATGTTCGTCATCGGCGCCAGCGGGATGAGCGTCACCAACTCACTGGACGCGGCCGCCTCTTGCAGTACGTCGCGAAGTAGCTCGACCGCATGCCGCGAGTCCGTCGTACGAGTGGATCGGGGCCAGTCGAGATCTCCGAGTCCGTCGACGCCATGGACGTGGGGAGCGGCTCGTACCGGCTGGAGTAGCGGCAGTGCCGCGCCACGGGCGACCGGAACGTCGGTCCGGCCCGCGGCCTCCAGCACGGTCAGCGTGTTGATCACCACGTCGTCGAGTCCGACATTGCCGCCGACGCAGGTCACCGCCTTCAGGTCCAGCTCCGGGTGCCGAGCGGCGAGCAGCAGGGCACAGGCGTCGTCCAGGCCTGTGTCGACATCGAGAATCACCGGCTTCATACCGCCATCCTCACGTATCCAGGTGACATCCGTCGTTGCCGGTAGGTTCATCGTCGGATCCGATCCCGTTCGCGTCGCCTTCCTACGGTCGATGCCTGTGACGCTGACGCCAGTCGACACTGCTGCCGGTACGCACTTCCTTCGCAAGCCGGGGGAGCCGCTTCGGATCTGGGCTCATCGCGGTGGTTCCTCCTCGGCGCCCGAGAACACGGCCGCATCGGACGAGGTCGCTCGCCGGGCGGGGGTCGACTGGATCGAGACGGACGTGCAGTCGACCAAGGACGGCGTACCGGTGGTGCTGCACGACGCGACGGTCGATCGGACCACGAACGGTACTGGGGAGATCCGGTCGCTGACCGCGGCGCAGGTGGCCGAGCTGGACGCGGGGTCGTGGTTCGCGCCGGCGTTCGCGGGTCAGCGGGTGCGGACCTTGGTGCAGCAGCTCGACGGGTTGAGGGCGCGCGGCGGGAATCTTCTGCTGGAGATCAAGAACGTGCACACGCGCGATTCGGTGGGGCGGATTGTCGACGATGTGTACGACAGGGAGATGAGCGGCCGGGTGTTCGTGCAGAGCTTCGAGCCGCAGCACCTGCGCTGGGTCCGCGAGCTCGCTCCCGAACTGCCGCTGGGTCTGCTCCGCGGTGTCCTCGACCCGGATCCGGTCGCGATCGCGAAGGATCTCGAGGTGCTGGCGTACAACCCGTCCGAGGCCGCATTGCAGACCCGTCCGGGGATCGTCGCCGAGCTGCACGCGGCGGGCGTCGCGGTCAACATCTGGACTGTCGACAATCCGACCAGCTGGCGCGCACTCGAGCGCGCGGGTGTCGACGGCATCATCACCAACCGCCCGGCCGAACTGGCCGGCTGGAGCGCCGCGACCCGCTGAGCTCAGGAACGTCCGTCGTTCGTCGTGATGAGATGAGGAGGGCCTCGCCCAGGCCACCGCGGCGACGAAAAGAGGAACTCCATGACGCTGGATCCCGGAGTGTGGGGCGTACTGGCGACACCGTTGACGGCGGACGGTTCGGCTGTCGACACCGAGTCGATGGCACGTCAGGTCAGGCACTACGAGTCGATCGGTGCGACCGGGCTGACCGTGCTCGGAGTCTTCGGCGAGGCGGCCCGGCTGACCCCCGCAGAGCGCCGCACGGTGGTCGAGACCGTCGTAGCCGCGGGCGACCTGCCGCTCGTGATCGGCGTGAGTGCGCTCGAGCTGGAGGAGGTCTCCGCGGAGGCCGCGAACGTCTTGCCGGCGGTCGGTTCTCGTCTCGCCGGACTTATGGTTCAAGTGAACTCCAGCGATCCTGGTGCCCTCGGCAAGCACCTGAACGACGTTGCCCACCGCACCGAACGCCCGCTGGTGGTCCAGGATTACCCAGTGATCACGGGGATCTCGATCGCCTCCGCCGACCTGATCGCCGCCATTCGGAACGTGCGGTCGGTCGTCGCGGTGAAGTCCGAGTCCGCACCGAGCCCGCCTGCCGTCGCGATGTTGGTCGCCGGTCTCGACGTACCGATCTTCGGTGGGCTCGGCGGCACCGGCCTGCTCGACGAACTGGCCGTCGGTGCGGCCGGCGCGATGACCGGCTTCTCCGTCCCGGAAGGGCTGCTCGCGTGCGTGGCGGCGTACCGGACCGGCGGTTTCGAGGCGGCCCGGGAGGTGTGGAAGGACTACCTGCCGCTGGTGAACTTCGAGTTCCAGGCCGGCATCGCCCTCGGCCTGCGGAAACGCAGCCTGGTCCGGCGCGGCCTGATCGCGTACGACGCCGTCCGGTCGCCCGGCGCTGCACCTCCGGAGAGCATGTTGCAGCTGCTCGAGGAACACCTGCGTCGTACGCCCGGAGTCTCATGAGTGGCATCTACCGTGGGTTGGTCAGCTACGGGGACCCGGAGTTCTCGAAGTACCTGCGGCGCGCGTTCCTGCACGCGAGCGGACGATCGCCGGAGTCACTCGACCGGCCGGTGATCGGCATCGCCACCTCGGCCAGCGACTTCAATCCTTGTCATCGGCAACAGCCGGAGCTGGTCAAGTCCGTTGCCCGCGGCATCATCGCGGCCGGCGGCCTGCCGATGGAGTTCCCGACCATCTCGCTGGGGGAGAGCTTCCTCGAACCGACCGCGATGGTCTATCGCAACCTGATGGCGATGGACGTCGAGGAGCTGGTCCGGGCCCAGCCGATGGACGGCGTCGTGCTGGTCGGTGGCTGCGACAAGACCGTGCCGGCGCAGCTCATGGGCGCGTTCTCCGCCGGCCGACCGGCGATCCAGCTCGTCACCGGTCCGATGTCGACCGGGCGGTACCAAGGTGAGCGGTTGGGCGCGTGCACCGACTGCCGCCGCTTCTGGGCGCACTACCGGGCCGGTGAGGTCTCGGCCGACGAGATCGGCCGGGTAGAGCGCAACCTCGCCACCACAGCAGGCACCTGTGCGGTGATGGGGACCGCCTCGACGATGGCCTGCATCGTCGAGGCACTCGGCATGTCCCTGCCGGACAGTGCTGCCGCCCCGGCAGTGCACGCGGACCGCCTCCGGATCGGCGAAGCCACCGGGGCCGCCGCGGTCTCGATCGCCGTCGCCGGACGTACGCCGGACCAGGTCGTCACCGCAGCCTCCATCCGCAACGCACTGCGCGTTCTCCTCGCCATCGGCGGATCCACCAACGCCCTGATCCACCTGACCGCCATGGCCGGGCGACTCGGCCTGTCCATCGATCCGGACGAGCTGAACGCGTTGAGCGACACCACACCGGTGCTGGTGGAGTTGAAGCCGACCGGATCGCACTACATGGAGGACCTGCATGCGTCCGGCGGACTGCCCGCCGTACTGCGTGAGCTCCGGGACTTGCTGGACCTGTCCGTGCTGACGGTCACGGGGGAGACGCTGGGCGAGCGGTTGGGCGACGGTCCGCCTTGGGTCGATCGGGACGTCGTACGGCCGCTGTCTGCGCCGGCCCGGGACAAGGGTGGGCTGGTGTGGTTGCGAGGTTCGCTGGCGCCGTCCGGTGCGCTGATCAAGCGGTCCGCGGCTGACCCGGCGCTGTTCGAGACCACCGGACGTGCTGTCGTGTTCAGCTCGTTGGAGGACCTGGCGGCGCGGATCGACGATCCAGACCTGGACGTCGAGGAGAACGACGTACTGGTGCTCCAGAACGCCGGTCCGCTCGGAGCGGGCATGCCCGAGGCCGGGTACCTGCCGATACCGGGCAAGCTGGCCCGGCGGGGTGTTCGCGACATGGTCCGGATCTCCGACGCGCGGATGAGCGGTACGGCGTACGGCACGATCGTGCTCCATGTGACGCCGGAAGCGGCCCTCGGCGGACCGCTGGCTCTCGTGCGCACGGGCGACCAGATCCGCCTGTCCGTCTCCGAGGCTCGCCTCGACCTCCTCGTCGACTCCGACGAGCTCGAGCGTCGGCGAGCCGCTCTCGAGCCCGCGCAGACAGGCTTCACCGATCCATCGTTGACCGGTTACCGGCGGTTGTTCCGTGACCACGTTCTGGGAGCGGATCGCGGCTGCGATTTCGACTTCTGCCTGCCGTCCTCCTGACCCGCCGGGAGGACGTAGTTTGCGCCTCCGGAGGCCGGTTCCGATGGCGCCACGCGGGAGTACACGAGGCCGCTCGGGTGTTGAAACAAGGAGACGCGCCCGCGATTCGAGCGTTCTTGCAAACTGTCGGCGCAGCGATCTAGGATCCCTAGATGTAGTGGTTACACGGGTGTAATTTTCCACAGGTAGTGGTTAGTTGCACACAGGTCATACACAGGTTGTCCCCAGGCTGATCCACAGCCGGGCCCACGGGAGGAGTGATTCGTCGTGCACTGTCCGTATTGCCGTCACGTCGATTCCCGCGTGGTCGACAGCAGGGTGGCCGAGGACGGCGGAGCGATCCGCCGCCGCCGGCAATGCCCGGTCTGCGAGAAGCGGTTCACCACTGTCGAGCAGATGCAGCTCACGGTCGTGAAGCGCTCCGGCGCGACCGAGCCGTTCAGCCGCGAGAAGGTCATCAACGGTGTCGGCAAGGCCTGCAAGGGCCGGCCGGTGGACGTCGACGCGCTGGCCCGGCTGGGTCAGAAGGTCGAGGACGCGCTCAAGGCGAGCGGCTCGCCGGAGGTCCCCGCGCACGAGGTCGGACTCGCGATCCTCGGTCCGCTGCGGGAACTGGACGAGGTCGCCTACCTGCGGTTCGCCAGTGTGTACCGGCAGTTCGAGTCGGCCGACGACTTCGAGACGGAGATCGCGCTGCTCCGGGCCGAGAAGGAGCCCCAGGGCACCGAGCCGAGCCCGCTGAAGCCGACCCAGCAGACATAAATCGGGGATTGAGCACCATCGGCACCATCGGCACCATCCGCAATATCTGGCGTTATTCAACGGGGCGGTCCCGACAGACCGCGGTAGTACCAGACACAGGGCGAGGAGCAACCATGACAGAGACGGTGACCGGCCACTCGGGGTCGACCAAGAGGTCGGCGGCCGGGTTCCGAGGGCGTAAGAACGCGCCCGCGGGACTCACCATCGAGCGCGTCTTCAGCACCGAGGGTGTCCACCCCTACGACGAGGTGACCTGGGAGCGGCGCGACGTCGTACAGCAGAACTGGAAGACCGGCGAGACCGTCTTCGAGCAGCGCGGGGTCGAGTTCCCCGACTCCTGGAGCGTGAACGCCTCGACGATCGTCACCACCAAGTACTTCCGTGGTGCGGTCGGCCACGACAACCGGGAGTGGAGCCTGCGCCAGCTGCTCGACCGGGTCGTGAAGACCTACCGCAAGGCCGGTGAGGAGCACGGGTACTTCGCCACCCCGGACGACGCCGAGGTGTTCGAGCACGAGGTCACCTGGATGCTGCTGCACCAGTACTTCAGCTTCAACTCGCCGGTCTGGTTCAACGTCGGCACGTCCTCGCCGCAGCAGGTGTCGGCCTGCTTCATCCTCGCCGTCGACGACTCGATGGACTCGATCCTGAACTGGTACAAGGAAGAGGGCCTGATCTTCAAGGGCGGCTCCGGTGCCGGCCTGAACCTGTCCCGGATCCGCTCGTCCAAGGAGCTGCTGCAGTCCAGCGGCGGTACGGCGTCCGGCCCGGTCAGCTTCATGCGCGGTGCGGACGCGAGCGCCGGGACGATCAAGTCCGGTGGCGCCACCCGGCGCGCGGCCAAGATGGTCGTGCTCGACGTCGACCACCCCGACATCGAGGAGTTCGTCGACACCAAGATGCGCGAGGAGGAGAAGATCCGCGTGCTGCGTGACGCGGGCTTCGACATGGACCTCGGCGGTCGCGACATCACCTCGGTGCAGTACCAGAACGCGAACAACTCGGTCCGGGTGACCGACGAGTTCATGCGCGCGGTCGAGGACAAGGGCGAGTTCGGGCTGCGGGCCCGGCTGGACAACTCGGTGATCGAGACCGTCGACGCTCGGAGCCTGTTCGACAAGATCTCCCAGGCCGCGTGGGCCTGCGCCGACCCCGGCCTGCAGTACGACGACACCATCAACGACTGGCACACCACGCCGGAGACGGGCCGGATCACCGCGTCCAACCCGTGCTCGGAGTACATGCACCTGGACAACTCGTCCTGCAACCTGGCCTCGCTGAACCTGATGAAATTCCTCCGCGACGACGACCTCTTCGACTCGGAGAAGTTCGTCAAGGCGGTCGAGCTGATCATCACCGCGATGGACATCTCGATCTGCTTCGCGGACTTCCCGACCGAGGCGATCGGCGACACCACCCGCGCGTACCGGCAGCTCGGTATCGGCTACGCGAACCTCGGTGCGTTGCTGATGGCAACGGGTCACGCCTACGACTCCGACGGCGGTCGCGCACTGGCGGGCGCTATCACGTCGCTGATGACGGGCACGTCGTACAAGCGCTCGGCCGAGCTGGCCGGCGTCGTCGGTCCGTACGACGGTTTCGAGCGGAACAAGGACGCCCACACCCGGGTGATGCGCAAGCACGCGGCGGCCAACGACGCGATCCGGACGGTCTCCGAGATCGACAAGGACGTGCACAAGCACGCGGCGGCGGCGTGGGACGGCGTACTGAAGATCGGCACGAAGAACGGCTGGCGGAACGCGCAGGCCTCGGTGCTCGCACCGACCGGAACCATCGGCTTCATGATGGACTGCGACACCACTGGTATCGAGCCGGACTTCTCGCTGGTCAAGTTCAAGAAGCTGGTCGGCGGCGGGTCGATGCAGATCGTGAACCAGACGGTTCCGCGGGCGCTGCGCCAGTACAGCTACACCGAGGAGACGATCGAGGCGATCGTCGAGTACATCGCCGAGAACGGTCACGTGGTGGACGCGCCGGGCCTGAAGCCGGAGCACTACGAGATCTTCGACACCGCGATGGGTGAGCGCGCGATCAAGCCGATGGGCCACGTGCGGATGATGGCGGCGGCCCAGCCGTTCCTGTCCGGCGCGATCTCGAAGACGGTGAACCTGCCGGAGACCGCGACGGTCGAGGAGATCGCCGACGTCTACTTCCAGGGCTGGAAGCTCGGCCTGAAGGCGCTCGCGGTGTACCGCGACAACTGCAAGGTCGGTCAGCCGCTGGCCGACGCGAAGGCGAAGAAGGCCTCGGAGGCAGTGGCCGCCGAGGCTGCGGTCGCCGAGAAGATCGTCGAGAAGGTCATCGAGTACCGGCCGACCCGCAAGCGTCTGCCGAAGTCGCGGCCGTCGCGGACCACGTCGTTCTCGGTCGGTGGGGCCGAGGGCTACATGACCGCCGGCTCCTACCCGGACGACGGTCTGGGCGAGGTCTTCCTGAAGATGGGCAAGCAGGGTTCGACCCTGGCCGGGGTGATGGACGCCTTCTCGATCGCGATCTCGATCGCGTTGCAGCACGGCGTACCGCTGGAGACCTACGTCCAGAAGTTCACCAACCTGAAGTTCGAGCCGGCCGGTCTGACCGACGACCCGGACGTCCGGATGGCGCAGTCGATCATGGACTACATCTTCCGCCGCCTGGCCCTGGACTACCTGCCGTTCGACGAGCGGGCCGCCCTCGGCATCTACTCGGCGGACGAGCGGTCCCGGCAGCTCGACACCGGCTCGTACGAGCTGGCTCCGGTCGAGATCTCCGAGCCCGAGTCGCTGAAGTCGGTTGAGCCGGTCGAGCCGATTGAGGCGGTCGAGTCCAGCGAGGCGCCGGTCATCGCCGAGGCCGCATCGGCCAAGCCGCTCGACGCTTCCGAGGTCCGCACCACCGCCGAGATGTTCGAACTCATCACCGGCACCTCGGTCGACGCACCGCTCTGCTTCACCTGCGGTACGAAGATGCGTCCCAGCGGTTCCTGCTACGTCTGCGAAGGCTGCGGCAGCACCTCCGGCTGCAGCTGACCCACCAACTGATAGCACTACGGCCCCCGGGAACTTCCCACTTTCCCCGGGGGCCGAGGTGCGTCTGGAACGTGAGAGGTTCGATGGAGCTGCCGTCGTTGGTGGATGTCGGGCGGCGGGCCGACGCGGTCAGAGTCCTGTCCTGTTACTACGGACTGAACGGGCACGAAGCGCATCGGTACGCCGGGGCTCGCTTCGACACGTGGGACAGCGCGGGCACCCGGGGCAGCTCGCATAACCGCTTCACCGCGGACGATCTGGTGGCCGTGTCCTTCCTCTCGGTCAGCGTTCCGCCGCTGGCCGCGGAGGCGCTGTTGGACACCCTCGCCGACGATTTCGCGGAACTCCTCGAGGAACTGGGCCCCGACCGCGACCTCGTTGAGGAACGGACGCCGTGGGCCGAGGACTGGGTCGGGTGGCGCCTGTGGGGCATGCTCGACGCGCTGCCTTCCGTCGGCCCGACCACCGCCAGCAAGCTCTACGCCCGCAAGCGACCTCGCCTGCGTCCGATCTACGACTCCGTTATCGCAGAGGTGATCGGCTCCAACAGGTGGTGGGAACCCTTGCGAGCCCACCTCCAGCAAGACCCCGGCCTACACCCACACCTGCTGTCCCTGCGCGACGACCTCAAGGTCCCGTTCGACCTCTCAGCCCTCCGCATCCTCGACGTCCTCCTCTGGATGCACGGCAAGAACAACACCACCTGCACCCTCACCTGACACCGGCGGTCCAGGGCCTCCACGTGCGGGTCCAGGGCCTCCCGTGCGGGCGGCCTCCACCTGCGGCCTCAGGACCTCCACCTTCGGCCCTGCCCGCCTCACGCCGTCCGTCGGGTGCCCACCTCGGCGTTGCTCGTCTTACGCCATGGTGATGGTGGTGGAGCGGCCTTCGGTGGTGGCGATGGTGTTCTGGAGGGTGATGCGAGCGCGCGCGAGTTCGTCAGCGCGGTCGTCGAGCCGGCCGAGGTGTGTGCGGAGTCTGTCCAGCACACCGGGGCAGGGAGTGAGCGAGCCGTCCGTGTGTGCGCACGGCAAGATCTGCTTGATGGTGCTCGTGGACAGCCCGGCGGCGAGCAGGAGACGGATCTGGCGGACGGTGGCCTCGGCGGCTTCGTCGTACTCGCGGTATCCGTTCGCCTGCCGTCGCGACTCGAGCAGTCCGACCCGTTCGTAGTACCGGAGCAACCGCTCGCTGGTCTCGGTCCGCTTCGCCAACTGCCCGATCAACATCCCCGCTCCTGAGCTTGACCTTGCCACCATGTCAACGTTCAACCCTTGATCCTGACCGTCACATTCCTTCGGATCAGGAGAATTAGTTGATCATCGACGCCCACAGCCATGTCCACGATCCAGTTGAGACTCACATTGCCCTGCTCGACGAGGCCGACGTGGACCGGGCTGTGCTGTTCGGCACACGGCCACATCCCGAGCGCGCCACCGATCTTGCGGGCCTCCGACGCGAATTCGGCATCCTGTCCGAGACTGTCAGCGGCGGCCCCAGCAGCAGTACGGCGTACGTCGCGGCCTGGCAGGAACTCGATGCCGCGATCGCCGCGTACCCCGACCGCTTCATGGGCTTCGGCAAGGTCGACCTCGATCTGCCGGCCGACGAGATTGCCGCGGTCGTCGGGGAAGAGTTTGTTGCTCGCGGCTACCGAGGCATCGGTGAGCTGACTCCGGGGCCTGGACAGGCTGCCCGCATCGAGCCGGTCCTCCAGGCCGCAGCCGACCACGGCGGACTGCCTGTCGTCGTGCACGGATTCGGACCAACTGTCGACGACCTCGCGGACTTGGCCCAGCTCTCGAGGCGCTTTGAACGTCCCGTTGGTGATCAGCCAACTAGGTGGACTCAATTGGCTCACCGCGATCGGACTCGTTCGCGACACCCCATCCATGTACTTGGAGCTGTCCACCGCGAACATCTTCGCCGTCCGCCTGGCCATCACGGAGATCCCCGACCGCACCCTCTTCGGCTCCGACGCCCCGTACGGCGACCCCTACCTGTCCCGCCTGACCGTCGAACGCGTCACCACCTCCGCCGCCGTACGAGCCCAGGTCCTCGGCGAAACCCTCGCCGAACTCCTCAACCTCTAACCTCAGCGGCTCGGGTTCAGTGGCCGGAGCGGTCGGAGTCGGCGGCAGGCTTGGTCGATGTGCCGTCCAGCGCGGTGAGGCTTGCTAGCTCCTCCGGGCTGAGCTCGAAGTCGAAGACGGCCAGGTTCTCCGCGAGCCGGCCGCGGTCGGCAGACTTCGGGATGGGTACGACGTCCTGTTGCGTCTCCCACCGCAGGACGACCTGACCCGGCGCCTTCCCGTGCGTCTTGGCGATGTCCTGCACTGTCGGGTGACTCAGCAGGTCGGTGCCCTTCCCGAGCGGACTCCAGGCCTCGGTGACGATCCCGTGTGCCGCGTGGAACTCGCGCTCGGCTGCCTTCGCCCACACCGGACTCAGCTGCACCTGGTTCACCTCCGGCGCCTCTCCGGTCTCGTCGATCAACCGCTGCAGGTGAGCCGGCTTGAAGTTCGATGTACCGATCGCCCGGACCAGCCCTGCCTCGCGCAGCTCGAGCAGCCCTCGCCAGGCATCGACGTACCGATCCTGCTCCGGATTCGGCCAGTGGATCAGCAGCAGATCGAGATACTCCACGCCCAGCTTCTCCGCGCTCGCCTCGAACGCGGTCCGGGCACCCTCGACGCTGTGCCACCGCTTGTTGAACTTCGACGTCAGGAACACCTCGTCGCGAGGCACACCCCGCAGGGCACGTCCGACGCCGACCTCGTTGCGGTAGTTCTCCGCCGTGTCCACCAGTCGATACCCGAGTTCGAGCGCCGTACTGACCGACCGCTCGGCATCCGCGTCGTTCAACGGCGACGTTCCCAACCCGACCCGTGGCATCTCCGCGCCGTGACTCAACGTGATCGTCGGAACCTGGCTCATGCGTCTCCTCCTTCGACGGCCGCTGCCCGACACCGTACGTCGATCACGGTCCGCGCCCGCCACTCGGACGGCTCGATCCCGTCGTACGTCGTACGGTCCGGACCGCCGGCCTCAGCACCGGTGGACAGGGGCGCGAAGTGTCGGATCCGTGGGTCATCATGGTGCGACGGGGCCATGAAACACGTGGGAGGGGTGGGCGAATGAAGAATCGGCTGATCACTCTGGTGGACCTCGGTCTGGACAGCTCGTTCGACGCGTCGATGAGCTTCGTGCAGGGCATCACGGGGAACATCAACGCGGGCTGGGACCAGCCGGTGATCGACGTGAACTTCGTCCGCACCCGGGACCACGAGACCGCCTTCTCCGCTCTGACCACTCCCTCGACGGTGCTGCATGTGATGGCACACGGTGACCACAGTGAGGAGCCCTCCTTCCTGTCGACCGACGGCAAGACCCAGGTCTCCCTGCGCTCGCTCGCCGACTGGTTCCTGGACCGCCAGTGGGGGATCGCCAGCGGTGTCGTCATCGCCGACGGCTGCAAAACCGGTATCGGCAAGTGGCAGCGCGCGATCCGGGACTGCCTCCAGGACGACATCACCTACATCGGCACCAGCAATGTCATCGGCTGGTATGAGGCGACCGTCTTCTGCTCGGCCTTCTACGGCGCGCTTGTCCGCAACCGCGGCCTCGGCCGCAGCCCGGCCGAGCAAGGCTGGGACGCCGCCAACCGAGCCATCCGCGCCTACGAAACCCTCACCGACGCCCGCTGCCCCTACAAACCCGTCCTCCTCACCCCCTCCCGACGGGCCCTCCGCTCCCTCACCGGCTGACCGACACGCGTGCGGTGACTACTTTGGGTGAGCTGTGTGAAACTTTTTGTGGGCTCGTCGTGGGGCGCAGTCCGTGGTCTGGGTTGCCGGTGACCTGGATGGTGTGAGGACGGGGAAGCCGTCCGGTGCGCATTGGCCGACCTGCTGACCTCCGCCCGACGCGGTGAAGGAACGCCACCATGAAGCTGCACCGGAACTCCCTCCTGACGGCTGCCGCGATTGTGCTGGTTCTGTACGTCGTAGCGCTGATCGTCGGCCTGCCGGGATGGGCCGCGGTCGTACTGACTGTGGTCTTGCTCGTGCTGCTCGCCGTGGTCTGGAGGCAGCCCGACGAACCCCGTCCCGTCGTGACCAAGCCAGCGCCGGCCCCGTCCGTCGTACTGCCGGATCGGGAGCCCGTGTTCTCCGGGCCACCGTCGCGGACAGTGGCCGACGTACGGCT
This sequence comes from Kribbella sp. NPDC051952, assembly GCF_040680855.1. Taxonomy (NCBI): domain Bacteria; kingdom Bacillati; phylum Actinomycetota; class Actinomycetes; order Propionibacteriales; family Kribbellaceae; genus Kribbella; species Kribbella sp. NPDC051952. The sequence continues at coordinate 439,549 of NZ_JBFAXQ010000004.1, forward strand.
GCCGTCCGCGTCGCCGGACTTCCAGTTCAGCTTCTCGGCGGTCGTGCAGTGGTCCACGGTGTTGTCGGGATCTCGGCACGCCGACCTTGGCGCGGTTGCGGTCGATGCGCTGCTGGACCGCGCCCGGTCCTTGACCGCGAGGCAGCAGGTCACCGAGGAGTCGCTGAACCAGCACCGCTTGGCCGCCCTTCTCGGCGAACCCGCGCTCGATGAGAAGGGACAGGTCCGTAGCTGGGCCACCGAAGTGCGGTTGCGGTTGCCTGACGCGGATCAGAAGCACCTTCAGCATCTGGCTGCCCTGCACCGCCGGGAGCAGGCGACTCTGCTCGAACGCCGGATGGAGCAGGACAAGCGCGCGTATCTGAAGGACGACGTCTTCGCCACGCCTGGATCGGCCGCGGTCTGGTGGATGGTCAACCATCCTGGCGAGGTCGAGAACGCCGTCGGCCTCCTCGACACGCTCACCGAGCTGTCCGCGGCCGCCAACGATCTCCCGGTCCGACGTACCTCGGCCGAAGCGATCGAGCGACCTCAACCGACGCGCGCCGAGATCGCCTTCAGTGCCGCGATCGACGAGCTCGATGAGGACGACGACGCCGGAGATCCGACGGACGAGTCGCAGCAGCGGCCCGTCCCTCGGCACGCCGGCGCCCAGAAAGACCGGGCCAGGGCCGGCGCGGCCAAGTCCGAACTGAACGGATCCGCGGCGAAAGACGCGAATGGCGAATACCGCGAACAGTTCTATTCGGAGTAGGAGTGCGGGTAGGCCGGTGAGGCGGGCCGGCTGCAGGGTGGGCCCGCCCCACCGTGATCGGGTGCGCATGCTCACTCGTCCAGCCATCGGATCGTGCTCGCGCCGTTATGACCGTGGATGCTGAGGAGCGCCTCGACACCGTCCGGCCAGACCGTGGTGGTCGGGTATCGCCCGCCCCAGTGCAGGGCGATCGTCCCGTCCGACCACTCAACTCCTTCTGCGACGACGCCCGTTCCGCTGATGCCGGAGACGTCGACGTGGCGGACCAGCTGGAAGCAGCGTGGCCCGGACTTGTTCGCGACTTTCAGATGACGCCGTCGCGGGGTCCGCAGCAGCGTCGCGGTTCTACCACTGATCTCGTCCATGGCAGAAGTCAACCGGCGCCACGGCGGCCTCACCAGGAACTGAACCGGTATCCACAGGGCAAAAATTCTGCCCGCCGATCGTGACCGAATCGCCATATTCTCATTGCAGGGAGTAGTCGACACGCAAGGAGTGAACCGATGACAGTCATCGAGAAATGGACCGGCCGGCACGCGCATGCCTTGCGTACGGCACTGCGGCTGACCAACGAGGCGTTCGCGGAGCGCCTCGGCGTCTCGCCACGCACGGTCACCAAATGGAGCGAGAGACCGGAGATGGTGCCCAGCGAACATCTTCAGGGCCTCCTCGACACCTCACTCAACGAGGCGTCGCCGGACGCCCGGGTCAGATTCACGGCCACCCTCGGCCTGGACCAGCGCCGCATACCGCTCGACGATTCGGTGGTGGTCCAGCTCCACACGGCGCTCGGCGATCTGGCCCGCGCGCTCGCACGGCTGGAAACCGAAGGGCCGGAGCGATCAGCGGCGCACTGATGCCCGGGTGCACACTGGCGGCTGCGCAGCACGACGTACCGAAGGGAGCTGCGGATGAGGCGACGCCCGGTGAATTCGTCGAGTGTGCGATCGATCGGCTGGTCCGACGGCACATTGGAGCTCGAGTACGTCAACGGTTCCGTGTACCAATACTTCGAGGTCCCGCAGCCGACGTACGCCGCGCTGCTGGCCGCCCCGAGTATCGGCGCGTACATCAACAAGCACATCAAGCCGTACTACGAGTTCCGTGAGGTGTGAGTTTCCGGCCGGCGCGCGGCGGGCACCGGTAGGCGTCGATCCGCACGGGGAAGCGCCCGACCCAGGAGATAGATATGCCCACTCGTAGAGCATCTACGACCGGAACCCGCACCCTAGCGATCATCGTTGTGATCTGGCTGGTCATCGGCTTGGCCGCCGCGGCACAACGAAACTATTTCTCAGGTTCCAGTGCGACCTGCGCGAAGGTGAGCACGACGCTGGTCACGATCATCGCCGGCCCACTCAACTACCTCGGAGCCAACCCGAAGATCGACTGCGAAGCACCGCAGCCGTCGAGGTAATCGCACCTAGCGGCGAACCTGGTCCGCCGTACCGTTCCTCCCGAGGCTCCGAACGACGGAGCCGAGGGAGGAACGCTGACGTGGTGCGTGAGGAGATCGAGCAGGACCTCGAGAGGTTCAGCGTGCCCGGCGCGAGCTGGGCAGTGATCGAGGATGGCGAGATCACGCAGACCGGCACGGCTGGGGTGATCGAGGCAGGCGGCACTACGGCCGTCGCGCCGAACACGTTGTTCCAGGCGGCCTCGATCAGCAAGCCGGTTGCCGTACTGGCGATGCTCAGGCTGGTCGATCGTGGTCTGCTCGACCTCGACGAGGATGTGAATCAGAAGCTCACGTCCTGGCAGGTCCCATCGCTGGACGGCTGGCAGCCGAGGGTCACACTGCGACAGCTCGCTAGTCACACCGCGGGTATGACGGTGTCCGGCGTCCCGGGATACCCGTACGACGAGGACGTGCCGACGACTGTGCAGGTCCTCAACGGCGTGCGACCGGCGTACACGGGCGTTCGTGTCGACCTCGTTCCAGGGACGCAGTTCAGGTACTCCGGAGGCGGCACCCTCGTCATGCAGCAGTTGCTTGAGGACGTGACACACAAGCCGTTCCGAGAGTTGGCGCAAGAGCTGGTGCTGCAACCGCTCGGGATGTCGGACAGTGACTACGCCCAGCCGCTGCCGAAAGACCTACATGCGCGAACTGCGACTGGCCATGACGAACTCGGCAACCCACTCGAAGGCCGGTGGCACACCTACCCGCAGCTGGCCACGGCGGGATTGTGGACCACGCCTACTGACCTCGCCAGGTTCGCCATCGGAGTTCAGCGTGCGTACGCCGGAGCCGAAGACATCCTGTCCCATGGGCTTGCTCGCGAGATGTTGACTCCCCAGACAGCCGCCACAGACCGCATCGGCGGGCTGACGGCGCTGGGGCTTGGCGTCTTCCTCGGCGACTCCGGGCTGCGGTTCGGCCACGGCGGGAGTAACACGGGCTACCGGTGCCATCTCCTGGCGTTCCGGGACACAGGCCAGGGCGCGGCGATGATGACGAACGGCGAGCACGGCAGTTGGGTTTTGCCGAGAGCATTCGCCCGGGCCACGTCAACGTACGGCTGGGATGGGTACCCGGACGACGTCGCGTTCCCGGAGTTGCCGGCCGACGACGTACTCGACGGACTGGTCGGTGCGTACCGGCTGGACGACAGGGTCGCGTTCTCGGTCGAACGGCGGGGGAGTGGGCTCGAGGTGACGTTCGAAGGCCAGGCTCCGATGAACTTCACGGCGCACTCGGCCACCGGCTTCAGCTCGATGAACACGGTGTCCACGTTCGAGGTACGCGAGGGCCGGCTGATCTTCGGCCAGGGCGACGCCGAGTTCGGCTGCACCCGGGAATAGGTGTGGGGGCGGCCCGGTTACAACTACATGCCGCTCGGTTTCATGACCCCGGGCCTCAACCTCAGCCGCTACGAGCGGCCACTCGCCGAGAGGCGTCTGCTGAGCGGCGCGGTACGTGACAGGTGGGAGTCGGCTGACCGGCTCCCACCTCGTCAGCTCTAGTACGTCGTAGGCCCGCCAAAACCGTTTGTGCGGTGCGGGACTATGGAGATGTCGCTCGCGGAGACGTGAGTGAGTGATGTGACCAGAGGGACGAGCACTGCGTTGCGTCAGGGCCGGATGATCGGCTCTGAGGGCAGCTGTCAGGGACTCCGGACAGGGTCCGGGACCCCGATTTGCATCTGCACCGCGAATGTCAGTAATGTTCTTCTTGTTGGAGCGAGGCGCGGGACGCGAAAGCGGCCGGCAGCTTCAACAAACTCCCTGAAGGTCTTGGCAACCGAAACACGCCCCGGTGGGTTTCGGTCACTGAGTCGCGCAGGGGGACTGGGACGAAAGAGGCCGATTTGACCGGCCCCGGACGAAACAGTAAAGTTGGGCGAGTTGCCCCGGAGCTTCAAACGAAAGTCTGAAGCGCGGTGTGCGTCCGATTCTTGAGAACTCAACAGCGTGCCGAAAGTCAATGCCGAAATTTAGCATTAACC